>CANDJR010000114.1 GCA_947385105.1 uncultured Eubacterium sp.
TTCCTCCCCAAATAGAATATCAATCCCAGCAAAATCCAACTTGAGTGCCTGCATAACAGTCTGAGCCATTGTTATCTGCATCTTATCTGGCTCATATGGCTTCATGCTGCCGCCTCCAGTAATATTCGCGCGAAAATCCGTTTCATGATAACGGTACATCGCAGCTACTGCCCGGCTGCCTACCATTTGAATCCGAATATCACGCCCTTTGGAATTTTCAATATATTCCTGAAACAGACAGGGACGGTTTTGTATTTGATGCAAAATATCCTCTGTTTCCTGTCGCCTGTGTGAAAGATATACCTGCTGTCCAAATGAGCCATAGCATTCTTTGATAATCATTGGGTAACCGATTCTGCTTTCTATCTCATCTAAAAACGATAATTCCAAATAACCCTGCGGCCGAAAAGTTTTTGGCCCAATGATTGTCAAAGGCATCCGAATCTGATGTGAAAGCAGCTCTATAAATGTACGTGACTTATCATCACATGTTTCAATTGCCTGCGCACAATTAAAAAGCCGCAGCCCGCTTTTTTCCAGTAACCGTGCCAGACGGATATCCTTATCCCAGAAAATCACAAACTGCGGCCTGCGCTTGCCATGCCATGCATCCGGCCTCTTGCTACTACCTGCATCCAACCAGCCAGACACTGCCTGTCTGGCTGAATGCGTATCCTGCGCCATTTCCCCGGCAAGAGCGCCAGAGTACTTATTTCCCATAGAAAACATCGGCAATAGCTCTGTATTCGTCTTTATTTCCAACAAACAGCCCTGCTCTTTTGCTGCTTGAACCAGCCAATCAAATATTTGTTTAAATTTTTCTGTATGGATAAAACCATTTACTACAAGCCATGCATAAACATGAAACACTTTTTCATCCTCCAAATATCATGAATCCAACAATTGAGCAATTACAACCAGGCTGTTTTCTTTTTCTGCAAAATCTGCGCTGTCTATATCAGATTTCCCATAAGCCGTCAGCGCACAGCTGTTCCCAGTTTACTTCTAACAGTAAATGTGTATATTCGCGGTCCTTTCCCGCTTTTTTCGAAATAACTTCAATGTATTTTTGGTTAATCATCCCGTCCAACGCAACTTTCACACGATTTTTGGGTACATGGTTATAAGAAGCTACACTTTCGATCGTCTTCCAATAAGAAGGTTTTCTTCCTGCATTTTTCTTTCTTAAACGATCCAGACTCACAAGAATCAAATCATTATAATGGTTGCGCTCCTGTTCCTGCCTTGGCATTTCTACATAGCTGGTTGCAACGGATTTAAGCGCATTACTAAACGCAAAGCGCACGCCATAGATGACTACTTTCTTATTTTTTTCTTTTAGATATTCCACAACTTTTGTAAAATGAGCATCACCAGTAAAAAGAACGTATACACTGTCATCATTTTTCTCCGCCATGCTGCGGTAAATTGTATCTAGAATAATTATATCTGTAAAATCCTTGTCTACGCCTTCCTTTGTGCTCGCCGTATGAACCACATTGTCTGTCAGTTCCTTTAACTTTTCCAATTCAGTCCCGATTTTCGGCTCTGAAAAATCTCCAAAAATATAAAGCTTATCTACTTCAAACTCCTGCTTTAACTCATCCAGCCATTCTTCTATATTTGGCTTCATCTGAACTTTGTTGTGATATCCATAATACCAATGTTCATAATCAACAAATACTGCTGCTTTCGGTTTACTGGAAGTCTTTTTTCTAAAAAAATCAAACATCTCCTCCCTCCTTTCTCCCTAAAGTGACTCCCGAATATTTTTTATCTATTACTCCGGCGGTTAAATGTCGACGAATTTTGCGCAGAATAAATTTTCATCTGCAAGGCGGAAGAATGAGTTGTAGCGAGTGCTACAACGATTGATGACAACGCGGCAGATGGAAATTTAAGCAAGTAAAAACGTCGATATTTAACCGCCGGAGTAATATATGCTGGTTATCTAATATATTATAAAGCATTCTTCGATTTAATTGAAGTATTTTTCAAAGAAATGATAGAAAATTATTGGAAAATAAAACAGTATTTTTAGTCAAAACATCCAAAAGCTGCTTAAATTTGTATCTTTTTCTCCTACAAAATCCTGCGCACGGCCTCTTGTACGTTTTTCACGCCTATGAGTGTCATGCCTTCTGGCTTTTTTATAGTGTCAATACTTACCTTTGGCAGGATGCAGGTCGTAAACCCCATTCGATGCGCCTCCTGGATACGCTGTGCTGCCATGCTGACCGCGCGTACCTCCCCGCTTAAGCCAACCTCTCCAAAGCAAATCGTTTTTTCATCAATACAGCAATCCTTATAACTGGATATAATTGCTAACACGATACTTAAATCTAAAGCCGGTTCATTCATCTTCATACCGCCCGCAATATTAACATACGCATCGCACTCACCAAGGCGCATATTAAAGCGCTTTTCCAAAACAGCCATTAATAAATTCACACGGTTCGTATCCGTACCAGCGGCTGTACGCCGCGGAATACCAAAGCTGCTGCGGCAGACTAACGCCTGTACTTCTAACAGCATCGGCCTTGTCCCTTCCATCAGGCACGCAACAACCGAGCCTGATGCCCCCTCCGGTTTGCCGCTCAGCATATATTCCGAAGGATTTTCCACTTCCACCAAACCCTGCTCCTGCATCTGAAAAACACCGATCTCATTTGTCGAACCAAAGCGGTTTTTCACACCCCGCAAAATCCGGTATGTCGCATGTCTGTCTCCTTCAAAATAGAGCACAGTATCCACCATATGCTCCAATACACGCGGGCCAGCCACGACCCCTTCCTTTGTCACATGTCCAACAAGAAAAATCGTTATCCCGTTTCCTTTCGCAAGCTGCATAAACGCACTGGTTGCTTCCCGCACCTGTGACACGCTGCCTGGAGAGGAGGCAATGCTTTCACTGTACATGGTCTGGATCGAATCAATGATGACTACCTGCGGTTTTTCCCGGCGGATCACCTCGTCAATAAGCTCCAAGTTTGTTTCGCAAAATAGCGTAAGGCTGCCTGAAAAGCTGCCGATACGCTGCGCCCGCAGCTTAATCTGCTGCAGCGATTCTTCTCCGGATATATAAAGCACTCTGACTTGCTGCGCGCCCAGGTTCTGACAAACCTGCAGGAGCAAGGTAGACTTGCCAATTCCTGGATCACCGCCTACTAACACCAAAGATCCAGGCACAATCCCGCCGCCAAGCACATGATCTAATTCCGGAAATCCACTGGAAAAGCGGTCCTCTTGTTTCATAACAATCTCATCTAATGGTACTGGCTTCGCAGCAGAAATCAGCTTTTGTGATACAGTACTTTTTTTGTGCTCTACTACTTCTTCTACAAAGGTATTCCACTGCTTGCACCCTGGGCATTGTCCGAGCCATTTAGATGACTCGTGTCCGCATTCCTGACAAAAATATATGTTCTTTGCTTTTGCCATATGATCCTCCTTGTATAAATTACTTAGAAAAACAAGCAGCTATGCAATGCCTTCCATTGCAGTCGCTGCTTGTTTTATCAGTACATGGCAAAACGGCATGTATCCTGATCTATTTTTTTACAATCCGCACGGTAACCAAATGATCCGCCTCCAGCACAACACTAAGAGTCAGCTTACCGCCCAAATTCGTTTTCATCGTACCTACATTTTCATTATCAATGTATACCTCATACTCTGTAGAATCAGCTAAGCCCAATGTAATTTCTGCATCCTCCGGGCCTTCTACCTGAAATGTTACCTCGTCTTGTGTTGTACGCAGCCCGCTGACCGCAGTGCCTGGTACCGATTCGTATACAAACATTTCATTGCATTCCAGTTTGGTAATTTCCCGGAATGTTTTTACTTTATAAGAATCACCACCATGCACAAAATGATCCTTTTTTGTCTTAGAAGCTAATGAATAATCCCCAAAGCTAATTGTTCCATCTGCTTCTGTACGAATTAATTCGCTAATTACACCCATTTTTTTATCCTCCAGTCATTTGTGTATTTAGGAACTGTGTTTTATTTTATTATACAACACCTTGCCGCTTACGCGCCACCCTTTTCTTTTTTATTTATTTTCTTTTTATTTATTGTTTACTGTTCACTCTGTTCTCAGTAACTATTTCATTTCTTTATCAGGATTTCTTTATCAGGAAAAACTGATTTCCTTATTTTTTGTTCCAATTGTTACCGTACTTCCCTTTTTCACCTTTCCGGAAAGAATTTCTTCCGCCAGTTTGTCTTCGATCTCTGTCTGGATGACACGGCGCAGCGGCCTTGCACCAAACTTTGGATTATATGCCTTTTCTACTACATATAGTTTTGCAGTATCCCGAATTACCAGGTTGATTTGCAGCTGTGCCTTGCAGCGTTCCACAAGGTTTTTCGTCATCAGTGTAACGATCTTGCGCATATCATCCTTATTCAGCATGCGGAACACTAAAATCTCATCAATACGGTTAATAAATTCTGGTTTGAAAATGCGTTTTACTTCCTCCATGACTCCGCCCTTCATGCGCTCATAGTCCTGCTTTTCGTCATCAGCAGATGCAAAGCCCAGTTTTTTTGGCTCTACAATTGCCTGTGCCCCAGCATTGGAGGTCATAATGATAATCGTATTTTTAAAATCCACCTTTCGTCCCTGCGCGTCTGTAATCCTGCCGTCATCTAATACCTGCAGCAAAATATTAAAGACATCTGGGTGCGCTTTTTCAATTTCATCAAATAAAATCACAGAATATGGGCGACGTCGTACTTTTTCGCTTAACTGCCCGCCCTCGTCGTAACCAACATAGCCAGGCGGAGAGCCGATAAGCTTAGATACACTGTGCTTTTCCATATATTCTGACATATCCACACGCACAATTGCCTGTTCATCGCCAAACATTGCTTCTGCCAGCGCTTTTGATATCTCTGTCTTTCCGACACCTGTAGGGCCTAAAAACAAAAATGAACCAATTGGACGGTTTGGATCTTTTAATCCTACCCGTCCCCTGCGAACTGCCCTTGCAACAGCACTCACTGCTTCTTCCTGCCCGATAACACGTTTATGCAGGATTTTTTCCAGCTTCTGTAACCGTTCTGCCTCGCCCTCTGTCAGTTTTTTAACAGGTATTTTTGTCCAGCCGGATACAATGTCAGCAATTTCATTTTCACCAACTGTCAGCTTCTTTTTTACCTGATTCTTTTGATAACGCTTTATGATTTTATCATATTCTTTTTTACATTGATCACGCTCTGCTTTGATTTGCGATGCCTGCTCAAATTGCTGATCAATTAATGCCTGCTCTAACTGTTCTTCCAGCTCACGCATCTGCTGTTCCAGCTCGTTTTGTTTGTCGGAAAGCAAAAAACCGCCTAAGCGCACCTTGGAAGATGCCTCGTCAATTAAATCGATCGCTTTATCCGGCAGGAAACGGTCATTGATATACCGATCTGATAGTTTTGCCGCAGCAGCAAGCCCTTCTTCTAAAATCGTAACATTATGATGCTCCTCATAGCGGCCGCGCAGTCCTTTTAAAATATCAATCGTCTGATCTACAGTAGGTTCATCTACCATGACTGGCTGGAAACGACGCTCTAAGGCTGCATCCTTTTCTACGTATTTCCGATATTCTTCCACTGTAGTTGCTCCAATGAGCTGTATTTCTCCGCGTGCCATTGCAGGCTTTAAAATATTTGAAGCGTCAATTGCCCCTTCTGCACTTCCCGCGCCAATAATCGTATGAATTTCATCAATAAATAAAATAATGTTTCCAGAAGATACTACTTCATGAATGACCCGCTTGATACGTTCTTCGAATTCTCCTCTGTATTTCGAGCCTGCAATCATACCAGATAAATCCAGCGTTACTACACGCTTATCTGCCACAGTATCCGGCACAATTCCAGAAATAATGCGTTGTGCAAGACCTTCTACAATCGCTGTTTTGCCAACGCCTGGTTCACCGATCAGGCAGGGATTGTTTTTCCCGCGCCTGCTCAAAATCTGAATCACACGCTCGATCTCATGCTCCCTGCCAATGACAGGATCTAATTCATTTTCTGCTGCCAGCCTGGTCAGATCCCTGGAATACTGATCTAACATGGTTGTAGTTTCTGCTTTTCTGCGGATCGGCTTTCCATTTTGGAAATCCTCTTTATACAGGCTCGTATCTTCTCCCATAGCAACTAAGATATCTACATACATTTTTTGCAGATTTATGCTCATTGTATTTAAGAGACGGGATGCTGCACAGTCCACAGACTTTATAATCGCAAGCAGCAAATGCTCTGTGCCCACATGCTCGCTTTTAAAGCGCTGTGCTTCTTTTGCTGCCATTTCTAAAATAATATTTGTCTTTGGTGTATAACCATCCCGCTCAGCAATTGCTGTGCCAGCTGATGAAGGTGCAATTAATTCCTCTATCAGCTGCAGCAGCTGGGCCTCCTCGACGCCATTATCCATTAATATCTGCGCAGCTACACCTGTACCTTCCCGTATAAGCCCTAATAGGATATGCTCTGTCCCTATATAATTATGCTGCAGATTTTTTGATAACTTTCCCGCAATATCTAACGCCTTTTGCGCTTTTGCGGTATATGGTTTACGCATTCATTCTTCCTCCAAAGTTCTGTCTTCCTTAAGCCTTGCCTTTTTCGTTACTGTTCACTCCGTAACCCTTTTTCTTTTTTATAAATCATTCAAATCCATAATGTCCATATCGTCCTCTATGAGGCTTCGTTTTTTCTTATGCAGCTTTTGCGGTTTGCGGCCTGCGGCTGATTCTTCTATCTCCCACTCATCCATTGGATCGGGATCTGACGGCTGCATTTTTGTAGCTGGACGCTGCATTGACTGCCGCATTTTTTCCGCTGCCAGGCGTACCGAATCTTCCGAACCAGCTGAAGAATCCTTTTGCAGCAAGCCCCGCCGAAGTGCCTGTGTATGCCCTGGCTGTTCTGGCTCTTGTGCGCTTGCCTGTCCGGATAATTCCGGCTCTGTATTTGCTGCCATGCCTGTCTGCGGCCTTTGTAACGGCGCGGACATCTCTGCTTCTGTCTCCTGCTCCAGCCTGCTGCGCCTTACCTGTCTGCGGCTCTGCTGCATATACCGTTCTGATTCACGGGCTACCTGTGGAGATACTTCCAGTTCACGCCGCTTTTGCACGAGCTGGCTGCGATCCGAAGGCTGCTCTGACTGGCTGCGTACAGATGCTGGCTGCTGCTCGAATGGCTGCTGCGTCTGTGCATGGATTTGCTCTGGTGTGTCAGTATTCAGCCTGCCTGTTTCTGCCGTGATTGTCTTTGTTACCTTTTTCGAATCTCCTTTTACCGTCTTGCCTCCTAACATTCTGCCTGCAGCAAGAGAGCTTTTGGAAATGGTTTCCGGCTGCTTTTGCGTCTTTTTCAGCTTTTTGGAAACCTGCCTGCGGTCTTTTTGTTCTGAACCTGCTTCATCTTCGTCATTGTCTTTGCCGCGCATCAGCAATGCAGTAAATAAAATAATCAGCAGTACAATGCCAATTGCAAAAACACTGACAACTTTTACCATTTTATCTTTTAAATCTGTATATTTTTCATTTAAAAGATTATATTTATCAAGCGACACGCTTGGTTCTATGCCTTCTTCTTCCTCTGGCAAAGGGCTTGGCGAAGCAGTCTGCACATAGCGCATATACGTTTCTTGCTTCTTATCAAAGAAATACCAGCCGTCACTGCCATCCGAATGAATGCCGTAAATCAAATAATAATCCTGCATCTGCGGATCATTCGCATTTTGGTATGCAGCTACTTCTTTGCCTGAAGGCAGCGTAAACGTTGTATTTTCGTAACCATCCGGCAGCTGTGTCCTGGCGGCATTAATAAATACGACAAAATTATCCCCAGTTCCTGTATATTTAAAACGTTCAATTGTATTTTGTACTTCATCGTAATAGTAAAAACCTGTGGAGCCTTGACCGTCTGTATTTTCCATATAAACTAACTGGACGCCATTTGCTTCACATTTCAGCGTTTGGTACGTAGTACTCCCAATCTGCAAAGAGCCTTCCCCAAATGCGGACGGTATATCCTGGCTATAAGAACCATAAGTAAAGTTATTTGACAGCTTGTACGTAGCTGCATTTAGAGTAACTGTCCCATCTAATGCAATTGATCCGACAAGTGCAGACGCTTTTTTCTTCTTTTTCTTTTTGGATTTACTCTGTTCTTTTTGTGTATCTGACGCTGGATCGATAGGTTCGTTCTGCTGATCGTCCTGTGTGCCGTCATCAGCATTCGTTTGTGTGCCTTGCGGCATATTTTGCGTCGCAGGATCTGGCTGCTGCATCCCTGCATTTGCATCGCCGACTGTCACCGTAATTGTATAGACGCTGACAGAATAATTTTGTGCAGAGCAGGTTACTTTAATCGTATTAACCCCTGGCTTTAGCTCACGCGCGCCTTCTACAGAAGCAATCGTACCGCTTGCAGAACGCGGAATTGCCCTGACTTCTATGGAAGTAACATCTGACTCTACAGTAGCTGTATACTCTAAGGTGTCCGGTGAAAACGCCGGATTCAGCGTACCTGGTTTAATATCAAATTCACGCAACTTGCTGTCACCTGCATCAGATGTCTGTCCAATTGCTGTAGCGCTAACAGGCATTTGCGGCATAGCAGCCTGTATTGGCAAAAAAAGCAGGCATCCGGCTAATGCTGCAAGTACTATTTTTTTGCATTTGTCCCTTTTCATATCTCAATCCCTTCTTTTGTCATGGTAATGCGTTCTTATGTTCTTACCATTCGCTAACACATTTTCATGTTTCTTACGTTCTTTTTCCCGCTAACACATTTTAGCATTTTTGCCGCTGATTTGCAAATCAGAAAACAGCGTCTGCAGCAGCCCTGGCAGCTGTGCGAATGTCTGTATGGTAGGCACTTTGGCATCAATGGTTCCAAATCCATAGGCAGCATGGATAAAATCTGCGCCGCCTGCTAGTGCAGCTTCGTAATCTGCCTGGATATCTCCAACATAGAAGGCATGATCTAGTTTGTTACGTTTTATCATAAGCGCGATGTTTTCCCCTTTTTGCAGACCATTGGTTCCAAAGCAGATAAAATCCTGAAAATAGGTTTCCAGATGATAATGTGATAAAAATGCTTCTATATAACCAGCCTGACAGTTGCTGACAATATACAAAGGATAGCTTTGTGCCAGTATATTTAGGGTATCTGTCAAATCCGGATAAAGCGAAGCACCATGCTCTTTTAGATACTCATTTTCTACCCTGCCGCTTTCTTCCATGACAGGCATTAGCTCTGATAATTCGTGGCCTGGAAACAGCGTCAATGCCAGCTTGTCCATCGGCATGCCCATGACACGGTACATGTCTTGCGTAGTAACTGCTTTTCCAAGCTTTTCAACCGTAACACTGCTCCACGCCTGTGCCACCTGTTTCGCACTATCCCATAAAGTTCCATCCATGTCAAAAATAATTCCTGTTTTCATAGTGTTCCGATTCTATTCCTTTCTTCATTTTTAAATCATTTCCACGCGTTTGGCAAGTCCTTTTCCAGTCATTTCACAATTATTTCATAAAAAAATTATAATTTAGACTCCACAAATGAATGGAAATCAGTTATAATCAAAACTAATGGCAGATGCCATTCGCATCTATTGTACCACAACAATACAAGTTTTAGAATAGGAGATATTCACAATGAGCCAACAAAAAGTAGACAACTATAAAAAAGAAAAATATAACCGCAAAAAACAGCTGCAAAAAGAAAAACAGGCACTTCTTTTCTACCGCGCACTCGGATGTGTTGCCGCAGTTGCGATCGTCGGCTGGATTGGCTTTTCCGCATATAGCAGATATGAAGCAAGCAAGCCGGCTTCTTATACGGAAGTAAATGTTGAAGCCATCAGTGACTATATGACAAGTTTAAGCTCTTAAGTACTTTATGCCCCGCGGCATTCGCCAAATATTCGCGCAAGCGCATCTGCTTGACTTATTGCCCGCAGGAATAAAATCGATAAAAAAGCAGCGTCCTTTCTTCATTGATTTGGAACGCTGCCTTTTTTTATTCGCTGTCAGTCTCCGCTTGTGCTTTTGACAGCGCATCTTTAATTGCATTCAGCAATACCATTGAGGTGTACTGGTTTGCTTCATCATAAGTAATGCCTTCGGTAGACTGTTTTTCATAAATTTGCTGGCTGATACTGTCTAAAGCAGGCTGCATCAGCGGATACATTGCTGCTGCAGTTTCATCCAGGTTATCTAAGGAAATGGCGTTGATTCGGTTGTCATCCACTACCACTTTGACATCCATTGTCTGATTATTTAATACAATGGACGAAGTATAGACACCTGATACATACCCCATCGTCTCCGCCGCCCCATCTCCCTTTTTTCCGGAACGGAACATGAAAACCAGCAGTAAAACCAATAAAATAGCAAGTGCCGCAAAGATTGCAGTATAAATGACTTCTCTCATATGTAATACAACAATTTTGGTTTTTGTACTCATAGGCTGTCTCTCCATTATCTGCTTATTCTTATTTTATGTAAAGAACGTACTTTTATACCTGTAAAATTTTTAAATTTTCTATTGACATTTTCCAGATCATAGTATATAGTATTACTTGTGTTCGAGAGAACGACATGCGATAGTGGCGTAGTTGGTAACGCGCGACCTTGCCAAGGTCGAGA
>CANDJR010000115.1 GCA_947385105.1 uncultured Eubacterium sp.
CTGTTTTTCTTACATTGCCTTTCCTTTTCTTTACTTTTTTTCTCTGTTTTTTCTTATCTGCTTTTTCTCTGTTTTTCTTGCATTGCCTTTCCTTTTTATAAATGCTATACTATGGTACAGATTTGTCAAAAACGTAAAAAAGCTGACAGATCGTATGAAAGAAAGGCCAAAAAATGAAAATTACTGGAATTATTGCTGAATACAATCCGTTTCATAATGGGCATGCCTACCAGCTTGCACGCGCCAAAGAAGAAACAAATGCTGATTTTTTACTCATTGTCATGAGCGGCAATTTTGTGCAGCGCGGCGAGCCAGCGCTTATGGATAAATGGACACGTGCGCAAATGGCGCTGTCTGCCGGAGCGGATCTGGTGTTAGAGTTACCGCCACTTTGGTCTACGGCAAGTGCGGAATATTTTGCCCATGCCAGCATTGCCCTGCTTGGGCAGTTAGGATGCGTAACTGCTTTATGTTATGGCTGCGAAACCCCAGATTCGTATTTATTAGAAAAAATATGCGCCCTTTTGCAGCAAGAACCTGCTGCCTATGTGCAGATGCAAAATCAGTGCTTAAAAAAGGGGATGAATTACGCTGCTGCAAGGGAGTCTGCACTGCAAATGCTGCTCCCAAAGACAGACGCTTGCAGCATTGCTCAAATCTTACAAAGCCCGAATAACATTTTAGCGCTCGAATATCAAAGAGCCGCACACCATTTAGCGCCAGACATCTGGCTGCATCCGGTTTTGCGCATCGGAGAGGGCTATCATTCCAATCAGCTTTCTGGTACGTATGCTTCTGCCCGTTCCATACGCAGCTGGTTATGCAAACATCCATGCCAGAGTCTTTCTCCCCTGCAGACTGCCTTACCGTCTGCTTCGTACCGCCTGTTGGAAACATATCAGGCTGCCAGCCCGTTTTTATTTCCCGCAGACTGTTCACAGATGCTGCATTACTGCCTGTTGGAAAACGCTGCAAATGGATTTGAACGTTTTGCTGACTGCACGGTACCGTTTTCAAATAAAATTTGTAAAAACCTGAATTCCTATACAGATGTTTCACAATTTTGTACGCTTTTAAAATCAAAAGATCTTACTTATACAAGAATCAGCCGCTGTCTGATGCATATCCTATTAGGCATCTGCCAGGAGGATTATGACGCCTGGCGCAGCCGCTTTTATGTCCCATATGCCCGCATCCTTGGTTTTCGCAGGCAGTCAAAAGAGCTGCTTTCTTGTATAAAAAAGCAGTCTGGTATTCCGCTTTTAGGGCAGGCCAAAGACGCCTCACGCATCTTGTCCGCCGCGCAAATGGATTTCTTTGAAAAGCACCTGTTTGCTGACGCTGTCTACCGGGCCCTTTGCATTGCAAAAGGGGGACGTGACATACCAGACGAATACCGCAGGCAGCTTGTCAGATTCCCATCTGAGCACACGAAATCTTGACAGCTTTCAGGCTGTACAAGTTTTTCACCACATCGGCAAACGAACTGCTTTCGTTTTGACAGCATATAAAAAGACTGCTTATTTCTTTCTAATATATCGCTTTCTGCCTGTTTTGTATAGTGAAAAAATTTGAAATTTGTTGATATTTTTGCCAAATAAAGATACAATATGAACAAGTGCGTATTTGCACACTCACACTGAAGTAAATAAAGATGAAGTAAAAAGAATAGGGAACATAATTATGTCAGGATCAACTTTTGGAACTCATTTTAAAATTACTACCTGGGGCGAATCTCATGGAGCAGGGATCGGGGCTGTTGTTGACGGATGCCCGGCAGGTCTGCCTCTATGTGAAGAAGACATCCAGGCGTACTTAGACCGCCGCAAACCCGGACAGTCTAAATTTTCTACCCCGCGCAAGGAGGACGATATGGTAGTCATCCAATCCGGCGTATTTGAGGGGAAAACAACTGGTACTCCTATTTCGCTGGCTATCTGCAACAAAAACCAGCGTTCTGCTGATTACCGTGAAATCGCATCCTATTACCGGCCTGGCCATGCAGATTATACCTTTGACCAAAAATATGGTTTCCGCGATTACCGCGGCGGCGGCCGCTCCTCTGCAAGAGAAACAGCCGGCCGTGTAGCTGCTGGTGCAATTGCTGCCAAGCTGCTTGGTACCTTAGACATTTCCTTTTGTACTTATGTAAAGAGTATTGGGCCTGTAGCGATTGACCCTGCCCGGTTTGATCTCTCACAAATAAATGAAAATGCACTCCGTATGCCGGACGAAGCGGCTGCAAAATGCGCCCAGGAATATTTACAAGAATGCATCCAGGCGCACGATTCTTCCGGCGGCGTTGTGGAATGCTGTATTACGGGCGTTCCTGCCGGTATCGGCGAGCCTGTGTTTGACAAATTAGACGCAAATCTTGCCAAAGCAATTTTTTCGATTGGCGCAGTAAAAGGATTTGAAATCGGCAGCGGTTTTCAGGCTGCGCATATGAAAGGCACAGCGCACAATGACAGCTTTTATTCGGATGACAAAGGACGCGTCTGTAAAAAGACCAACCATGCCGGCGGCATTTTAGGCGGGATCAGCGATGGATCTGAAATCATTTTCCGGGCTGCTTTTAAACCTACCCCTTCCATCTATGCTGCGCAAGATACGATTTCAAGGCAGGGGAATAACATTACTGTACAGATAAAAGGCCGCCATGACCCAGTGGTCGTACCACGTGCTGTCGTAGTTGTAGAATCTATGGCTGCGCTGACCATTGCAGATTTACTGTTAGCGAATATGGGGACAAGGTGCAGCCATATTTCACAATTATACAGAACGTAGAAAGGGAAGAACACTATGAATACACTATATGTACACATTGGAACCGCAAAAACCGGCACAACTGCGATCCAAAAATTCTGTAATGATAACCAAAAAGTGCTTGAGCAAAAGGGCTACTGCTACCCTATCTTTTCTTATCGTTATGAAAATAAATCCATTAACCGCAATGCCCATTTTCTCATCGCAGAAGATTACGAAAACAGGACTGGTACATTTCGCGAAGCTATGGACCAGATCCGACATTTATTTGAGCGCTATCCAAATATCATTCTCTCAGATGAAATCATTTGGTCACGGAGTTTTAAGCAGCAAAAGATTATGTGGCAGTCCTTGCTAAAGGAAGCAAGCGAAGGCGGATTCCAGGTTAAAATCATCGTATATTTCCGCAGGCAGGATTCCTATTTAAACTCTGGATGGAATCAAAATGTAAAAGCAGACGGTTCTTCCCAAACATGGATGGATTATTTAACACAAAAAACAAATGCGTTTAAAATGAATTACGGCTCACATTTGCATAAAATTGCTTCTATTGTAGGCAAAGAAAATATCATTGTCCGCCGTTTTGAGCCAAAGCGTTTTATAAACGGCTCACTGTATGATGACTTCTTACATGCAGTCGGCCTTAGTCTCACGGATGAGTACGAAATTGCACAGTTTATGAAAAATCCAAAGCTTGCCGGAAATACGCATGAAATTATGCGCATATTAAACACCATGCCTGGTATGGATGAGAAAACAAACGAATTTTTCCGCAAAGCGCTGCTTTCTTATGCGGATCAGTCTGGGGAACAATATCTATGCGAAATGTTTTCCAAAGAAGAAGCTGCTGCATACATGAAAAAATATGAAAAACAAAATCAAATGATTGCGCAGGATTATTTAGACGGCGAACCTTTATTTGATTTGACATTTAAAGATCTTCCAAAATGGGAAAAAAACAATCCGTATATGCAGGATGACCTCATTCGATTTGTAGGGGCTTGCTGTATGCAAATGCTGTCAGAAAATCAAAAGCGCAATGAAAAGATATCAGCAAAGATGCTGAAGGAAAAAAAGTATGTAGAACAAAAAATAGCAAAATCGGTGCCAACAAAACCGTCATCTTTAAAAAAGCAGCTCAAACGTACGTGGCGCACTGTAAAAAGAAGTTAGAAAAACACGAGATCACGCGACATCCTATTTCTTTTTCATATTTTTCCAAATAATTTCATACTTATTTCATGTTGATTTTTTAAAATGTGTTGATGAATACAAAAAGGAACAGGAGTAATAAGATGAATACACTTTACTTACACATTGGAACAACAAAAACCGGCACGAAATCGCTGCAAAACTTTTGCAAAGATAATCAGGATGTGCTTGCAAAAAACGGATATTATTATCCGATGTTTGAACAACGCTTTAAAGGAGTTGCCAGTGTGCGAAACGGTCATTTTCTTTTGGTAGATGAAAATGACGAGGAATCAGGAACTCTTTATGCACAAATGATGAACCAGCTTATGGATCTATTTGAAATTTATCCAAATATTATCCTATCAGACGAAGGCTTATGGAGTGCTCCTGATCGGATATGGGAAATATTGAAAAAGGAAAGTAAATCGAAAAAGTTTCAGGTACAGTTGATTGTATATTTACGGCGCCAGGATCTTTATGCCTGCTCTTCCTGGAATCAGACAGTAAAAAACAACGGCAAGGTAACTTCCTGGGAAAACCTGGACAAGGAGCATTTATTTACCCGCATGAAATATGGTACCAGGCTGAAAAAGCTTGCTGGCTTTTGGAAAAAGGATCGCATCACTGTACGGCGCTTTGAGCCGGAACGTTTTATCGGCGGTTCCCTTTATGCAGATTTTTTGCAGACAATCGGGCTTACTCTGACAGACGAATATACGCTGCCGCCAAAGATGCAAAATACAAAGCTTGCCGGAAATACACACGAAATCATGCGTATATTAAACGCTGCACCGGATATTAGCGAGTCGAGCTACCGCCTCATGCGCACAGCCTTACAGTCTTTTTCCGAATTATCGGGCCAGGAATATCCAAATGAAATGTTTTCTGAAGCAGAAGCAAAAGCTTTTCTTGCAAAATATGATGATGAAAACCGTATGGTATCCAAGACTTTTTTTCACGGAGAGCCTTTATTTCAAGAATTTACGTGGAAGAATATTCCAAAATGGACTGCTGATAACCCGCATATGACACATGACATTATCCGCTTTATCGGCGCTTGTACCAACCAGCTTGTGAGTATCATAGATTCTGATCGCAAAGAAATCCGCTCCTTAAAAAAAGAGCTGGAAAGGTTAAAGAAAGCTGCAGGAATGGAACCTTCCTTAGCTGAAGTTGAAAATACCCCCCCAATAAAAAACGCCTATCTGTAGCAAAAAAACATCTTGACCCTTGTTCCAAGCCAACAAAGAAGCCATAGTTTGTGCATGTCGGACTCATAAAAATACTTGTAAGTCGCGGCATACAAGCATAATAAAAAACACTTGTACTATCTGCTTTTCTATTTCTGAAAGCAAATGGTACAAGTGTTTTATTGTCCTTTTTTATTTTACTTTAATTTATGAATGCAGACGCAGTTTGGTGTCTCTACTTGAATCGGCTTGCCATGCATCAGGAAATATTTCCCTTCATAATTCATCGAAAAAACGCCGATAGAATTATCATCATGATTCATACAAATAAAGTGCCGTCCATCCGGAAAGACTGCTACTGCCTTTGGAAATTCACCGCCAATTCTGGAATTGCATACAAGCTCCAAAAGACCGGTTTCCTTGTTCACTGCAAAGACAAGTGTTGCATTAATGCCCGCATCTGTGCAGAATAAGTAGTTGCCGTCTGGAGAAAACTCCATAGACGCTGCGCTGCAAATCTCGTCTTCTGCCGGGTCTTTTGTAGAAATCGTCTGAAGCAGTTCAAACTCTGGATTATCATTGTCTACAACATGATATCTGTATACGTTAATCTCATTGCGCAGTTCACACAGTACATATGCAAACTGTCCGTCCTGGCTAAAGCACATTGCCCGCGGTGCAGAATCCAATGGACATCTTAAAATATCATGGTTAATGAGCTTGCCCCTTGTATAATCAATCTTATAGATTTTAATATGATCCAGTCCACCGTCAACTGCACACAAAAACTTCTGATCCGGCGTCACTTTGACACAGTGTACATGCGGTCTGGAATTACGCTCTGCGATGCAGCGCCCCATCCCCTTATGGAATAAACCGTCTGCAATCCCATCGATGGATCCGTCTCCATTTAAGCGCATCATCGAAACTCTTGCATCATGATAACCAGCGACAAACAAATAACGGTCTAATTCATCTAATTCCAAGCTGCAGCCCCGCATACCGCCAATCCATTCTTTATTAATGGTACGCAAGTCTCCATCTTTTAAAATATGGAACGCCTCGACCCCTTCGTCTGCGATGGAATATAAAATCCTGCCGTCATGTGAAATAATAATGTCTGATGAATTGCTGATCGGAACCATCTTACGCTCATGGATGCTCCCCTGCTCCACATTTACATCATAGATATGGATTCCAAGACTGTTCTCATGCGTATATGTCCCCACATAAGCTACATACCTATCCTTTTCCATTATTTAGCCCTCCTCTTTTCTTCGTAGAATATCATATCTATCTAATGGATGTCCCAAATCGACATACAATAATTGCTTTGGATGCGGCGCTGATTCCATTGGCGTCCCCTGCCCGTCTTGTATTGCCTTTACTGTTACAGCAATATTGCGCCCATCCGGCTTCATTACTTCGATCTGTTCCCCCACAGAGAACTTATTTCGTTGTTCGATTTCATAAAGGCCCGCGTCATTTTTCGGGCCTGCCATACCCAAATACGTATAATCTCTGACATACGTACTGCTGTCATAAATCTGCGTCTCCTGCGACGGCTTGCCAAAGAAAAATCCAGTTGTATACTGCCTGTATGTGCAGCCTGCTATCTGCGCCAAATACCACGGCATATTTTCTTCATATTGCTGCGGGGAAACCAGATAATCATCGATTGCCCTGCGGTATGTGCGCGCCACAGTAGCCACATATAATGCCGTCTTCATACGTCCTTCGATTTTAAAGCTGTCAATGCCAGCCTGCAGCAAATCTGGAATATGCGCAATCATGCATAAATCCTTTGAATTAAATAAATAAGTCCCCCGCTCATTTTCATAAACAGGCAAATATTCTCCCGGCCTTGTTTCTTCTACAACAGCATATTTCCAGCGGCATGGGTGCGTACATGCACCCTGATTTGCATCCCGGCCAGTAAAATAGTTGCTAAGCAAACACCTGCCAGAATATGCAATGCACATAGAGCCATGAATAAATGCCTCGATTTCCATGTCTGCTGGAATGTTATCCCGGATTTCACGCAGCTCACTTAACAAAAGCTCCCGCGCAGCAACCACGCGTTTTGCGCCCAGCTGATGCCAAAACCGGAACGTCTCATAATTTGTATTATTTGCCTGTGTACTAATATGGCATTCGATGTTAGGACAAATTGTTTTTGCAATTGCAAATACGCCTGGATCCGAAATAATAAGTGCATCTGGCTTTATTTCTTTAATCTGTGTAAAATATTCACGCACGCCATCTATATCTGCATTATGTGCAAAAATATTAGCTGTCACATAGACTTTTGCCTGATGTGCATGTGCAAATGCTATGCCTTGTGCCATTTCTTCTAATGTAAAATTTTTGGCTTTTGCGCGCAGTCCAAATGCTTCACCGCCAATATATACAGCGTCTGCTCCATAAATCACTGCTATTTTAAGTACTTCCAAGCTGCCTGCCGGGACTAATAACTCCGGACGTTTCATGTTCTTTTATCCCTTCTTATACAATTCCTTATCATTGCCGCAAACTGCGGCGCAATACGGCTAAACCTGCAAATGCATTTTTAAGCCAGTTTACTGCTTACGGTAATCCCGTCCCCTACTGGCAGCACTGCTGTAACAAGCTGTGCATGATGGGTTAAGGTATATAAATAACTGCGCATCCGCTTATGGATTGTACGGTTGCGCCGGATAATCGCATATCTGGATTCTAAAATATCCCCATCCTGCAGCACATTATCCGATACCAGCATCCCATCCTTTGGCAGCAGGCGCAGCACTTCCGGCAGAAAATGGATATACTGTGCCTTTGCTGCATCCATAAAGATCATATCATAGTGTCCTGTTAACTGTTTTAATACTTCTGCAGCATCGCCTTCTATGAGCGAAATGCACTCCTCCATGCCTGCCCGCTTAAAATTGGCGCGGGCAGCCTGGATTCTTTTTTCATAATTTTCAATTGTCGTTACCTGGCAGGCAACCGGATTATAAGTTTTTAAAAAAATCGCTGAAAATCCGACTGCTGTCCCTACTTCTAAAATACGCTTTGGCTTCTTAACAGTCAAAAGAAGCTTTAAGCAGCTTTGCGTCTCCTTGCGTATAATTGGCACATTGTCCGCCAGCGCTTCTTGTTCTATTTGGTTTAACAGCTCTGTATTGCCTTGATCTAAAGAATTTAGATACGTTACAAATCTTTCGTCTACAATCATAGCTCTTTTGATTCCTGTTTCCTGCCTGCTTACTGCTTTGATGCAGGAGGTCTGTTTGCTTTTTGGTTATTGCTCCTCCTCCTGCAAATTTGCCATGCTCATAATCTCTAACATTTCCTGTGCTGTCATAGAAGTATTTAACGTATAGTAACCAGACACTAATTGATTGTTGTATTCAGAAAACTTCATCTGCAGCATAAACAGCCACTTATCCCGGATCAGCCCTTTTCTTTCCAGCAGCTCTCCTACGTCTAAAGCACTCATTGAACTTTTAATCTGCACCAAGCTGTCACTGCCAGCTTCTGTTGTCACTGCAGGCTCTGTAAATATCCGGTATCCATAAATATAAGCGTTTAACCCTAACTGGTACAATCCATATACAATCAGGATAAATACCAGGGCAGTAAAACTAATGCTCACGATTCTCCTTACAATCTTGTTAAAACTCATAAGCAGCTGTCTCCCTTACTAAGCAGCATTATCCATCAATGGTAAAGCCTAAATCAAAATCTATTTTTGATACAATCGTCCAGTTTATTTCCTGAAACAGCCGGCAAAACGCAAGCTCCGCAGCAAGGTATTCATCAACAAGCGGATTACGGCGAAATTCCACACTTTCACGCTCCAGCTTGTCTGCACGTTCATACATATCCGATTCATCTGTAGAATTTTGAAACTCATAATTTTGTTTTCGATATGCGTGAATATTTTGCTCCAGCTGCAGATCTTCATGTACCTTTGCACGGATTGTCTGATACCGTTTATATTCCTTACTTTCATAAATTGCCTGGATTAATCTGTCTACTGCTGCATCTACTTGGTTCATTTTACCTGTCAGCTCCTTTATATTCGCGCCTTTGTACTGTCATTCTTATACTTCCATAATAATAGGAATAATCATTGGCTTGCGTTTTGTCTCTTTCCAAACAAAATCGCCAAGCGCATCCTTAATCTCTGTCTTGATTCTGCCCCAGTCTGTAATATGCTTGTCCATACAGTTATCCATTGTGCCGTTTAGCACATGCTTTGCTTCTTCCATCAAGCTCTCTGACCCTCTGACATAGACAAAGCCTCTTGATACAATATCCGGCCCGGCAAGCACCATTCCAGAACCAATTTCCAGCGTCATAACTACAATAATGATTCCTTCTTCTGCTAAATGCTGCCTGTCGCGCAATACAATATTGCCAACATCGCCCACGCCAAGGCCGTCTACCATCACATCTCCTGCATGCACTCTGCCAGACACTCTGGCGCTTTCTGCATTCAGTTCCAAGACATCTCCAGTAGAAAGGATAAAAATATTTTCCTTTGCTACGCCTAATTCCTGTGCAAGCTTTGCCTGCGCTTTCAAATGCTTATATTCCCCATGGATCGGGATTGCATAGCGCGGATGGACTAATGAATAGATAAGCTTAATATCCTCTGCACATGCGTGTCCAGATACATGCACGTCTTGGAAAATGACCTCTGCACCCTTCATGGACAGCTCATTGATAATTTTTGTAATCGCTTTTTCATTTCCAGGTATTGGGCTGGAGCTTAATACGATCAAATCATTTGGCTGAATCGCCACTTTTCTGTGCATGCCGCTTGCCATGCGCGACAAAGCTGCCATCGATTCACCCTGGCTTCCGGTTGTAATTAAAACCGTCTTTTCATCCGGATAATCTTTGAGATGCTCAATATCGATTAACGTATGATCCGGTATGTTAATATAGCCAAGCTCGGTCGCTGTACTGATGATATTCACCATGCTGCGCCCTTCGATCACGACTTTGCGCCCATGGTGATAGGCACAGTTAATAATCTGCTGTACACGGTCTACATTTGAAGCAAACGTGGATACAATAATCCGGTTTTGTTTGTGATCCGTAAAAATCGTATCCAAAGCTTTGCCGACTGTTTTTTCTGACATCGTAAAGCCTGTACGCTCTGCATTTGTACTGTCACACATTAAGGCAAGTACGCCTTTTTTCCCCAGCTCGCCAAAACGCTGCAAATCAATCGTATCGCCAAATACCGGCGTATA
>CANDJR010000116.1 GCA_947385105.1 uncultured Eubacterium sp.
TATGATAATGTTTGCCGCAGCGTTCATTCATGTACATTGCAATCAGTTCGATTGGTGCGTTGCCTGTACTTTTCCCCATCCCATAAATACTGCCGTCTACAAGCATCGTGCGCTGAATATCAAATGAGAGCATCTCAATACAGTTTGCATACCCCATTTGGAAATTATTGTGTGCATGATACCCAATCCCAATATCAGGTTCTAAAAAGTCATTTAATAAATGGAAATAATGCTTAAGATTGTCCTGATGTATCAAACCGTAAGTATCCACCATTGATACTGCATAAGGCCTCACCTCATTTGCCAAACGGATGAGATCCATCATTTCTTCATCTTCATAACTTGTTACAGATACTAACTGCACGAATACCTGATATCCCTTTTTCTTTAATTCACTGCAAAATGCCATGGCCGGTACGCGCAAATGCTTTTTAAAAATCACACGGATGCCGTCTAAAAAGCTATCTGCACAAGGTCGGATCTGTTCCAGGGAGCATGTGCCGTAATCTATCATCCCCACTACCATGGTCTGCCTGCGATCCAAATGTCCGTATATTTTTGCCACACTGTCTGTATCGGGCATAATACTGCGATTGATATCAAACGGCCTGCGTTCATCTAAAAATCCAATTTCGATGATATCTACATTTGCATCCACAATACGTTCAAAAATGCTTACCAAACAGTTATGCCCAAAGTTCCAGTCATTGACATAACCGCCATCCCTTAACGTACAGTCTAAAAGCCTGATTGCACCCATCGCTTCCCCCTCATTGTATTTTCATTTTTTTATCGTACAGTTTTATTTTGCATCTGACTGCAAAAATAAGAAATGGCAGTACTAAATACCCTTTATTTGATATTTCATTTGCCTAAAATCCTTGACAGCCTGGTATCCTATTTTAGTGATGCTCCATAAATTGATCGAGTTTACCCCACCCTGTCTGGCACGGAATGTAATCGGCAAAAATTTCACCCGCTCATTGCCTTGTAAAAACAACACTGTCAGCATCACATTCGAAAGGTTAAAATTTTCCGGAATCTGGCGCAGATACGTTTCCAGTATCTTTTTGTTCATCAAGCGAAACGGCGTGTTAGCGTCCGCGATATCGAGTCCGAAAATCATTTTTAACACCAGCTTAAGCACTTTTGTAACAAAAATTCTGGATATGCCATCCTGCCTGCAGACACGGCAGCCAATGACTGCATCCTGTGTTTGGCGCATATCCCAAAAATCCCAAAATTCTTCCGGCAAAGTCTGACCGTCTGAGTCTGTTTGAAAAATATAGTCTGCGCCATGTTCCAATGCATAATGGTAAGCATAGAACACGGTGGCACCATGCCCTGCATTTGGCTTTGTTAAAACCACTAACTGAGAAAGCTCGTCTAAAAGGCTGCATAGCTTTTGATAAGTACGATCCGTTGAGCCGTCATCTACGATAACAAGCTTAGATTCTTTGGATAACCGATGTACAATCGCATGCCATTGCCTTGCAACGGTTTGAATATTTTCTTCTTCATTATATGCCGGCATCACAATATACAACTTTTCTGCCACATCTTTCTCACTGGCACTGTTACAAACATGCCTGTCCATAAGCCTATTTTCCCCTTCCAAATACAGCATTTTCAAATTCTGCATAAGCCTGCTTGTTATAGATTTCATCCTGGAATACATAGTCAGATGGCACTTTGCCATTCATAAATGCCAGCAGACCTTCATAAATAGAATCTGCATCCTGATGCACGATGTATTGTCCGTCATCTACCACAGAGCCGCCCACGGACGAATAGTCAGACAAAATAATCGGCAAATGAAGCGCCCTTGCTTCAAATACGACAAGCGGCTGTCCTTCATGGACAGATGGCAGTATAAAACAGCTGCACTGGCGCATCAGCCCAAATGGATTTCGTAAATTTCCTGTCAAAATGACTCTCTCTGATAGATTCAGCTGCAAAATCAACTTTTCTAAAACCTTTCTTTGCGGCCCTTCCCCTATCAGATAAAGCATCACGTCCTTATACTCGCCTGCCAGGCGGGCAAATGCCCGGATAAGCTCTGTCTGGTTTTTCTCTACAGACAGCCGTGCCACATTTACAAAGCGTACGACCCCATTTTCTACTTTTTTTCCACTGTCGCAAAGCTCCAGACCTGCGTTCATTCCATCAAAGCAGCCTGGCTGCAGCGGAAACAGCTGCAAGCTTGCAGACGCATATTGCCGTTTGAGCACCCCATAATAATACAGGCCGTTTTTACAAACAATATTTGCATCTGTGCTCCCGGCATATACACTCTGGAAATCAATACAGTTTTTTGCAAAACGAAATTTTTCCTTTGATACTTGCGACGAAAAACACTTTTCGTTGACTTCCATAATCTGACAACTGCAGGAGACTAAATAGTCAAACTTTGGATACAGTGCAAAAATCTTCTTTAGCCAATGAAACTTTGTATCGTATTCTGAACGCATATCATTGTGCATCCAAATATAGGTTTTCGCATGCTTGTGCATCAGGCACAAGGTCGCAAAAAAATTACTGTATCCCTCATAATCAATAACATAATCAAAGGTACTCTCGCCAAACAGCCTTCGGATTTCCCGCTCGTATGCTTTCTTTGGAAACAGCATACGCGTAACTCCCCGGACAGGGTTTGTCCTTGTATAAAACTGATTGCCGATTTCTTCTGTGATTGTTTTGATCATTTCTCCCGGCCGCACGAGCACTCTCGCTTTTTGGTTCAGGCGCAGGATAAGCTCTTTTTGCTAGTTTACTTTTATCTTTCTAGTTTACTTTTGTCTTTCTGTTTTATTTTTGTCTTTCTGTTTTACTTTTGTCTTTCTAGTTTACTTTTATCTTTCTAGTTTACTTTTGTCTTTCTGTTTTATTTTTGTCTTTCTGTTTTACTTTTGTCTTTCTAGTTTACTTTTATCTTTCTAGTTTACTTTTGTCTTTCTGTTTTATTTTTGTCTTTCTGTTTTACTTTTGTTTTTCTAGTTTACTTTTATCTTTCTGTTTTACTTTTGTCTTTCTGTTTTATTCTCTCTGTTTTACTTTTATCTTTCTGTTTTACTTTTGTCTTTCTGTTTTACTTTTGTCTTTCTGTCTTATTTTGGTTTTTCCAGTTTATTTTTGTCTTTCTTTGCTTTTCTCTATTTTTCTCTGCATCTGCCCTTATACAAAATCAGCATAATATTTTTTCAGTCTGTCTTGTAAATAGCTGCCAAGCAAAAAAATCACAAACACACAAGCCCAAAAATAAGCTGTATAGCCTGCCTGCTGCGTCGGGCCGAGCACAAATGCGTCCCGGAATCCTTTTACAACATAAACCATTGGGTTAATGCGCAGCATAACATTGATTGGTAAAGACTGCACCTTTGAAAAATCCCATAAAATAGGCATCGTATAAATCAACACCCGCAGCATCGCGTCATATAACTGCCTGAAATCATCCGATACGGTCACAAGTGCAGAGATCGTAAGATTCATAGCGATTGAAAGCGCCAGCGCACATACGCTATAATAAAGAAACAAAAACAAATCAAAATACCGGATGTAGCCAAAAGCAAATACAACGGCAAATAGCATGACAAATGAAAAAAGCCGCCGAAAAAAGATGCTGAACACCTCAATTGTCGGCAACACAGGCACTGGAAACCGAATGCTTTGGACAATCCCTTTGTTGCTGCGGATTGCCATGCTCCCCTTGGTCAGTACGTCGTTAATAAAGAACCATGGGATCATTCCTGTCATCATATATACCGTACTATTCATCCCCTGCACACTGCCATTTCCAGCAATCAGCAGCCGGAATGCAATAAATACAAAAATATAGATAATATCATGAAAATACGTCCACAAAAGCCCCAGGCTGGAACGGATGGTCTGCCTGTCCATATTCATAAATGCCATTTTCACCATCAACCGTATATTTTGCTTATGCTCCTGTAAAATATACGCCATGCTCTTGTTCATGTATTACCACCTCATTTCCGGCTCCAATACAAGCTGCTAATGCCCCTTCGAATCAGGCTGTCTTGTGGGAGTACTTTTTTTACAGCTTTTTTACAAAAGCCGACGATGTATTTTGCTGTCAGTTTTTTCTGCCTTTGGCTTTGATGCTCGCACATCCGGTATAAAAGTTCTTCATAATAGGGTGTCTGCCTTGCAGTTTCCCAAAATTCTTTTGCAAAATCTCCCTGCGGGTCCTGCCATGGCTTGCATGCTCCTGCATAATGGATAATGCACGGATGCCTTCTTGCCCGCATATATTCCTCTAAGATATTCACCGGAGCTTGCTGGATCGCGCTGTGTCTTCGCTCTGTGCTGTCCGCTATCACATTCCATGACATCGCAAGCTTTTTTATACGCCCTTGGCATACCATATTTAAAATATCCTGATCTGAATACCGGTAACGACCTGTTTTTGCCATTGCAAACAGCTTTGGCACACGAACTGCTTTTCGCAAAGCCTGAATATTGAATACAAGCACGCCTGCCTGTGCATATTGATACGGATCGATTAAATGCAACACTTTTTCACAGTATTGCCTTGTATCCGGGTTGGCTCCATGGCACTGCCCCGCAAAATCAGGATCAACCGCTGCTGCTAAAAGATGATCTTCCATCTCTTGGTTATAGAGCTTTGCAATATCCTCACAAACAATTGTATCAGCATCCAAATAAATTACTTTTTTCTCGTCAGAAAAATATTCCAGAATTAAGAAACGGTAAAATGTCTCTGTTGTAATATGTTCTTTTGCACGCAGACGATATCCTGCCATCCTATCCCGTACATCTATAAAGTCAATCTGGATATTCCCTACAGCAAGACCTTTTTTAAATATGCACATGTCTGCTTTGCTTATCTGTGTATGGAAAATGTATATGTGATATCTGCCAGAAGCATTTGCAGTGTTAACGATTGATTGCAGACAAGTATACAAAATCGGCACAAATGCCTGGTTTGCAGCCAATACAATCGGTATCTCCTGCCGTCTGTTTCCAGGCTGGTTCCTTGCCCGCCAGCTTTTTGTGTATGCAGAGTCTTACGCTCCGGCTGCGCATCCTTCCAAATTCTGCCTGCATGCGCGCCCTGCACCTTTTGGTATCTTTTTCTTCTCCATAACAGCAGCATACTTATCGGGATAAGCCCTACAAATAATGGCTTTAACACATATCTAAAATTTCCTTTTAAGATCCCAAGCCTTAAAAACCCTTGGCAGCGCACCATGCTTTCTTCGATGCGAAAACGGTATTTCCACCTTTGATACGTGTGTAAATCTTCCCGGTAACAAAGCAGAGGTTCTTGGATGTTATACCCCTTATAACCGCAGGCATACAACCGCATGAGAAACTCATAATCCTCTGTGCGGCGGGTATACTCTGTCTGTGTGTATCCATGCAGCTTTTGCACAACCTCACGGCGCAGCATAATTGAAGGATGTACAAATGGCAGTGTATGTAAAAACGATTCTTTATCCGGTTTTTCTTCTAAAATGCGTGTGCCCCATACGCCATTGCCATCAAGAAGCATTGCATTACACCCAACCAGGGCATATTGGGGATGCTTTGTTAAAAAAGCAACCTGCTTTTCCAGCCTCTGCGGATGGGAAATATCATCTGCATCCATCACTGCAAGATACTCTCCGGCAGATGCATGAATGCATACATTGCGGGTATATCCTGCTCCACGATTTTTATGGCTGCATATCAGACGGATTCTGTCATCTGTCCCTATCATCTGCCGCAATGCCTGCACTGTTTGATCTGTCGACCCGTCATCACATATAATAAGCTCCCAATCTGGATAAGTCTGGTTTTTTATCGATTCAATTGCAGCTTTTAAAAGCGGTACTTGCTTTGCCATATGATAGACTGGCATAATGACCGACACTTTTGGCACAGCATCCCCTGTTACTTTGCCAGGTACTGCTGTGTTTTTTGTATAGCAATTTTGTTTTTCACACCGATCGATACGCATAAAATTCTTTTTCATGCCTTGCTTTTGGACTTCTCCTGTCATATTCTACACTTCCCCATTCATAATCGCTGCTACTGATTTCATAATTTGAGTATACATAGAATATCTGTCCGCATCGCTGTTTTCGCTCGTTCTGTGTTCCCGTATATTTATTTGATTATCGTCTATTGGACTTACAACGCCCCATAGCAACTCATCTGCATGAACATGCAATGCTGTACACAGGTTTGCAAAAGTATCCAGACTCATTACCCTTCTCCCGCGCTCAATATGCCCTAAGAAAGCCATACTAATCCCGCATTTTTTTGCAAGCTCATCTTGTGACCAGCCCTTTGCCTTTCGTACCTGGCGAATGCGCATTCCAATATTTGCATAATCAATCTCCTGCATGGCTTTTACCCCCCCCCCATACTTGCATCAACAGTACCTTCCTTTCGTGTATTTTTTGTCCGCACCTTTACTTACGCTTCTACATTCAATCAACAGCTACCGCTATATGCAGAAAGCCGCACCATGATGCGGCATTTACTTCATCTATGATAAAGCAGTATCTGTTCTATCATGATTTACTTGTCTTTTTCCTGTCGATCGTATCATCGCATTTACTGTACATTTATTGCAAAACCCGTATGTTCCACCAAGCGTGAATTCAGCTCTTTGCCGCAGGCAAACTTCCATTGGCTGCATTCAGTTCCTGTGCGCGTCAAAAGTGTGATGAGACGTCATGTATAAATATTCTATACTAAATCATTTCTTTTTGCAACTCTAAAGCACTGTTTCCAATGATTTCTTTCTTTTGAATCATTTATAATTTTAGTTTTCCATACTGGTAATATACTACATTTTACTACTCTGAGCAATATCCGCATAAAGAATATTTAAAACGAACAGAGCGCTGCTGAAACGGAAATTCCGGTTTAAGCCTTATCTGGTTTGAGCTTTATCCGGTTTCATACTTGATTGATTCCAGATAAGGATAAATTTATAGATTGTCAAAAGTATATTGAAAAAGTTTTTTGCATATGCTATAATGCCAATAGGCAAAAAAGATGTATGAAGTCCACGTTGACAAAGAAACGAATCCCTCGACCGTACTGCAATACAGTCGGGGGATTCTTCTTTTCTTTTATAGTGGCAAAGCACCCACTAGGCTAACTGTTGCCCTTGTCGTCACCGTCTAACCATTTGATGATGTAGTGGCAAACTACACCACCCAGAACGGCGATTAAAAAAGATGTAAGAAATTCCAACATTGACACCTCCTCCCTGTTGCGGGTGTCGGTGAGCAACATAAGAAGAATTATACCATATTATTTGATATTCTTCTATCTTTTCTTTAAAATGGTTTGTAACTGGGAGTGTGGCTGACGCGATCCGATGCTTGCTCTACCAGTGGACACTGTTTTAAAGCCATCTTCCTTTGCAGTTGATATCTTTGATTCCTGCTTTTACCATCCGAGCAAAAGACCCTACCCCTTTTCTCCTCGGCTTTGTATCATCTGCTTTAAATTTATTTTTATCCTTATCTGGTTTCATACTTTTTCGATACATATAAAAAAATCGTGCAACATAGATATAAACATGTTATATCTTTATGTTACACGATCATATGCTACACAATCATTGATTTTCCGCAATATCCTGATTTTTCAAACCTTCCCTAACGCTTGATTCGCTCTGGAATATATTTTAACGTATAAAACAGCCCGTTTTCTTTGATACACTGCGCTCCTCTGCGGATATAGTTCACACGTCTCTTCTCGCTTTCTCTGGCGCCAGATGCACAGCTCATGCGAAACAACATGTTTTCATAGTA
This sequence comes from uncultured Eubacterium sp., assembly GCA_947385105.1. Classification (GTDB taxonomy): domain Bacteria; phylum Bacillota; class Clostridia; order Lachnospirales; family Lachnospiraceae; genus Eubacterium_J. Next base: position 7,800 of record CANDJR010000116.1, read on the forward strand.
TGGCGTTTGCTTTGCATATTTCCAAAACTCTCTCCCCATATCCATTTCTGGAAAAAGCCATGGTTTTTCCGGGCCTGCATAATGAATCACTTTCGGATGCTCTCTTGCCTCCATATACATCCGGTTCAGCCATTGCGGAGCCAGGCGGATAATATTGTTGATACGGATATGGCCAAAATCAACCATGACATTCCATGACATGTCAATATACTTCACCCTGTCTTCACAAAGCTTGTTTAAAACATCCTGATCCAGCAGCTGCCATTGTTCCTTGGCTGCAAATTTCAAAATTTCTTCCGTAGTATACGCCTTGCGGAAAGCCTCCAGATTAAATAATATCACACCTGCCTGAAAATATTCATATGGCCGCTTGAACTGTAAGACCTTGTCCATATATTCCTTTTTATCCGGCTCAAACCCATTATATAAACCAGCTGTATCGGCATCTCTGGTCGCTGCCAGCAAGTAGCCGCTGATGTCTTCCTGGTACAAATCGGCTACATCTGCCTCGACTACCATATCTGAGTCTAAATATAATATTTTCTCGTAGTCTGGCAGCATCTGCGGCAGTACCAGGCGGTAATACGTTTCTATGCTAAAATGTCCCCGTACGCTTAAATGATAGCCATGCAAAAGGGATGCCGGGTTTAAAAAGCGGATGCTAAAATTCGGCTTGTCTGCAACCATTTGGCGAAGGATTTGCTTATTCCCAGGCAGCATGTCTCCGGATAGGAGGATCAGGTCATAGTTATGCTTTGGGCTTGCGTTTGCAAGGATCGATGCTAAAGTAGTCGCCAGATACGGCGCAAAGTAATCATTTGCAGCAAGCGCGATTGCCACATTATTTTTTTCAAAAGCAGGTTTTAATGTTTCCTGTTTGTCAAAATTTTGGAACAATGTTCTTTGTAATTCCAAACAACGGTACTTGCCGCTTCGTTTTAAATACGTATAATAAATACCAAACAGCCGCTCTCCTAAATACCCGCTGACACGGTATCCTTCTACACTATAGTTTTTATAGTTGCGCCGTTTCTCGTGTTCTTCTAAAATATCAAACAGCCATGCACTATATGCTTCAAACACAGGCTTTTTCATAATAAACATGTTGCAGAAATAGCCAACTGGCGACTTTTTCAGGTAGTAAAGCGCTGTTTTATAAAATGCAGGGTATTTCTCTTTGATAATCTCCAGCATGACGTCCAAGTCTTCCTTATACTGGTAAGGCGTACTTGCATACTGCACATAATTGGATTTTAATGATTTGTGCAGCTTCTTTAAATTCACGGCTGATGACGCAATGACATCATACTGGTTTACAACCCGTGCGATGTTTCTTGTGTCCAAGGCCAGCTTTTGATACACGCTGTCATTTAAAAACTCCATCTCTACATCTGCAAATCGGTTTTGAGGAAATTTCTTTTTGGAAAATGACAAATACCTGCGATAATGGAAAAAGCCATAATAATCTGCATCTTCATTTTTCCATGCCCAATATTGTGCCGTCAGTTCACAATAACTAAGGTTCTTCTTAGAAATATTATCCCCTACATCATCATGCAGCATCCCTTCCATACGTTTTTGCGCACATGCTGCACCTACTTGTATCGGATAGAAAAATGCACCTTTTGGCAGATAGCATTCTTTATGGCAAGACACATAGATTTTAATATTCTTTGTCATAACATTCCTCCCCTTGTTACGTTCCTTTGGCACACCAGACGGCGTACCAACCGGCGCCGCAGCGTGCCAGCTGGCAGCAGCCGGTTTACGTCTCTCATCCTGACATGGAACTTGCGTCCCTTTTTTCCCATTGGGAACTGCCGGATGTCCGCTTTTCCAAAAATCACATACTGCAGCTCACAGCAGGCTGCAAGCCCTTGCTCCTTGAGCCAGGTATAATACACACCAAACAAACGCTCAGCCAAGTAGCCTGTCACGCGTGCCTGCTTTTTACTGCACCTGGTAAAGTCTTTTTCAGCTTCAAATTCTTCCAGCAGCGGGAACAGCCATTTCATATATGAAAGAAAATATTCCCGCTTCATAATATACATGTTGCAAAAGTAAATGTTTTTTTGCTTCATATAGGCATCGCAGGCATTGGCATAGCGCGGCCTGCTTTTTTTCAAAATCCGGATCATGCGATCTAGATCCGCCCTGTCATGGAACTGGCAAAACTGTTCATAAACAGTCACATCCATACGTTCTGAAAGGACTGTAAGGACGTCGTACTTTTCTATTACAGACCGCATCTTTTTTTCATTCAAACCATAGGCTGTTAAATCCCCACGCAGGCTGTCAGCTTCGATATAGGGCCGCTTCTGCCAAAATAAAATCTTCCCCTTATGCTTGTCAGACGGCATAACTGGATACTCCTTGGCAAAATTCATATACCTGCGGTAATGGAAAAACCCATAGTAATCCACCTTTACATTTTTCCACGCATAATACTGTGCCGTTAATTCACAATACGTCCGGTTCTTTTTTGAAATATTCTCTCCCTCGT
>CANDJR010000117.1 GCA_947385105.1 uncultured Eubacterium sp.
GATTTCTAACGGTGACTGGAGTTCAGACGTGTGCTCTTCCGATCTGTCGCGGGTTCAAGTCCCGCTTGGGTCGTTGCACACAGATGTGCAAATGGGATCTTAGCTCAGCTGGGAGAGCATCTGCCTTACAAGCAGAGGGTCATAGGTTCGAGCCCTATAGGTCCCATTCGTACGACAGGTACGCGCCCGTGTGGCGGAACTGGCAGACGCGCAGGACTTAAAATCCTGTTGTGGAAACACAGTACCGGTTCGATTCCGGTCACGGGCATTCAAAACTTTGTAAATACTGTACAGACAGTGTTTACAAAGTTTTTTGTTTTACATGTATTCTGGATGCTCTGTTGCTTACAGCGGCATTTTTGTTTTTTGTCGAAAAGAGTTGATTCCTTACATAAAGGAATAAAAATTAGAAGTCACCTCTTGACAATTCCATAAATTCTCTATATTATAAAAAAAGATTTATGAAGAAACAGGTGATGAGAAAGAGGAGTACGTCATTACGTTTATCAGAGAGGATGATCCGTGGCTGAAAGATCATCTAAAACACGGATGATGGAAGGTAGCTTTTGAACCGGACGGCTGAATGGATCTGTAGCCAGTATATAACGCAGATAGTAAGCTGTCACGCCTAGTCCGCGTTATCAGACAAGAGAGGATAAATTTCATTTATCAAAAAAAGGTGGTACCGCGTATATTCGCCCTTTATAGCTGTACAGCTATAAAGGGTTTTTTGTATTTAAGCGCAGTAAAAGCACAAATAAAGAATAAGAAGAAAGGACCGGACATCATGAGTAAAGAATTAGAAAAAACTTACCATCCGGCGGGCCTGGAGGATCGTCTTTATAAGAAATGGGAGGAAAATGGTTACTTTCATGCAAAAGTAGATCCGAACAAAAAACCATTTACAATTGTTATGCCGCCGCCAAATGTAACTGGGCAGCTCCATATGGGGCATGCTTTAGATAATACCATGCAGGATATATTAATCCGTTATAAAAAAATGCAGGGTTATGAAACATTGTGGCAGCCTGGTACGGATCATGCGGCAATTGCAACAGAGGTCCGGGTCATCGAAGCTCTAAAAGAAAAGGGAATCGATAAAAATGAACTAGGCAGAGAGGGCTTTTTAGAAAAAGCATGGGAATGGAAGGAAGAATACGGCGGACGTATTATACGTCAGTTAAAGAAAATGGGTTCTGCTGCTGATTGGCAGCGGGAACGGTTTACAATGGATGAAGGCTGCTCCAAAGCAGTGGAGGAAGTATTTGTCCGGTTATATGAAAAGGGATATATTTACAAAGGAAACCGTATTGTAAATTGGTGTCCGATTTGTAAAACTTCTATTTCTGACGCAGAAGTAGAACATGTAGATCAAAATGGGCACTTTTGGCATATTAATTATCCAGTTGCAGGAGAAGAAGGTAAATTTGTAGAGATTGCAACCACCAGGCCAGAGACAATGTTTGGAGATACAGCAGTTGCAGTGAATCCAAAAGATACAAGGTATCAGGACCTGATTGGAAAGACGTTGATTCTTCCAGTAATAAACAGGGAAATACCAGTCATTGCTGATGCATACGTGGATATGGAATTTGGAACCGGCTGCGTAAAGATTACGCCAGCACATGACCCAAATGATTTTGAAGTCGGCAGGCGTCATGACTTAGAACTGGTAAATGTGATGAACGATGATGCAACGATGAATGAAAATGCCGGAAAATATGCAGGCATGGATCGTTATGAATGTCGGAATGCGCTCGTAAAAGAACTCGATGATCTTGGACTTTTAGTAGCTGTTAAAAATCATGATCATGCAGTAGGGACGCATGACAGATGTAAAACGACAGTAGAGCCAATGGCAAAACGGCAATGGTTTGTATCAATGTCAGAAATGGCAAAACCAGCATTAGAAGCAGTAAAAACTGGAGAATTAAAATTTGTGCCAGAGCGGTTTTCCAAAATTTATACACATTGGTTAGAGGAAATCCGTGATTGGTGTATTTCCAGACAGTTATGGTGGGGGCATCGTATTCCTGCTTACTATTGCCCAGAATGTGGGGAAATGGTGGTTGCAAAAGCAGAACATGCACCGCATGCCTGCCCGAAATGTGGGCATACAGGTATGGAACAAGATCCAGATACATTAGATACCTGGTTTTCATCAGCCTTGTGGCCGTTTTATACTTTAGGCTGGCCGCAGCAAACAGAAGAACTGCAATATTTTTATCCGACGGATGTGCTGGTAACAGGCTATGACATTATTTTCTTCTGGGTTATCCGCATGGTATTTTCCGGTTATGAGCAAACAGGCCGTTCTCCATTCCATACGGTTCTCATTCATGGCTTGGTGCGTGATTCGCAAGGCCGGAAGATGAGTAAATCCTTGGGCAATGGAATCGATCCTTTAGAGGTGATTGAAAAGTATGGTGCAGATGCACTTCGCTTAACATTAATTACCGGAAACGCGCCGGGAAATGATATGCGCTTCTATTGGGAGCGTGTAGAGGCATCTAGAAATTTTGCAAATAAAGTATGGAATGCCTCCCGTTTTATTATGATGAACCTGGAAGGCCGTAAGGTTACACAGCCAGACGCTAATGTCCTTGAACCAGCTGATTTATGGATAATTTCTACCTTAAATACGCTGGCGAAAGAAATGACAGAAAATATGGATAAATATGAGCTGGGCATTGCGGTACAAAAGGTATATGATTTTATATGGGATGAATTTTGCGATTGGTATATTGAAATTGCAAAACTGCGTATTTACCAATATGAGACAAAACCAGAGGCAGCAAATGCAGCGCTGTGGACTTTACAATATGTATTGACAGAGGCATTGAAGCTTCTGCACCCGTTTATGCCGTTTATTACAGAAGAAATCTTTTGTACCTTGCATCCAGAGGAAGAATCCATCATGCTGGCAGCATGGCCAAAATACAAAGAAGAATGTTATTTTGCCAAAGAGGAAATGATGCTTGCACATGTCAAAGACCTTGTACGGGCAGTCCGTAATGTACGTAAGGATATGGATGTGCCAAACAGCCGTAAGTCCAGGCTGTATATTGTAGCAAAAGATGACACCGTCCGCCAGATGTTTGCAGATACGCAGCAGGCTTATCAGGGACTTGCGCATGCAGCTGAGATCTGTATCCAAAAGGATGTAGAAGATATTCCAAAGGATGCTGTGTCAATGGTCATTTTAGATGCAATGGTGTACTTACCATTAAACGAGCTGGTCGATAAAGCAAAAGAGCTTGCAAGACTAACAAAGGATAAGCAACGCTTAGAAAAAGAACTGGCCCGTTCGCACAGTATGCTCAAAAATGAGCGCTTTTTAAGCCAGGCGCCGCAGGCAAAGATAGAAGAAGAAAAGAAAAAGCTGGCTGGCTACGAAAAGATGATGGAAGAAGTAAAACAGCGTTTAGCCCAGATGCAGGAAAGCTAAAATTGCTTCTTTTGCCAAGGGATCGCCATAGAATGATTGCCGCATACTCTGGCTAAATAGATGCTGTTTAGCCAGAACCATGAAATAAGGCTTATGCAGAATTTATTCAGAAGAAAAAATACGTAATATTTGTTGAAGTTTGTCTCAAATAATGGTAAAATTAATATGATAGATGTGCCATACACTACGTGTGGTTGAGGAATAAAAGAGAAAGGTGGTAAGGTTATGCAGACAATACAGCTTGATAGAAAAGCAGTAACGATAAGTCAGGATTCCATGACTGCATATCTGTGTTTACCAAAGCCTTTGGATGGTCAGAAATATAGCCTGGAGGATGTCCAGACGGTATTGGCGGATAGCGGAATTCGCAGAGGCATTGATCAGAATGTAATACAACAAATGGTCCAAGGCGCTGTCTATGACCGTACAGTAGCTGTTGCATCAGGGCAGGAGCCACAAAATGGTACAGACGGATATTATGAATATAAATTTCGGCGTCAGCTGGATGGAAAGCCAAGGATCAACGAAGATGGAACTGTCAGTTATACAATTCAGCTTTTTGAAATGGTATATGAAGGCCAGGAAATTGCGGTTTATCATCCGGCAGTCCATGGAGTAGACGGTTATACGGTGAAGGACGCGCCCCTTCGTGCAAAGTTAGGCAGAGAACAGGCTCCGTTAAGGGGAAGAGGATTTTCGCTGCTGGAAGATGGGGTGACGTATGTAGCTTCTATTACCGGCAAGATCGATGTAATTAACGATAAAATCAATATTTTGCCAGTGTATGAGGTATCAGGTGATGTAGATCCGAATACTGGAAATATTGACTTTCGAGGAGATGTGATTATCCATGGAAGCGTAGACGATGTGGAAATACGTGCGACAGGCACAGTTACGGTAGATGGTGTGGTTCAGGGCGGAAGCATTTATGCAAATAAAGAAATTGTACTGGCAGGCGGCGTACTGGGCAATGGAAAAAGTGTTATTGACACAAAAGGAAATTTGTCTGCAAAGTTTTTTGAATTTGCAAATGTCCGCTGCAAAGGGGATATTACCGCAGATATCTTTTTAAATAGTGATGTTTACTGTGAAGGCAAGGCATTCGTTATGAGCAAAAAAGGATGTATTGTAGGCGGAAATGTTCATGCAGTCGGCGGGATAGAAGCAAATAGCATTGGCAATAATGCTGAGATCCGTACACATGTATTAGTTGGCAATGGCGGTGAAGTCCGCATGAAGATGGAAGAGCTGCGCAACAATATTAAAGCAGCCATAGCCAATATTGAAAAAGCAGAGTCAATTTTAGGTAAATTCGAAGAATATGAACAAAAGACAGGGCAGTCATGTAAAGATGATCCACGGCGTGTACAGCTTGTACGAATTCGTGTCCGAGATAAGGCGCGTAAAGCCGCAGATGAGGATCAATTAAGGCAGTTGGAAACGATGGTGGAAAGTGCACGCGGCGCAAATATAAAAGTCCGTAGAAGGGTATATCCGGGTGTACGTGTTTCGATTGATAGTTGTGACGCATCCTGTAAGGATACTTTTGAAGATATTATTTTTATCAAACAGAAGGAAAAAGTAATTATGCGTAAGCTATCAGATTGGGGAGATGACTCTGATTCATAAGAATTAGGAATGAAATTGTGCAGTAAAAAAGAATCGGCATTGCTGATATTGGCGGTGTCTGATTCTTTTTGCTGTATTAAGCTGTATTAAATGGAAAAAGGGCGAAAAAACAAGACAACCGTTTCTTTACAAAGTGCGAAGATATGCTATAATAAATTCGTTTAAGAGAATCAAACGGAGGGACTACAGATGATAGATTTTGAGGAAGAATTAAAAAAATTCCAGCCAAGCCTAGAAGTGGAAGAAGCAGAAGAAGCAATTTACAACCATGATCTGACAGACATGACAGATATTTTACAGGAGATGATGAAGGAAGCAAGACGCAGCCGTTAATTTGGAAAGGAGCAAACATGGAGTGTTTCAAATGCGGGGTACAGCTTGGGCGGGAAGATACTTGTCCAAGATGTGGGGTAAATGTCAATATGTATAAAAAGCTCATTGCAATTTCCAATTGTTTTTATAATTTAGGACTTGAAAGGGCAAAGGTGCGGAATTTAAGCGGGGCAGCTGATGCGTTGAAGCTCAGCTTGCAGTATTACAAGGCAAATACGCCTGCCAGAAATCTTTTGGGACTCATTTATTATGAAACCGGGGAAACGGTATCTGCATTAAGTGAATGGGTAATTAGTAAAAGCTATCAGGAAAAAGATAATATTGCGGATGTTTACCTGGCGGATGTACAGAATAATTTATCGCTGTTAAATACCGTAAATCAGACGATCAAAAAATATAATCAGGCATTGTCTTATTGTCAGCAAAACAGTACGGATTTGGCAATCATACAATTAAAAAAGATTTTGTCCACCAATCCAAAACTGATCAAAGCGCATCAGTTATTAGCATTGTTGTATATTCAAGATCAAAAATATGATCTGGCACGGAAATCTTTAAGGAGTGCAGAGCAAATCGATCATAATAATACAACGACGATGCGTTATCTGGCAGAGATCGATGAACGCAGTGGTATCAAGAGCGAAAAGGGCAAGAAGAAGCGAAAGAAAGAAACAACCGTAGAATATTCAAACGGGCATGAAACCATTATCCAGCCTACAAATTTGCGGGATAATTCTGTATGGATGATGATACTGAACATATTAGTCGGGCTGATTATTGGCGTTACTGCTACCTGCTTTTTGATTGTGCCAAGTATACGCCAAGGGCTGCAAAAAAATTCGAGCCAGGCGATTGCAGAGAAAAATGATACGATATCAGCAAAAAGCAATGAGATCCAGTCTTTGCAGACACAATTAGAAAAGCTCAAAAAAGAGGTAGAGGCTGCAAAGGGAGAAAGCGAAGCGACCAAAACGGAAATTGATACGTATCATAAGCTGTTAAGCGCGTATCAATATTACCATCAGGATGAATACGATTTAGCAAAAGACGCTTTAAATGGGCTGGACAAAAATACTCTGGATGCATCTGCCAAACAAATTTATGATACTATGGTAGAGTCCATTGATACGCAATATTTGCAGGCTACGTATGATCAAGGATACGCAGAATATATGCAGCGTAAATATGATGTAGCTTCAGAACTTTTGCAAAAGGTAGTGGATATTGACGATACTTACAGTAATGGCGATGCAATTTACTATTTGGCACAGTCATACCGGCTTTTGCAGGAATACGAAAAAGCTGCAGAATTGTACCAAAAGGTTATTGAAGAATATCCTACTACTTATAAAGCGCAAAATGCAAAGCAGTTTATTACACAAGTACAAGCTCAGATAGGAAATACACAATAAAAGCAAACGTATCAAGCACAAAAAGCAAAGCAGTTTATTTACACAAGTACACAATAAAAGCAAACGTATCAGAATCAAAATACATGAGAAAAAACAAATAAGTGTAAGAATGTACGAAAGACGTTGATCACAGGCAGATCAACGTCTTTTTTCGATCGGATTATCAGATCCTATGCAAAAAAGAAAACAGGAGGAAAGAAATGATGGAATGCCATTATGAACTAAAAGAAGGCTGCCTTACGATAGCAATGCCAAAGGAGTTGGATCATCACAGCGCAGAGCAGCTGCGCCAGGAGGCGGATCTATTAATTGATTCGTACCGGGTGCGGAGGCTGGTTTTTGATTTTTCTGGTACAGAATTTATGGACAGTTCTGGAATCGGTGTATTGATTGGAAGATGCCGAAATATGAATTATTGCGGCGGAAGTGTAAAAGCGCAGCATATGAATGAGCGAATTCAAAAAATATTCCGGATATCCGGGCTGCATAAATTGATAGAAACGGAGGGGGCATGCAGATGAACAAGCGAAATGAAATGAGTATTCGGTTTGATTCCTATTCTGCAAATGAAGGATTTGCAAGGGTGGCGGTAGCTGCATTTTTAGCAGATTTGGATCCAACCTTGGACGAGCTGGCTGATGTGAAAACAGCAGTATCAGAGGCAGTTACAAATTCGATTATTCACGGTTATGAAGACCGTATCGGAAAGATTTATTTAACCTGTGCAAAGCAGGAACAGCAAATACAAATTGAAATTGTAGATTATGGAAAAGGCATAGAAGACGTTACAAAAGCAAAAGAACCTTTTTATACAACCAGGCCGGAGCTGGAACGCTCCGGTATGGGATTTGCATTTATGGAGGCATTTATGGACGATGTGGAGGTAGATTCTGCGCCGGGACAAGGTACGACCGTGCGCATGGTAAAACAGCTGGGAGTAGAGGAATAGCGTGTATGGAGCAGACAATGGCTTTACTTTTGCAGGCGCAAGAGGGCAATCAAAACGCAAAAGAGGAGCTGGTGAAGCAGAATCTTGGATTGGTGGGGAGCATTGTCAAAAGATTTGAACACCGGGGGCATGACAAGGAAGAATTATTCCAAATAGGAAGTATCGGGTTAATTAAAGCAATCGATAAATTTGATCTTACATATGATGTCGCATTTTCGACTTATGCAGTACCGCTTATTAGCGGGGAAATCAAGCGTTTTCTGCGGGATGACGGACTTGTGCGCATTAGCAGGAGCTTAAAGGAAAATGGCTGGAAAATTAAAAAGGCAGCAGATAAAATTAGCCAGGAGAAGGGCAGAGAGGCTACGCTGCAGGAGCTGTCATCGGAAACAGGTATTGGGCAGGAGGATGTCATTTTAGCGCTAGAGGCAAACCGTGAAGTAGAATCTATCTATGGCTGTATTTACCAGTCAGACGGGAGTGAGCTGTACCTTGTAGATCAGGTCGTAGCAGGCAGCGGGATAGGCAGAACAATTAGCGCAGCATCTGGAGAGGGAGTTGCCTACCATGGCGGCTGCTCAGATCCGGAAAAAGAAAAAATATTGGATGGTTTACTTCTTACGCAGCTATTAGACGGCTTAGAGGAGCGGGAGCGTAAACTGATCGAGTTAAGATATTTTGAGGATAAGACACAAGTGCAGACAGCTGATCAGCTGGGGATGAGCCAGGTACAGGTAAGCCGCCTGGAAAAAAAGATCTTATTAAAAATGCGAAAGGAAGTACTGACATAGCGTTTAGTGAACCATTTCTTGACGGCTGAACTTTTCGAATGTTATAATAAAACAAAAAAGGTAGCAACCACAGCAAGAGAAGGGGGAATTCACAAGTGGAACCAAACGGGCAAAAGAAAGAGAGGTATATATTTGCTAAAAAGGAAGAACAGGTCCGGCGCGCAAATCGATTTGCACTCATAGCGTATATGTTTTTTTATGTAATTGTTCTAGTTACTGTGTGGACAGCATTTTTTCTAGGTACGCGAAAGCTGGGATTTTGTCTGATTGTTACTTTGCTGGCAGCAGGCACAAATATTGTCAACATAATTCTATACCGCAGAAATGGAACAGGGATGCTCATGCGGTATATTGCCTTATGCGGCTTGTTGGCAGTTACTTTTTATGTGGGAGTAGCATTTGAAGAATACTATGTACGATTTATGGCAGCAATTCCGCTCATAGGGTGTGTCTTATTTTTTGACACAAGGTTTACATGGATATCAGGCGGCCTGGTAACAACTGTCAACGTATTGATTAATATTATAGATGTAGGCAGAAACAGATACGAAGGACAGGTACTGTTAGAACAGATTTGCTGTACATTATCTATATTTTTGCTCATGCTCATTATCTATTTTACTACAAGAGTAGCAAGAATTTATAATTATGATACGCGTCACAGCTTAATGGAGGAACAGGAGCATCAAAAGACAGTCATAAAGCACGTACTGGACGTTGCAGAACAGGTTCGGTTGGGGACAGAAAGTGCGATGGGGCAAATTAGGGAATTAAATGAATCCACAGAGGTAGTAAACGGATCCATGCAGGATATTTCCGGCAGTACGCAGAGTACAGCGCAGAGTATTCAGACACAGACAGAAATGACGCAAAACATCCAGCAGTCCATTCAGCAGACGCTTCAGTATGCGGATCATATGCTTCAGGTTGCAAAAGAGTCAGAACAGATGAACCTTGACAGTACGGATAAAATGGAAGACCTTAAAAGGCAGTCTACAGCGATTAATAAGACAAATGGAAACGTAGTAACAGCTATGCAGGAGCTGCAGGAACGGACAAATGCAGTGAAGACAATTGCGGATACGATATATGCCATCTCCAATCAGACGAACCTGCTGGCATTAAACGCGTCGATTGAAAGCGCAAGGGCAGGTGAAGCAGGGCGTGGATTTGCGGTTGTTGCGGACGAAATACGCCAGCTTGCAGAAAAGACAAGGACAGAGACAGAAAATATTTCCAATATTTCAAATGAATTATCAGAACATGCACAAAATGCGACACAAGCGGTTGGCCAATCCATTGAGGCAGTTAAGTCACAAGATGAGATGTTTACACAAGTATCGCATAGCTTTGTAGGGATGAGCCAGAATATGGGCCAGCTGCTCGGCAGCATAGAGGACATTGACCAAATGCTTAACGAGCTGTCAGAATCAAATAATCAGATCGTGGAGGACATTACACACCTTTCTGCAACAACACAGGAAGTAACAGCATGCTCTGCCCAGGCATCAGAGCTGAGTATTAAAAATATGCAGAATGTAACAGCTACGACAAAAATGCTTCATCAAGTATTAGAAGTGTCACAAGAGCTGAACCAGTATATGCAATAGCAGTTGCTGTTCACACAGGACTTTGCATTTACTGCAAAGTCCGTAAGAAAATGATTC
>CANDJR010000118.1 GCA_947385105.1 uncultured Eubacterium sp.
TGTTATCGTTGTGATATGCTTCTTTGTTCAAGGTATTTACTGCTTTCTATCAACGTTAACAGTAATTGTTATCCTTTTCGTGATTGACATTTTTTATACTTATAAGATCGCTCAAATTTACTAAGCAATCGGAAAAATGATTCCGGTACCTGAGCGATGCTTTTATGACTGCCTGTCTTACAGATCATATTTAGGGCAAGAAACTCATACTTCGGATTGTTTTAGGACGGGAGGCTATCATGGTTATTTCATTGGTAACAAACTATGATTTCTCACAAGTCTGTTGGCTCTGGGTATCATAACAAAAATATCAGCTTGCTTTGTTGACTGCCAGTTTAATTGTATCAGACAACAGGCAGTGGTATAAAAATATTCTGAATGAAATAAGGAGTGAAAACATATGAAGCACTTTAAACTAGATCATTCACCAATCACATATTATGTCAGCGGAAGGAACTGTGATGAATGGGTACTTTTTCTTCATGCCGCTTTTGTTAATCATAATATGTTCCAAACACAGATGGAATATTTTAGTAACAAATATAATATATTAGCAGTTGACATTATCGGTCATGGAAAGTCAATAAATACTAAAAAGGGTGACAGCATCGATAAAATGTCGGCATGGATATATGATATTATAAAAGCAGAAAAGATTGGAAAAATACATATTGTGGGAGTTTCATTAGGCGCTATTTTAGCACAGGATTTTGCAAACCATTATCCAGAGACGATAAAATCTCTTGCTTGTTTCGGTGGATATGATATTAATAATTTCGATATCAAAATGCAGAAAGAAAATAGTGCTTCTCAGCTGCTTATGATGTTAAAAGCTCTGTTTTCTATCAAGTGGTTTGCAAAATCAAATAAAAAAATATCCGCATTTACTTTGCAGGCTCAAAATGATTTTTATGATATGAATGTTCAATTTCCAAAGAAATCATTTATGTACTTAGCGTCTTTAAATAGTATGGTAAACATCCATCAAACCGGGCAAAGAACGTATCCCTTACTAATCGGATGCGGAGAATTTGATATACCAATGGAACTAGAAGAAATAAAAATATGGAAGGACAGAGAACCACAATGTAAAGTTGTAATTTTTGAAAATGCAGGACATTGTGTAAATATGGACACTCCTCAAATATTTAATGAGACTATGGAGGAATTTTGGAGGCTAAATGGCCGTTGACTTTCCTGTCAGCTTGCAAACTTGCAGTAAGGGATTAAGAGGAGACAGCCTAAAGTGCTGCCTCCTCTTACTGTCATGCAAAGTCAAGTATCATCACACAAATATTTTTGTAAAACTTTCACCTCTTTTTGGTGTCTCCAAAGCCTTGATATCTTAGAAAACTTGTATTTATTTGACTAAACAAAATCTGTCCAAAAGTCATTTAATGTGAGTTCTGGCAATGACTTCGCATCTATATCATATTGATTGGATAATAAATAGATCTGTTCCCGTATCAAATCCTGGCCCAGTTTACCAGTGTTACTCCTGATTCTAACAAGACATTTTCTATTCCTTGGTCTTTTAATCGTCCCTTACAGCTGAAAGTTACTTGCAAACCACATAAAAACGAGACTGTCGCACGAAGTACATAACATACAATACCAAGTAATCTACATCGGAAAATACTCTGCATATTGTATATTTTTCGCTTCATGCGACAGTCCCGGAAAAATTTTTTTCCTAATTGTCTATTTGACGCGGAGCAGTTTCGTTCTTTGTCATACCTACCGCTCTCCTTTATTATACGGCGTACCGGCGGCTGCTGGCCGTTTGCTGCTTTTGGAAGTAAACATAAGAACTAACAGCGTTGCAATATACGGAATCATGTTGTATATACTGTCTGGCAAACCCAGCCTGGCCAGAAAAGGGATTCCGGAGTAAGCGGCTGCGATTGTCTTCATCAGACCGAAAAATATTGCCGCAACTGCAATTCTGCTGGGACGCCACTGTCCGAAAATTAAGACCGCAAGAGCCAGAAATCCATAACCAGCAACACTTGCATTGAAGGTAGTTCCTGTAGGAACTATAAATACTAATCCTCCAAGTCCAGCAAGAGCGCCGGAAATGATCACCCCAAGATATCTCATTTTTGTCACATTGATCCCTACGGAATCTGCTGCATGTGGATTCTCGCCGCAAGCCCTGATCCGCAGTCCCAGTCTGGTTTTATGAATAACAACCTGCGATATAACCAGTATTAATAGTCCAAGATACGTCGTCAGATAAAACTTCTGAAACAGCACTTCTCCTAAAAATGGTATATCTCCAAGAACCGGAATTTTTTCCAAACGGAATACATTACGGAATGTAACATACTGCACGCCCTGTATAACTCTGGCGATAAAAATACAAAATGCCGGGGCAAACAGGTTCAGCGCTGTGCCGCTGATTGTCTGATCCGCCTTAAGGGTGATCGAGGCAAACGCGTGAAAAAACGTAAACACCATCCCTGCCAGCATAGACACGAGCACGCCGCATAAAAGCAGCACCTGGGGCGGCAGACTGCCTTCCAGCGCGTTAATCGCCATAATTCCGCTAAAGGCTCCTATAATCATAATCCCTTCTAGCCCGATATTCATCACGCCGCTTTGCTCTGAAAACATCGCTCCAAGGGCAACGATCATGAGAGGGATAAAGAACAAAAAAGCTTGCTGTAAAATAAAAATCAATGAACTCATTTCCCGCCGCCTCCTTTTTTTCTATTGAACCATATTTTAATGCTTTGATTATTTTGCGTGATCAACAGTGAAAATGCACTGAAATAAATAATGACTGCAATAATAATATCAACAATTTCCGGTACAAAACTGTAGACCTGCATATAGAAACCGCCTACAGTGAGGCTGGCTACAAATAAAGCGGTCAGTATCACACCAAGCGGATGATTTGCCGCCAGCAATGCGACAGAAATTCCATTAAATCCTTCTGCTGCCAGACTATCTACAACCTCTATGCTGGCCCCGCTGTTTGACAGATACATAAATGCTCCGCCGATTCCGACCAGAGCTCCTGACAGACTCATTGAAAATACAGCGTTTTTCTTAATCGGCATTCCGGAGAGAAGCGTAGCAAAAGGATTCATTCCTCCGGCAACCATTTCATACCCTTTTGTGGTCTTAAAAAGCAAGATATAAATCAATACAGCAATTCCAACCGCTATGAAAAATCCTCCGTTGACACTGCTGTCCGGGAACAGGCTGTCCAGCCCCATTCCAGGCAGGTATGCGCGCTCCGGAGTCAGCTTGGCCTGATTTTTTCCTGAATCATAAATCGTTTTGCGAACCAGTACATTTACCAGATGCATACCGATATAATTTAAAAGGATTGTAGAAATGACAATATTTACCTTAAAATATACATGCAATAATCCGGCGATCATAGCCCATACCGCGGCGGCTGCAGCTGCTGCCACCAAAGGAATCAGCCAACTAAGCGGCCTTGGCACTTGAATTGTATGTGCTGTCAGCATTGCAAAATAACCGCCAATCACAAATTGTCCCGGACCTCCGATATTAAATACACCTGTCTTAAACCCGACTGCAACACCTAAACCGACCATTAGAAGCGGTGTTGCATAATAAAAGACATCTCCAATTCCCCGGTTTCCTCCGATAAAGCCGCCGGAAAGGATTGCCCGAAAACCATTTCCGGCCTGTGCTGGATTGGAAAAAAGCAGGATCAGATACCCGGCCAGAAGCCCTAATGCGATACAGATGATGGTCGGGGCCAATGCGATGGTACATTTTTTCAGAATATTTTTTACGTTCACAGTACTTCCTCCATTCTTTTGGCTCCAGACATATACAGTCCCAATTCTTCTGCTGTTGTTTCAGACGGGGTAAACTCACCGACGATTTCTCCTTCATATAGAACCAGTATACGGTCACTGATCTTGAATACTTCGTCTAGTTCAAAGGAAATCAAAAGCACGCCTCTGTTTTTTGCAGTCTGCTTAAATAAGCTCTTGTGAATTCCGTCAATAGCACCTATATCAAGCCCCCTTGTCGGCTGAACTGCGATCAAGACATCTGCATCCACATCGATTTCGCGTGCCGCCACGATCTTTTGCTGATTGCCGCCGGACATTTCTCTTGCTGCAGTTGTATTTCCCTGGGAACTGCGGATATCATACTCTTTTATCAAGCGGTCTGCATGTTCGCGGCAGGCTTTGAAATTAATAAATCCATGTTTAGAAAAAGGCTCGCTATTGTATTTTTTCAACATTAGATTTTGTTCCATCGTATATCCCAGAACCAATCCGTATTTGTGCCGATCCTCCGGTATACAGGTCATTCCATGGGTGTTTCTATACTGAATGGATTTTTTGGTGATATCAGCCCCCCGTATTTTAATCGTACCTTCATCCGGCTGAACCAAACCTGTAAGCACTTCCGTTAATTCATTCTGACCGTTGCCGTCAATTCCGGCAATACAAAGGATCTCACCGCGCCGAAGCGAAAAAGTTACATGATTTAAAAGTTTTTTCTTCTTGTCCTTGGATAAAAGTGTTAATCCCGATACTTCCATTGCTGCTTCTTTTTGCACAACAGAATTTCTTGTATATTCCATTTCCAGCTTTCTGCCGACCATCAGTTCTGCCATTTCCTCAGCAGACGTATCTTTTACTGATACAGTACAAATATATTTTCCCTTGCGCAAAACCGTACAGCGGTCACACAACGCTTTGATTTCTTTTAGCTTATGTGTAATAAAAATAATGGATTTTCCTTCTTTTCTTAATTCCTGAATAATCCTGATCAGCTCCTGGATTTCTTGTGGAGTCAGTACAGCAGTAGGTTCGTCGAAGATCAGAATATCATTTTCGCGGTAAAGCATTTTAATAATCTCAACTCTTTGCTGCATTCCTACAGAAATGTCGCTTACCAGTGCATCCGGATCTATGTCCAGCCCATATTTTTTGCTGAGCTGATGTACCTTTTCCCTGGCCTGCTCGTATTGCAGCAGGCCGTTTTGTACAGTTTCTACGCCTAAAATGATATTTTGCAAAACCGTAAAATTCCGGACAAGTTGGAAATGCTGATGCACCATTCCGATACCGTATTCTGTCGCCATTCTCGGATCTGTGATTTTTTTCTTTTCGCCATGTATTAAAATCTCGCCTTGATCCGGCGTATACATTCCAAAAAGAATGCTCATCAGTGTGGATTTTCCGGCGCCGTTTTCACCTAACAGAGCATGAATCTCGCCTTTTTTTACCCGAAGTTCTATCCTGTCATTTGCAATGAGAGTGCCGAAACGCTTTGTGATCCCTAACATTTCAATTGCATATTCATTCATTTTTGCTTTCTCCCGTGGCTATTCGATTTCTTCAACTACTACGACATCTAAAGCTTCTTTCAGTGTATCTATTGGAATTTCCTGCCCGTTTTCGTCAGAATCAGACAACATATTAGATAGGATTCCGTTTTCATCCGTGACTAAGGAATCGAAAATTTTATCATAGCTTTCTTTGTCAAAGGATTTAAAACGGGAGAAATCGTCTGGAAGACCTACCGCGTCTTCGGTAACTCCTAGCACTTCACTTTTACCGCCAGGAAAAGCTCCTTCTTCCTTTGCCTTTAACGCGTCATAAATTGCGCTGGAAATCATTTTCATGGCAGAAGTTACTATGGTTTCCGATGTTTCGGACTGGTCCACGTCAACGCCGATTACATGAACATCTCCATCTGCTGCCTCAGCCGCTGCCGTTACGCTGTATACAATATTTCCTCCACAGGAAAAAATAGTTGTGATGCCATCCCGAAACCAGGAGGCTGCTTTTGTCTGGTTCTCTGGGGATGTATCAAAATTCCCAGTATAACTAAACCTCATCGTAACATCGTTTTTCTTCAATCCCAGTTCTTTTGCTGCGTGGTCTGCACCCTGTGCAAAACCATAGCCAAAACGAACCACACCAGGCATCTTCATTCCGCCCAGAAAGCCGAGATTGCGTTCTCCATCCATTACGATTGCGTAACCCGCTAAAAATCCCGCCTGGTTTTCGGAAAAGAGGCAGGTATATGTATTATCTGCCGTATGATAATCTGAATAATCTGTATTGTGAGGTGTGCCGTCTAACAAGATAAAAGAAACATCCGGATATTGCTCCTGCACTTCGTATACAGTTTCTTCAAACTGATATCCTGGACAGATGATCGACTGGGCGCCATTCTCTATTGCTACACGGATCGCATTTACATATGCGCTTACAGACTTATCTGTTGCCTGGTAATACTGACTGGTTGTTCCAGTCTCATCACAGAATTTTTTAATGCCTTCCCAGGAACCCTGTGTAAAAGAACGATCGTCGATCGATCCGTCAAAACTTTTAATAAGGGCAATTTCATATCCGGATTCCGTATTTGTATTTGTATTTTTTTCTGCATCAGGTGCTTTTCCTCCGCAGCCCGCAAGAGAAACTAACAGCATTCCTGCCGCGAGTAACATCGCTAGTCTTCTTTTCATTTCGTTGCCTCCTTTTTTTCTACGTTATCGCAGAAGAAGCGCCAATCCTGTGTGCTCCCGCTTGGTAAAAACGTTCAAAATCTTCTTATGTCCGTATCTCTCCGGATGTGTTAATCCGTACATGGCTGTCAATGTAATTATGAAAGAGTTCGAAATCTTTCGTTACTACTCACAGCCTATAGGCTGCTCATAGCAACAATTCGAGGCGATATTTAAAATTTGCTTCGCAAAATCGCCCCTCACTCCTGAATCATGTTCTTACGGGGCTGTCGCAATAAGGATTGAGTATACAAGATATAGTATTGTTTTGGAATTAAATCCAACTAAATCTTGTATATGTTTTTCTTAGTGCGACAGCTCCTGGCTGTGAATAGTAACAATCTTTCACACTGGCGTCTGACTTCCGAAATCGGCTGCTGCTTTGCTAAAGTAAAGTCAGCCCCTCTTCAAAAATGCTCTCACTCAGACAAATGTTTTCTTCTTCCGTAAGGCAGCAGACGCCATTAACCACTACATGTTCTGTTTCAAATACTTTCGTTTCTGTTGTATTGCAGCCAAGCGGAAAATCGATTATATAACGGAGGTATACCTACTGAAGCTGCATCATATTGGATCGCTTCTTCGCATAGCTGTTGGATTTTGGATTATAAAGTAATCGCATTGAAAGCGGTGTGTTCAACTATATTAATGACTCAAGCGCAATCCGGATCATATGATCAAAACTTTTTTCGCGTTCTTCTGGTGTCAGCTGCGCCTTTACATGTATCGTATCAGAAATTGTCAAAATCGCAGCAGCCTTCTTCCCAAGAACGGATGCATTGTGGAACAGCGCAAAGGTTTCCATTTCTCCGCATATGATAGGATATTTCTTAAATAACGGCAGGTTTTGCTTCTGCTCTGGCTGATAGTAAAATACATCGCTGGAGTGCATTACGCCTGTTGTGGTTTTAATGCCAAGTTTTTTCGCATTTTCTTCCATCCGTTTCATGAGATCTGGATCAGCAGGAATAATATCTCCTGTGAAACCGCTTTGTTGAAAAGCAAAACTGCTTTGCGAACAAGATTTTGATCCGATTACAACATCTTGAAGAACCAAATCTTTTTCATAGCTGACTGCAGAACCCGCGCGGATGATAGTATCTACATCATAAAACTCGAACAGTTCATAAGAGTAGATTCCGATACTCGGCATTCCCATCCCACTGCCCATGACAGTAACCGGGCTTCCCTTATAGGTTCCAGTGTATGCAAACATGTTACGTACTGCATTTACCTGTACCGCATTTTCTAAATATTTCTCTGCAATAAATTTTGCGCGGAGCGGATCTCCAGGCATTAAAACCTTTTTTGCGATTTGTCCTTTTTCTGCTGTATTGTGTAATGTTCCCATTTGTTTGTTCCTCCATGTTCTATTTTTCATGTTTTCTATTTATTTCTCTTTGTATTGATTACGCTTTCTTTTTATTTCTCTTTGTTTTTTTAACGCTTTCTTTTTTTACGCTTTGTATTGATTACGCTTTCTTTTTTACGCTTTCTTTTTTTTACGCTTTGTATCTTTCGTCTTGTATTGATTACGCTTTCTTTTTTTTACGTTTTCTTTTTTTACGCTTTATATCTTTAGTCCTGTATTGATTACGCTTTCTTTTTTTACGCTTTCTTTTTATTTCTCTTTGATTATTACGCTTTCTTTTTTTACGTTTTCTATCTTTCGTCTTGTATTGATTACGCTTTCTTTTTTTACTCTGTTATTACTCTGTTTTTTGTTTGCTGCGAAACTGCGGAATAAGTTTGCGGCTGGTGCCATCCAGAACCCCTACGTCTGTGATAATTGTTCCTGGCAGCGCCGGCAATGCTGTGGTAGAAAGCTTTAGGAGCCAATTTCCGCTGCAGCGCTGCTCGACCAGTTCTTCCATTTCTTTTACCTGAACGCCTAATCTTTCGCATGGAAGATATGACATGAGTCCTCCTATCGGCAATTGCAGGCTGCCAAGCACTTTGCCGTTCTCTACATACGCAAATCCTCCGCCCATCTCCTTGATTTTATTTGCTGCGATCAGCGCATCCTTTACGTCGCGGTAAACCATAATTAAATTGTGGCAGTCGTGAGCGACTGTCGTCGCAAATGCACCGGATGTAACTTTAAAGTTACGTATTACAGAAATGGTTTTGCTTTCCAGGCCATGGCGATTGAATACCCCGATATATGCCAGGTCTTTATCATGTGTGATATCGACTTTCCCGTCTTGTATTGGCAGCTTTTCATAAAAACTGCTGTGGAACGGCTCATCATACCGACTGTAGATTACAAGGGTTTCCTCTGCGTCATCCGGAGCACACAATTCAAAATCGGATTCTGCTGTTAAATAATCTAAATGTACGGTGAAAGATGTTTTGTCCGAATCATTGCCTGTTGTTAAATGAACCGCTGTTTCCTCCTCTTTGACGCATCCTACTTCTTCTCCGCCAATCCATACCCTTTCCGGGCGGCTGCCGTCCAGAGCAGACACCAGCTGCATATCCGCTGCATATCCAGGCGCAATCGCACCCAGGTCGCGGAACCCATATTCCCTTGCGGCATTATATGTGGCGAACCGGATAGCGACCAGAGGATCTGCACCGTATTCAATTGCTTTGCGCACAACACGGTTTAGATGTCCCTCTTCTAAGATGACGCGGGTATGTACATCATCTGTACAAAGGGAAATATTGTCTTTCCACCTTTGTTCCTTAATCCCCTGTAAAGAAGCTGCCAGATGATTGGATAGAGAACTGGTCTTAAAGTTCAAATTCATTCCCATTCTTGACTTTTCAATTACTTCCTGTGTTCCCCTGCACTCGTGGTCGCTCCGGATCCCGGCCAGGCGGTATGCAGTCAGCATGTTTCCTGTCAGCCTTGGCCCATGCCCCTGTAAAAACACATCGCGCTGAATGCCCTCCTCTATGATCTGATGCATACGCTCATCATTTTTACAGATATCAATATAGTTCATTAACTCTGCGATTCCGATCACATTTGGCTGATCTAAAAGAAAGCCAACCTCCTTTTCAGTAAATGTGCATCCGCTGTTTTCCAGCCCAGGTACAGAAGGTACGCACGGCGGGGCCAGCATATAGTGTCTCAAGGGTTCTTTCTGCGCACTTTTTAGCATAAATAACATTCCGTCAATTCCCATGACATTTACAATTTCATGGGGATCGGAAATTACGGTTGTGGTTCCCCAAGGCATCACTGCTCTGGCAAAATTTTCCGGCGTCATCATCGTACTATCTACATGGACATGTGTATCGATAAATCCTGGAAGTAAATAGTTTGCTTTTCCATCGATTCTTTTTTTTGAACTGCACGGTACAGAAGAATCTCTTACGTTTACGATAACCCCGTCAAGTATGTCCACACAAGCAGGATAAATTTCTCCTGTAATTACATTCACCAGGCGGATGTTTTCGATGCTCAGATCACAGGGAATCGTTCCTGTTGCCGCTGCAATTAGTCTGCACCTGTCTTTTTTCACTGCTTCCATTTTCTTTTTACTGCCTCCCTTCTATTTGGTGTTATGACATTTCCTCCTTTCGTAACTCATAACTTCTCGGAATCTTCAGCCCTTATTTCATGGGGCTTTCAGAACCTATTT
>CANDJR010000119.1 GCA_947385105.1 uncultured Eubacterium sp.
AGCGTTCATTGACACGCTTGCCTGATGTTGAATTTCCCATGAAAAAGCGGTAGGCGCTGCCCGATGTGCTATTTCGGGGTGCATCCCTTGAACGAAACAGACCGCTTAAAAATCCAATATCTTCTCACCATCCTTTACAAAATCGCATAAAGAAAGCACCTACCATTTCTGATAGATGCTTATAAAAAATTAAAATTCAGTTGTTTGTTCCAATTGCCGCTTTATATCCCGACCTCCATAGATAATACGGACAATATTTATAATGCCTGTTTCTTTCTTTGGCAGATAGAATACAAGATAGTTATCTACGGGAAAGTATCGCAAATTCTGCGATTTCCACGGTTCTTCCTCATAGACTTTATATCTTTCAGGCATATTATCAAGCGTTCTGACAGCTTTCATTATTCTGTCAGACTGACGGCTCGCTGTATCGGGTACAAGCAATTCAAACGCCAAATATTCATAAATCGCTTTCAAGTCCTCTCTTGCGTGCCGGGTATAATTTATCTTCCAACTCATATGCCATACAACCTGTGCATTTCTTCTTCTACTTCATCAGCCGAATATACCCTGCCATTTTCTATATCAGCCATTCCTTTTGCAAGCTCTGAATCAAGCTGTTCTTTGGTAAGTTCACCCATAGCAAGAGGTTTTTTCACAGGAAGTTTCATTTCAAACGGAATGCCTCTTTGAATTACTACCTGCCTTAAAAACATACCAACAGCATTTGACATTGGAATCCCAAGCTGGTTCAATATGGTTTCAGCCTGCTCTTTTACTTCGGGTTCGACCCTTGCGAATACATTTGATGTTCTTGCCATATCCATCGCCTCCTATATATATTATATAGCGATTTGCTTGCAGATTGCAAGCTATCAGATAAATTTTCATCAAAATTTCATTTTTATAAAAATAAAATCCCCCTGTGGTCATACCCAGGCTGAATTAGCTGAAAAACTGGATATTTCTTTGTCGTACCTAAAAGACCTTGAACGTTTCCGCAACAGCCCAAGCTATGAGGTCTTTGAAAAGGTCATCCGTTACTTCAACCTGTCAGCAGACACCGTGATCTACCCCAACCAGAACCTGGCCGATGATACATACCAGAAGATCGGGCGTCTGCTGACCCGCTGTGACGAAGGACAGCTCAAAGTCATCCTCGCCACCACAGAGGCGCTGCTGTCCGTAAATGAAAAACCCTCAGAACCAGAGTAACAGATGAATGCGGTGTCCAGGCGGTGTTTCCGTCACTTTTTCCCTGATCGAGTAGGAGGGAGTGACTAACTCCCGTCCTCTCACAGCACCGTGCGTACCGTTCGGTACACGGCGCTTTCAATAGTTGACATGCACAGACTGATAGGCCGTGGCTAAATCATAAAAACCACTGTTTATCAGTCTTTGTTTTGATAATGCTCTTTTGACCGTCGTTGTGTTAGATGTGAACCAGTATGCCTTGCGACTGTTCGCCGCCATTTTAGCAATATTTTCTGGTATTCCAAGCTTCTTTAGATTCCTAAGTTTTGTTCTAGGTTTCTTCCATTTCTTTCCCAAGGTAAACCCAAGAAACTTAAAATTTCGAATTGCAAACACACTGACTACACGGCTTTTCTCTTGATTCACTTTTAGTTTTAGCGTATCTTCAAGATATTTCGTGCTTGTTTCCAAGAGTCTCCTTGCGGCCCTTTCGCTCTTTGCCAGTAGTACGATATCATCTGCATAACGAACGAAAGCAACTCCGCGTTTCTGATACTCCTGGTCAAACTCGTTCAGATAGATATTCGCCAGTAATGGAGATATATTTCCACCCTGTGGTGAACCTTCTTCTGTTTCCATGACCTCACCATTTTCCATGACACCCCTTTTCAGGTATCTCTTTATCCATTGGATTACTCTTTCATCCTTTCCATTTCTGCGCAGGATATTTAGTAACTTTTCATGGTTCAGAGTATCGAAATATTTTGATAAGTCCAATGCTACTGCATGGGTATATCCCTGTTCTGCATACTCTTTTACCTTTGTAATGGCCCCTTTCGCATCTCTTCCCGGACGATAGCCGTAGCTGTTATCCGAAAACAGCAACTCATAGACTGGCGTAAGCTGCTGTGTTATGGCTTGCTGGAAAATACGATCTTTTACTGTTGGAATACCAAGCTTTCGTATTCCACCATCTGGTTTGGGAATTTCTACTCGTCTTACCGGGTCTGGGGTATATTTCCCCCTTTTGATTCTTTCGATAAGTTCCTTCTGATTTTCCCGAAGGTATGCCCCTATTTCTTCAACGGTGATTCCGTCGATTCCCGGTGCTCCCTTGTTTTCCTTTACTCTCTTGAAAGCTCTGTTTAAATGATCTTTATTCAGTATCTTCTCCAAGAGTTCCGGCTGTGCACTGTCCCTTTCCTTCCATATCTGATTGAAAGAGCGACGCGCTCTCACATATCCTTCGTGTTCCGCACTATCCTTTTGTAAGCAGCTTTCTTTGTTTTCTGCGTTCATCTGCTCTTTCCTCCTTTCCCGGTCGTACGAAAGACTCCTACTGCTTCGGTCCTTCGTCCTTTCGGCCTACTATGACCTCTGCTGACTCCTGTATGTTCAGCACTGCCTCGTTTCCTTGTGCAGTGGTTACTCCTTTCAGAGTGTGCCATACAGACCTCCCTGGGTACCACACGTTTCTTTCTCTCCATCTATCTGCCACATTTACCATACATGATTCCGTGTAGTTATTGGGCTTCAACTTGTCTTGCAGTCTTACCCTCATGCATAGCCTGATGTGATTTCTGTTCGTCAGACCAGAGATTTGCCCGTGGGTTAGTATGTTCCCCACATCCAGCTTCCTTCAGATTCCATCTCACGACGGACACCCTTGCTTTCGGCTATATCCTTCCCACTACCGGGCGGATTCCGGACTTACACCGGTTAGAAACGTGCGCCGCCAGGCGCACAACAGCTTTCGTCCGAGCATGGCATCATGTCTGCTCGGACTTTTTTCTTATTTCGTATACTACCAGTTGGATGTCAGGACAGTGATCTATACGACTTATACCGACAAAAAAACTATGCCGACATTTCGTTGGAGCCAGCCATCTGCTGAAATCCCCAGAAAAATGTCGGCATAGTTTTGCTTTATAGACGATATAAGCGTTTTGCCATATCCTCTTTCTGCTGCGAAACTACTTGATATTGTATGTCATTCACTTCTTACGACAGACTCTTATGCGTCACATTTTAATCTGTACTGTTTGTGCTATTAATAGCCTGTTCCTGTTATCTAAAGCCTGCTTTTACTTTCTCATTTCTAAAGTATGCTTCTGCTTTCTTATTTCTGGAACATGCTTCTGCTTTCTCATTTCTGGAACATGCTTCTGCTTTCTCATTTCTGAAGCATGTTTCTGCTTTCTCATTTCTAAAACATGCTTTTACTTTCTTATTTCTGAAACATGCTTTTACTTTCTCATTTCTGAAGCATGTTTCTGCTTTCAATAGCCCAGCTGATATTTCATAGTATCTGTAAATCTGTTGTTACGGAATGATCTCAATCCAATAGCCATCTGGATCCTGTATAAAATAAACGCCCATTTTTACATTTTCATAGCAGATACAACCCATTTCTTTGTGCAGCTTATAGGCTGCATCATAATCATCCGTGCGAAATGCCAGATGAAATTCACAGTCCCCAAGATTGTAAGGACGATCCATGTCTCTCATCCATGTTAATTCCAGTTCAAAATCAGACTGTGCATTTGCAAGAAACGCAATAATAAAAGAACCGTCTTCTGCTTCTTTTCTGCGTACTTCGTGTAAACCCAAAGCTTTTTCATAAAAATCAATGGATGTTTGTAAATTGAGAACATTGTAATTTTCGTGGATCATTTTAAACTGCATAAATCTTCCTCCATTTTATGTTTGATTCTAGTAACACTGCAGCAAGAAATCATTTGTTGTAGCAAAGCTATATCTTGCTCTTTAGTTAAAGTAAGCAACGCCTGATTCAAAAATCTTCATATCCTGTTCGCCATATATGTTCATCGCTACTGCCTCTCCCCGACGTTCTGCATGCGCCATCTTACCAAACACACGTCCGTCCGGACTGGTGATGCCTTCAATTGCCAGATACGAACCATTGACATTCCATGCGCCATCCATCGTAGGCGTTCCTGTTTCATCTACATACTGGGTTGCAACCTGCCCATTTGCAAAAAGCTGATCCAGCCATTGTTTGTTAGCGACAAAGCGCCCCTCTCCATGGGACGTAGGGTTCGTATAAGTCGCGCCAAGCTCAGCCTGTGCAAGCCAAGGGCTTTTATTCGATACGACTTTGATATCAACCATCCTGGAAACATGGCGTCCGACCGTATTATACGTAAGTGTTGGTGAATCTGCCTTTTGTTCTGTAATCTCGCCATGCAGAACTAATCCCAGCTTAATCAGAGCCTGAAAACCGTTGCATATCCCAAGTGCCAGTCCGTCCCGTTCCTGTAAAAGCTGCATCACAGCTTCCTTCACTTTGCTGTTTCGAAAAGCATTGGCAAAAAACTTTGCGGAACCTTCCGGCTCATCTCCAGCTGAAAAACCGCCTGGGAACATTAAAATCTGCGCCTTTCGAATCGATGCAGCAAATTCTTCTACTGAATCCCGGATATCTGCTTCATCCAGATTTTTAAATACTTTTACAATGACTTGTGCGCCAGCGCGCTCAAATGCCTGTGCCGAATCATATTCACAGTTTGTACCAGGAAAGACTGGAATAAAGACGGTTGGCTTTGCAACTTTATGTTTACACACATATACTTTGTCTGCATGGTAGAGCCCTGTTTGGACTGGTTCTGTTTCCTGTGATGCTGTCGTTGGAAATACCTTTTCCAACGTCTGCGTCCATGCATGGAGTGCATCATCCATAGCAATCGTCACATTTCCATAGATAAATGCCTGCTGTGCAGTTACTTCGCCAATCACAGTGCAAGCTTCTTTTGCAAGCCCTGCTGCGCAGACTGCATTTTGTACTGCTGACACTTGTGCAGCTGGCACTTCTGCCACCAAGCAGCCAAACTCTGCTGCAAACAATCCAGTCGGCGTCACTGCCTGCGGATCGAATATAACACCAAGCTGATTGCCAAATGCCATCTTGCTGACTGCTGCTGCAATCCCTTTGCCGTCTAACGCATAGGCAGACACAATCGCATGCGATTTCATCAAGTCGTGCACTGCTTGATACAGCTTCTTTACGTCTTCATAGACTGGCAGGTCGTATGCGTCTTTGGTAATCGTAAACTTGACTAGTTTGTTGCCTGCTGTTTTAAGCTGCGGGGTTACAATATCCTGGTGCTTAGCTACATCTACGGCAAAAGAAACGAGCGTTGGCGGAACATCAATCTCGTTAAATGTCCCTGACATAGAATCTTTCCCGCCAATCGAAGGCAGCCCAAACCCAATCTGTGCTGCATAAGCGCCAAGCAACGCTGCAAATGGCTGGCTCCAGCGGGACGGATCTGCACTCATCCTTTTGAAGTATTCCTGGAACGTGAACCTCACTTTTTGATAGTCACCACCTGAAGCAACGATTCTGGACAAAGATTCCATCACCGCATAGACAGCTCCATGGTATGGCGACCAGCTGGACAAATATGGATCAAATCCATATGCCATCATTGTTACGGCATCTGTCTTTCCTTTGCTTACCGGGAGCTTAGCAACCATTGCCTGCGTCTCCGTCAGCTGATAACGTCCGCCATACGGCATAAACACGCTGCCAGCGCCAATGGATGAGTCAAACATTTCCACAAGCCCTTTTTGCGAACAAACATTTAAATCTTTTAATGTATGAAGCCACGCTGTTTTTATGTCATCCTGCTCTAATGCTTCTTTCACATCCGCAATTGCAGGCTCTGTAAAATAATTGTCTTCCTTGGCAGGCATATCCACAGCTACAGCAGCTTCTTGGTGTGCGCCGTTTGTATCTAAAAACGCACGGGAAATGTTAACGATTTCTTTTCCCCGCCAAACAAGCACTAATCTTGGTTCTTCCGTAACAACTGCTACTGGCACAGCCTCCAGGTTTTCCTCCTTGGCGTATTTTAAAAACTGCTCCACGTCCTTAGGTGCAATGACGCATGCCATACGTTCCTGTGATTCTGAGATAGCAATTTCTGTCCCATCCAGACCTGCATATTTTTTCGGCACACTGTCAAGCGTAACACGCAGACCGTCTGCAAGCTCTCCAATTGCAACAGAGACGCCGCCTGCACCAAAATCATTACATTTTTTAATCATATGGGAAACTTCTGGCCTGCGAAACAGCCGCTGCAATTTTCTCTCTGTCGGCGCATTTCCCTTTTGTACTTCTGCACCACAGACATCAATCGACGCTGTTGTATGCGCCTTAGAAGATCCAGTTGCACCGCCGCAGCCGTCTCGTCCTGTCTGCCCGCCCAGTAAGATTATCTGATCTCCCGGATCTGAAGTCAGCCGCTGTACGGCAGCTCTTGGCGCTGCACCGATCACTGCACCGATTTCCATTCGTTTTGCCACATAGTTTGGATGATAAATCTCCTTGACATATCCGGTTGCCAGTCCGATTTGGTTGCCATAAGAGGAATAACCTTTTGCAGCGCCGCGTGTCAGATTTTTCTGCGGCAGTTTCCCTTCCAGCGTTTCATTGGCCGGACGCGTCGGATCCGCTGCCCCAGTTACACGCATTGCCTGGTATACATACGTACGGCCGGATAATGGATCGCGGATTGCGCCGCCTAAACATGTTGCAGCGCCGCCAAACGGCTCAATCTCAGTTGGATGGTTGTGTGTTTCATTTTTAAAATTAACCAGCCATTCTTCTGTCCTGCCATCGATTTCTACTGGCACAACAATCGAACAAGCATTGATTTCATCGGATTCTTCTTGGTCTGCAAGCTTTCCTTCTTTTTTTAACCGTTTCATTGCCATAAGAGCCAAATCCATTAGGCAGACAAACTTGTCTTCCCTGCCCTCATACAGATCCGAAAAAGTTGCCAGGTAATCCTCATACGTATCTTTGATTGGTTTTTGATAATATCCTTCAGCAAACGAAACATCTGTAAGCTCTGTTAAGAATGTTGTATGCCTGCAGTGATCAGACCAATAGGTATCCAACACGCGGATCTCTGTCATTGTTGGATCACGCTTTTCTTCCTTTTGAAAGTAAGTTTGGATATGGAGGAAATCCCGAAACGTCATTGCAAGGTTCAAAGAGCGATACAGTTGTTCCAGCTGCTCCTTTGGCTGTTCGATAAACCCAGCAAGAACTAAGACATCTTCCGGTTCTTCAAAGCTTTGAACAAGTGTCTGCGGCTTGTCCATTCCTATTTCCCTGGAATCAACCGGATTGATGCAGAGCTTTTTAATGGCTGCAAATTCACTCTCACTCACATCTCCGGAAATGATATAGGTCACTGCTGTACGGATGATCGGATTTTCTGCAGCGTTTAGCAACTTCACACATTGCTGTGCAGAATCCGCCCGTTGGTCAAACTGTCCTGGCAAATACTCAACTGAAAATACTCTGCCGCCTTTTGCATCAAATGTCTCCTCATATAAGTCATCTACTGGCGGTTCTGAAAATACCGTGATTTTTGCTTTTTCGTAAACTTCCTGCGAAATATTCTCTACGTCATAACGAATCAGCTCGCGTACTCCTGTAACGCCTGATATACCCAGATAATGCTTAATCTCGTGATGCAGCGCTCTTGCAGCTACTGCAAAATCAGGCTTCTTTTCGGCAAATACACGTCTTACATTTCCCATCTTTGTTTTCCTCCAAATCTTGTGAACTGTAACATTAGTTATTCATATGGAAAAGTATAACGCATTCTGTCTGCTTTTTCTAGAGTTGTTTCTAAAAATTTCATTTCTATATTTTTATTTCTATATTTTTCGTTTCTTAAATTTTCGTTTCTTTATTTTCGTTTCCTATATTTCCATTTCTTAAATTTTCGTTTCTTTCTTTTCATCTCTTAATTTTTATTTCTTCATTTTCGTTTCTTTATTTTCTTTTCCTATATTTTCGTTTCTCAATTTTTATTTCTTTCTTTTCATCTCTTAATTTTCGTTTCTGTATTTTCTTTTCCTAATTTTCATTTCTGTATTTTCTTTTCCTAATTTTCATTTCTGTATTTTCTTTTCCTAATTTTTATTTCTGTATTTTCTTTTCCTAATTTTTATTTCTTAAATATTTATTTCTAAAATTGTATTTCTTAAAATATCTTAAAATATGTTCGCAGCAGGCTTATTTTCTTTTCCATATATTTCTATTTTGCTATTCATCTTAAAGAATATCCTGCCGATAACTATATCGGATATTTTTCGACCAAAAATCCTACATACGAAAGCGAGGTTTTACCCATTATGCATACATCAGAAAATCTTTTCTCGGACGATACATATGAAGATACAGATGCAAAGCAGCATCGCAAACGCATTTCAAAAGGGATCTTATACCGCATACGCAAGGGCATTAAATGCTTTTTTCTTGTTTCTGTATTTTCGCTTGCATTTACTGCTGGCGCCGGCTTTCGCGCCATTGTGACACACCCGGACATCCAAAAAAACTCACATACAGGCTCTTATTTTACCGATCCGAACGCGTATCAGGAAACTCCTTCCTCTACCGATGGACTGCGTCAGGAAAAACGTGCAGTTCTTAACTCTAAAAACAAACAGGACAAAAAGATACAACCTGTTTCAGACAAATGGAACTTAATCCTCGTCAATCCTTGGAACCATATTCCAGATTCCTATCAAGTGACGCTTTCCTCTATCCAGTATGGCGGACATTCTATTGATAGCCGTTGTTATCCACAATTGGTACAAATGCTGGACGACTGCGAAGAAGCTGGGCTGCACCCGCTCATCTGCTCCTCTTACCGATCCGCGTCTGATCAAAAAGCTCTGTTTCAGGAACGCGTTGAGGAATTAAAACAGCAAGGATATACAGCGAAAAATGCCCGAAGCAAAGCTGCTGTTTCTGTCGCAGTGCCTGGCACAAGCGAACACCAGTTAGGACTTGCGGTAGATATTGTTGATCAGTACCATCAGCTATTAAATATTACTCAGGAATCTACTCCTGTCCAGCAATGGCTTATGGAAAACAGCTGGAAATACGGCTTTATCTTACGCTATCCGAGTGAAAAAAGCGATTTAACCGGAATTATCTATGAACCTTGGCATTACCGCTATGTTGGCAAAAAAGCCGCAAAAGTAATCTATAAGAAAGAAATTTGTTTGGAAGAATATTTAGAAACTTATGTAAAATCTTAAAAATCTTTACCACTGTTATACAGCAAAAAAACACACGTCCTATCTGGCGATAGCCGAATAGGACGTGAAAGATGCAATAGGAGTTTTTATTTTTATGATAAATACGAAAGACGTTGCTAATCTTCAAGACTACGCAACTGCATACTTTTGAAGTACTTGTTCAAAACCCTGGTTCTCACCAAAATATGACACCTTTGTATTTTGTCTGAGCAAGCCCAAGACTCCTATTAATGACTTTGCGTCAATAAAAATATGTTGATAAATCAAATTAATATCAAATTCACATTGTGTTGCAGCATTTACAAACTCCTGTACATCTTTTGGGTGATTTAGCCTGATTACTCTCTCCTTCATCATGAAATACCTCCATATGACTAATTTTACCACTATTTTTGATTTACATAATCTGCTTTTCCCTACTGCTTAGCCGCATTATGGCATGTAACCTCTTTTTTGTCAAATTAGAACCGATTTTATGGTTATAGACAAAATTTGGAACATTTTTCAAAAAACAGGTAAAAACATCTTACATATACATCATTTTGCCCAAACAGTGTCAACGATATCCACGATTTTATCCATCATTTTGTAAAATATGAAAGAATTATGTATACTTGTTTTGACTATTTTTTACTTTTTCTCTAAAAAAGTAAGACATTCCTGTTTTGATATGCTATAATATCCATTGTAACTGCCAGGGAAAGACTGAACGAAATACGTTACTGTTCACACAGAACTTTGCATTTACTGCAAAGTCCGTAAGAAAATGATTCAGGAGT
>CANDJR010000120.1 GCA_947385105.1 uncultured Eubacterium sp.
TCTTACCAAAAAGGAGACATTTATTTTCAAAGACACAATTTATTTTACACTACCTAGCTGCTAACGAGATACCCATAAACATCGTAATGGTATTCCCTACGGTAAGTGCTGACTGTCTGTGCTGTTTTGCTCCGACTGCTTTTCCGATTGTTACCGTTGACCCCATTGCCAGTCCAACTATCATAACCGTCAGCATATGCATAGCCTGGCTGCCCACTGACACTGCTGTAATACTGTCCACGCCATGAAACTGGCCAATGATAAACAAATCTGCCATACCATATAGTGTCTGTAAAAAATACGACAGCAAATACGGCAAAGAAAATAATACAATATTTTGAAATACGCTCCCTGTTGTTAAATCTTTTTCCATAATAAAAACGTCTGCTGCTAAAGTTTTAGAAGCAGGCCATTGACTCCTTTCCTAATTCTCCTTATATCATAGGTTTATAAACAAGCCCATAACAGCTTATAGACTTATTTCTTTTTCTCTCCTTCTTCAGTGCTATACACCCATATCTCATCATCAATACTGTGAAAACTACTTTCTGGCAGGGTTTCCCTTGCTCTCTTATTGCGCTGCCTTACAAGATTACCCCAACTTTTTTATAACCCAATGACGTTTAAAACCCTCAGAGCTGTGCCTCCAAGGGTTTTCTTACACATCGCAAGTTATAAAAATGAATCATGTGTTTTTGCCTATTCGCGTATATATACATTATCTAATCCCTGCGCATATCCGTTTTGATCCAAAAACATCTGCATCCGTTCGTTAAAGCGTCCTTCCATCTTCTCATACTGTACTACTACTACTTTCGGCAGCCCGTCCTCCAGCTCTTGGAAATATTCGTCCATAATCGAAGGATTCACACTTCCTATCGGACCTTGATACGAATATTTGGATATGGATTCTCTTCTTGATATTACATAAATAATATCCCAGTTCCCATAAACTGTAATCCGGTCGTCTGGATCTGTATGTGTGGCAATAAAATCACAAACCTCAAGCACTGGCCCAGAATGGTTGTTTTTCTGCCTGTCCACATACAGTGCCCCTGCCCTGCTCAGCTGCTCCAGCCAATTCGGTAAAACCATTACTGACATCAAAAAAAATACGGTAAAAACTGCCGCAGGTTTGTTCGCTCCTTTGATATCCCGGGCAATTAGTTCTATACAAACTGCCGCAGGAAATACGACTGCCGGGATTAAAATCATGCCATAATGGCTGTAAGTCTGCCCAGACATGCAGATAAACGCCAGCGTAACGAATAAGTAGCACAAATAGCCTGTATACAAAAAACTGTTTTTCGTTTTTTTTAGATATATGCATGCAAAAACAGCCAGCAAAATTTCCATTTTGTTCAGGAAAAAGAAATACGCCTTCCATTTTGCAGGAAAGGACGCACGGCCGCCTTCCGCCGAAGAATACATCATATTAAACTTAAAATAATCCTCTATAAATGGCCCCAGCGCATGGTTGTATATGAGCCAGATTAGGACTGGAACCACAATGAGGCAGCAGCCAGCCAGAAAATATATAACAAACTTTCTTAGCTGCACCCATTGCTTTTCCTTGATGCATAAAATCAGCACTTGCAGGCAAAAAACAACCCATAAAGAAATCATATTAATCCGCAGCAGACAGACTGCCCCAAAACTGAACCCGCAAGCAGCAAGCCGAAACCAAGTTATCTTGCGGTGTAAAAAATAATCCAAAAAAATAAACAAAGACACTGCTAAAAATGGCACTGCATATTCTTCTGTAAAATTTCCGCCATCAAAATAATCAAACCATAACAGGCCGCAAATTGCTACCGCAATACAAGAAACAAGCTTACTCGCAGCCAGCCTGGCAATTTTATAGCAAAGCAAAAAGCTTACACACAGCGAAAAGAGCTCAATTACCCATACGCCACGGTAATAGGCAATAAACATTCCCAGCCAATTAACGAAATAGATAAGAGGCCCTTTATGATCAAACGTATCCCTATATGGCATAGCTCCTTTGTGCATCAGAGATGCTATATATTGAAACACACTGGAATCTATGCTTGCATCAGCCTTTTGCCAAAGATTGAGCGGGCTTTTAAGAGAAACTAAAAAAGCCAGCAAAAGCAGCAGCAGCAAAATACCTGCATTTTGTAACTTTTTTTGCACTTTTTCATTTTGAATTATGCGCTCCATGTCATTACCTCCATATAAGCATCCTGCTGATAGGCGTTCTTTAGACAAAGCAGCATAGAACTGAGAAACAAATAGGCTGGAATCCAAAGCCCATTCTTTTTTCGTTTCCTGCCTTTGTCTGTCGTGTCATATTTGCCTGAAAAAAAACCTGCACCTATCCCATATCCGGAAAGGATAAAAAAAGATCCATGTCCCGATCCATATGATTGCAAAAGCCAAACCATTTTTTATTTACGCCGGTTTTTATTGGCCATTTTTTAGTTCAGCATCAAAACATAAAACAACACAAAGAAAAGAAGCACGAACCAATATATCCAATGATCCTAGAACCTACCTGAAAATACAATAATAAGAAAAGAAGCCACCTCGCCTGTTTTTTATTGATTTATTGCGCTAAAATAGTCAAAAAATGGCAGCAATAAATAAAAAACCAGATAAGTAACTGCAAATCTATGTGAATTTCCGGTAATTGGCAGGAACACGCTAAACCCGTTTCTATAGTTCAGTCCAGCTCCAAATCCATAATCTACAGCGGCAAATACGACCGAATAAATAAATACTTGCAGCCAGAGTTTCAAAAATCTTTGAAATTTGAATGTGCATGATTACTTTTTAACTTTGCCTTCATCTATACGCCTCAACTGCCTTTGCTTCTTTCTTCTTGCTGTAAGCCTGTTCTTACCCACTCTATTGTCCTTTTTATGCCGTCCTCAAACGATACCTCTGGTACAAATCCCGTATCTGCTGTCAATGTTTCGATATCTGCCTGCAAATGCATTACCTGTTGATCCATGTATGGCACAGCACCAAAAACAGGTGTGATTTGTGGGTTTGCTGTGCTGCATAATATCTCGATAAATTCACGCAGCTGTCTCGTCTTACCGCTGCCAACGACATAGACTGCGCCATCCTTTCCCTTGCTCCCCATACGGTAAAAGGCTTCTCCTGCGTCAGCGCTGTATAAATAATCCCATAGCTGCCTACCTTCCGTAAACTGCGGAACCTTTCCTTGGATGCAATCTCGCACTGCACCAGAAATCATTGTACATGCCCCATCTCTTGGCCCGTAAACGCTTACGATTCTGCCCCAAACATGCTGTATGCCATATTTTTTGCATTCCACCCTGCTCATCTGCCCTGCGCACAATTTTGCCATACCATAACCATTTTCTGGATGGCATGGGGTATCTGGCTTTAAGATCCCTTCCACACGGCCATATTCCGCCTGTGTACCTGCACCTACAAATGTCCTGCACTGCAGTTTTTTTGCAAGATGCACAGCATCGATTGCATACTGAATATTTGCTATTTGAGTATTCATATCATTTCTTGCATCCGTACCATAAGTGCCTTCCCATGAAAAAAAATAGAATGCATCGATTGGAGGCAACTGGCTGACATCTATTTTCATCATGTCCTCCATGCCGCAGGAAATGCGGTGAATATTAGGCGACTGTGGGATGCTGCTTTTGCGTTTGGAATCCGGGCGGATAAATACATATGCTTCTGTGCCATATGCAATACACCGCTCTAGCAATGCTGTCCCAATCGCTCCAGTCGCACCAATGATTGCAATTCGTGTTAACATTTGCGCGTTCCTCCTTTTCTGCCTTTGCTTTCAGTTCAAGCTTCATAATATTGATGTGTTTGTGCCAGATAATCTCTCACAATGCACTCCAGCCTTCCATGGATATCCATTGGATAGATTGTTAAATGGCTCCGTCCATCTAAAAGCGCAAGGCTGACCATGCTGCCTTTTACTTTTTTATCCGATTTAATAATTTCAAATAATCGCTCCGGTTTTTGGATTACCATTTCTTTTTTGATAAATTCGCGTTTGAGCAAAGATTTGATCTCCAAATAATCATCTTCTGGAATCAGCCCTTCCTGCCATGCGATATAATTTGCGACATCAATCCCCCATATCACAGCTGTCCCATGCGGTACTTTATTTTCCGTATAAGCTTCTAATGCATGGCCAAACGTATGGCCATAATTAAGTGTCTTGCGCAAATCAGAATCAAACTCATCCTGCTCGATAATCTGTTTTTTTACTTGTAATCCTTTTTGGATGTACGCTGCAATGCGGCTGCATGGAAGATAACTTTCCTCCTGCTTTAATTCCTCAAAAAATGCTTCGTTGTCTGTCAAAGAAAACTTTAGCAACTCTCCCCATCCGTTAAGATAGTCTGCCTGAGAAAGCGTCTTTAAAAACCCAACGTCTATACGGATCTTTTTTGGCGGATAAAATACACCAAGCTGGTTTTTATATGTCCCTAGGTTTACACCGCATTTCCCTCCGATGCAGGAATCACACATTGCAAGCAGCGTGGTAGGATAAAAAATCCAATTGACATTACGCAAATATAAGGCGGATGCCAAAGCTGTCACATCCTGCGTGATCCCACCTCCAATACAAATGACGTTCCAATCCTTTTTTACACCAGCCTGTTGGAAAAATCCGACGATTTGCATTACAGTATCCATACTCTTATTTTCTTCCACTGCTTTGAAATAAAAAGCATGTTCTGTAGGAATGCCTTGCATGTTTTCTTGATATAATTCATATACGTTTTCATCTATCACATAGACGGACGTATTTCCATATTCTTTGAAATCATCGGCAAAACAATCCGTAAATGACACCGCATAATCATATAATTTTGAATGTATAACCATTGCATCCATATTGAATTCTCCTCTTTCACATTATGTCTTTATCTGCATGTAAATCCGCCGTCCACTGCAATCAGCTGTCCTGTCATGCTTTGGTTTAAATCCGAGCATAAAAAAGCAGTCAGATTCGCAATATCTGATTCTTCCTGCAGTCTCCTGGTTGGCATCATATCTTCTATTTTTTGAACTTCTTCGTTTGAAAGGTTTTTCTTTGTCATATCTGTCATAATATATCCTGGCGCTATGGCATTTGTTAAAATATTGTATGCTGCAAGCTCTAGCGTCAATGTCTTTGTCAGCCCCGTCAGCGCATGCTTTGACGAAGCATACGCAATCCTTCGTTCTCTTGTAACCATAGCATAGACAGACGATATGAAAATAATACGTCCCCACCTGTTGCGTTTCATCTGTTCACTAAACTGCTTTAAAAGTGCAACCGGCGCATAATAATTGACTTGAAAGACGCTGTCTAGAATCTCCCTGTTAATTTCTCCAATTCCAGCCAGTTCATTAATTCCAGCGCAATGAATAAATATATCTGGAGAAATATTTTGATCCAGATAGCTGCAAATACTCTTTGGTTCCAGTAAGTCCAGTTCCATGCGTCCGGGCGCAATTACCTTAGCCCCGCAGGATTCCATTGTTTATTTGATCTTTTTTCCAATTCCCCGGCTGGCTCCTGTTATAAATACCTGTTTCTTTTCAAATCCTATGTCCATACTTTGGCTTCACCCTTTCTTATTAGCACATGTCTTTTATTGGCCCTCGCCCATCCAAATTATTGATTGCAGATCTCTTTACATTGCAAAATAAAATCAAAAGGATTTACAATATGCTCTAATGTATGGGAAAGTAATATTAAATCGTACGTTTTCTCATTTTCTTTTACGAATTCCCGGAACATTCCCTGATACATCTCTATCTGGTAATACTTGTACGCACTTTTGCAATTTTTTGCAGATGGCTCGATACCTGTTACTTCCTTATCCGCATATAAGCTTAGATTATATCCTGATGATGCGCCTACTTCCAGGACAGAATCAAACGCATTCCCAATCGCAGCCTCGATAAAATGAAACTGTCTGATACATCTTTTTTTATATTCTGCTGTCTCATCTAAAAAATAGTCCTCAGATTCAAATTCAAACTTAGACATATTCTTGTATCTGTCTGACAGCTGTTCTTCGGTAAACGGATTCCCAGTAAACAAAAAACCGCACTTTTTGCAAAAACAGAGCTTTTGAACATATTCTTTTTCCCCTGCTCCCTGCAAATCCCAAAAAGGCAGTTCGTAAATTACTTCATACCCCCCCCGCATATATTACAGCTATTTACTGGCATGATTTTTCCTCCTCGTTTTATCATTTGTGTGCTTAATTTTATTCTATATTTAACATTTGATGATATGGCTACTAAATTATATTCCTATCTAAATAACATTCTTACCCAATTATTCGCTTGCACAGTTTTCTTCGTGTCCTGTTTTGGTATCAAAATTAATACGTTCTTCTTCTATTACCATTGGACGCTTTGTCACCTTTAGCAGAATCGCTCCAATGTACTCGCCAAGGATACCTAAAAATAAAATCTGGACAGAACCGAGTAAAAACATCCCGATCAGTACCGGAGCCATACCCATATCAAAGCTATACCAGTTTAACAGCTTTCGGATTAGAAACAATAGCGCCAAAGCAAAGCTTGTTATGGATAAAAGAACTCCTGACATTGTGAGAATACGCAGCGGCTTTCGCGATACATGGGTAAGCCCAGTCATAGCAAAATCAAAATAACGGTTAAAGTTATAACTAGATTTACCTGCCTGGCGCTGCAGCTGTGTGTATTCTACTAAACACCATTTATATCCCAACTGTGTAACAAGTCCCCGAATGTATGGATCTGGATCATCCATCCACTGAATTGTTTTCAGCACTTCTTTATCATACAGCCCATAACCTGTGACATTTTCCAAATGTTCTGTATCAGAAAGAAGATCCATCACCTTATAGTACAGTTTGCGTACTTGAAACATAACTGGATTTTCCCTGCTTTTCGTCTTCTGTCCCAGTACCACTTTGTAGCCTTCCTCCCATTTTTTCAAAAACACAGGAATCATCTCCGGCGGCTCTTGCAGATCACAGACAATACAAATTAATACATCCCCTGTTCCCTGCATCATACCATACGTGCCGGAGCGGTTCGGGCCAAAATTGCGCGCATTTAAAATCACTTTTACATTGTGATCCTCCGCGGCAAGCTGACGCAGGATTTCACGGGAATGATCTGTAGAACAATTATCAATAAAAATATGCTCATATGTATATTGCGTTAAGGCGTCAAACTGCTCTTTCACTGCCTGATAAAGTAGTCTGATTGTCCCTTCTTCGTTATAACATGGCGTCATGACTGATACGTGCTTCATCTTATCACTTCCTCTTACCAGTACTGCTGGCTTAATTGTTTATAGATCATCCACTTTTTTGTTTTCTAAATATTCATCCCTTGGTAAAAACGGATACAGATCGTCAATTGCAGGCGATGTGATGCTGCCGTCCGGCTCAACTTTCGCAGATAGCTTTGGTTCAAAAAACTGCTCTTTGTCAAGCATGACCTCACAGATAGCCGGGCCATCCCCGCTGATTGCCTGTTGTATTTTTTCGGCAATATGATCTGTTTCACAAATACGGCTATATGGAATACCATACGCATATGCCAGTTTTTCCATATCTGGAAAACTAATCCCGTTTTCTTTATCCACGCCGGCAAACGCCCCGTGAAACAGGTTGCTTTGCGTCTGCCTGATAGAATGATAGCCGTCATTATTGAGCAAAAATATTTTGATGTTTGCATTGTGGTATACAATCGTCTGCAGTTCCTGCAAGTTCATTTGAATACTTCCGTCTCCGTCCAGGCAGATAACGCGTTCTCCCTTTTTCGTAAAACTAACGCCTAATGCCGCCGGGACACCGTATCCCATTGTTGCACAGCCAGAATTTGCAAACAGCCTGGTACCCTGTTTGATTTTTGCTGCCTGAAAAGTTATCACGCACGCCGAACCATTTCCTGCTACAACCGTTTCATCTTCCTTTAAGATTTCAAACAGCTCGTGTATAAACACATAAGGATTTACCGGAGATTTACGGTCATAATACGCAGGCAGGACGGCAGGGTATTTGTGGTCCGTTTTCCTGCACCATGCCACCCACTTTTGATGCTCTGCCTTAGACCCTTGATAATCGCTTTTTAAAATAGAGCTCAGCACGTCCTTTACATCTGCATGCACAGGCAGATCTGGATGGATCGTATGTTTTTTTAATTCTTCTGCGTCAATGTCTACAACAATTTTGTAAGCATCCTTTGCAAAATCATCATAATTATAACTAATCTGGCGAATATTCAGCCGGCATCCAAGACTGAGCAGCAAATCACAGTTTTGTACAACAAAATTGCCACCCCGTGTACCCATTGTTCCTGGACGTCCTACATACAGCGGATGTTCATCCCAGATGACATCATGCGCATTCCATGCTGTTACAACTGGGATTTGCAGTTTTTCTGCTGCCTGGATCAGCAAATCTCTTGCCTTTCCCAAACGAATGCCTGTGCCTGCTAAAATGACTGGACGCTTTGCATTTCGAATCTTTTGTATGATCTGTGCAGTAAGGCTTTCGTCATACTGGACAGTTTTTATTTGTTCTGTCTGTTCCTGTTTTGCATCAAAATGAACTAATTCCTCTGTCTCAATGACAGCTGCCTGTACATCCAGCGGAATATCCAGCCATACAGGACCGCCCCTGCCTGTCTGACACAGATAAAACGCTTTTTCCAAATGGTAGGCAATCTTGTTTTCATCATCTACAAATACTGCATACTTTGTCATCGTAGAAACACAGTCCGTAATATTAAATTCCTGATCGCCAACCTGTCTGACCTTGGCATCGGTAGCATGGATTGTAGTCACCCGCTTAACCTGCCCGGAAACGACAAACATTGGCACAGAATCCAGCCATGCACCCAGTACGCCTGTCAATGCATTGACTCCTCCCGGACCACTGGTAACACATACAAGCGGCAGTTTTCCTGCATACCGCATATAAGCTTCTGCCGCGATCGCACAAGCCTGTTCATGATGGTTAAAAATACACTTCAGCCCTTGTTTATGCGTGAATGCATCATCTAAATGTATTGCGCCGCCGCCAGTCACCATAAAACAATGTTCCATCCCATGGCTGACAAAAAAATCCGCCATATATTCTGCAA
The DNA here is from genome assembly GCA_947385105.1 of uncultured Eubacterium sp. Taxonomy (GTDB): domain Bacteria; phylum Bacillota; class Clostridia; order Lachnospirales; family Lachnospiraceae; genus Eubacterium_J. The sequence goes on from CANDJR010000120.1 coordinate 9,118, forward strand.
CTCTTATTTTCATCTTATCTCTCCTGCCTTTCTTTCTTCTTTTGCTTTGCTTGGTAACGGGAATCAGTCAAAAATTCTATGCTTAACTGCGCATCTAATGCATCAAGCACAGACGCAGTATAGACGTTCAGCCTTTCCGCCTGGATACCGGTAAAGCAATATTCCATATCCGGATTGATATAATTTTTTGTTTCTTGCCCGCTATATCCGTCAAAGCCTGCCAGCGTTACGTTTCTCACTCCTAACTTCACCATGACTTTTAACAGCATCAGTAAGGAATGATCAATGATTTCTGCTGTTTCATCGATGAGGGAACTATATTTTAGTGTATAGTCAAAATAGCCGTTTGTCTTTGTCACATTTGATGTTGCAACGACTTGAAATGGCAAATTTCCTTTGGATAAAACCGCAGCCATCTGTAAATACCTCTTTGCGTTGCTTAAAAATAAGTACTGAATAGGAAACGGGGATGCAAGAAAATTAATCGCAAATATAGCAGGCTTATTGTTTGCGATATATGTAAAAATCCTATCTTCTTCCTTACGGATGCTTACTCCAGGACCTATGATCAGGATATTTTTTTCTTTTACAGCACTGCATAAAGCACTCAGATCTGCCTGATCATCAACATCAATGTCCTGATACTCGATATACATCTGTTCCAGGTAGGACTTGTCAAACAGCAGTTTCTTTTCGTCGTGCAGCTTGCCAAGTATCTCATTGATTGATTTAACAGACAGTGTCCGTTTCTCCATGAGTCCTGACACATAATCCGGATGACAGTCATTGGACGCAGCCAAATAGTAAAACATATTATACCCCATGTCGCAGGTGTATAAAAATTGACAATGCCAGTATCGATCGCTTCTAAAAACTGGCTGATATGATAATGTT
>CANDJR010000121.1 GCA_947385105.1 uncultured Eubacterium sp.
ACTGCAATGACGGTATCTGCGCCATAGCGAGAAGCGGCTTCGATTGATGCGTCAATGTGAGAGCCAATGACAACAGCCACCAGTTCGCCGCCTTGTTTTTTTGCCATATCTTTACCAGGGTTTAAAAGTTCAAGGCCGACTTTTTTCGGTGAGCCGTCCTCTTTCGTTTCAATAAATACCCAAAGGTCTTTGCTTTTGACTTCCATGGTACGATTCCTCCTTATATTAAGCCATTGTCATTCATGAGTGAAAACAGCTTCATGGCGCTTGCAGAAGCAGTATCTTCCTGGATGACTACGCCGCCGCTTTTTCTTGGTGGAACAAAAGTAGCTTTTACTTTTGTAGGAGAGCCTTTTAAACCAGCTTGCTCCAGGTTAATTTCTGTCAGGTCAGCAGCAGTAATGTCAGGGATTTGGGCACGATTAGCAGCCATTTTCCGCTTCAATGTAGGATATCTTGGATCCCAGGAAGGCTTGGTATAAGTAACCAGACAAGGCATAGAAGCGGTGATAACCTGAACACCTTCTTCTACTTCTTTTTTCACAATGACTTTGCCATTTTCTACAGAGGCTTCTAGTCCATATGTAATCTGTGGAAGACCTAAATGTTCTGCAATCTCAGGGCCAACCTGGGCAGTATCGCCGTCGATTGCCTGTTTTCCACAGAAAATCAGATCAAACTTACCTTCCAGGGTTTCGATATGACGAATAGCCTGGGAAAGGATGTAACTGGTAGCCAATGTATCAGAGCCGCCAAAAGCACGGTCTGTAAGAAGATATGCCTGATCTGCAGCAATGGCAAGGCATTCTTTGAGGGCATTTTTGGCTTGTGCTGGCCCCATGGAAAGAACTACGATTTTTGTGTCAGGATCGTTGTCTTTGATGCGTGCAGCGGCTTCCAGCGCGTAACCGTCAAAAGGATTGACGATGGAGGGAACGCCTTCACGGATCAGTGTATTTTTTACTGGATCAATTTTGATCTCAGTGGTATCAGGTACTTGTTTGATGCATACAAGTATGTTCATTGTCATTCCTCCTGGTTTAGAAGATTCTTTTTGATTTTCCCAGTTGCAGTTCGTGGAAATTCTGTTACAAATGCAAGCTGGGTAGGAACTTTAAAGTAAGCAAGATGTTCTTCGCAATAGCGAATAATATCTTCTTTACAAAGGGTTACCCCTTCTTTAAGCTGTATAAAAGCTTTGACGGCCTGGCCGCGGATAGAGTCTGGCACACCGATTACTGCGGCGTCTGCAATGAGGGGGTGGGAAGTAAGGGTACATTCCACTTCTGTACAGCTAATATTTTCACCTGCACGCTTAATGATGTGACCACAGCGGCCAAGGAAAAAGAGCCAGCCTTCTTCATCCAAATAACCCCAGTCGCCGGAATGCAGCCAGCCTTCGTTGTCCAAAAGCCGGTTAGTTGCTTCACTGTCCTGATAATATCCTTTTACCAGAGAGCGTCCAGGGATACCATAGATACAAATTTCCCCTTCTGTCCCTGGAGGGAGAGTATTTCCCTTTTCATCTATGATTTTAATTCCATAGGAAAGGGCAGGACGTCCGACCGATGGCCAGTGCTGTTCTCCCCAGGGTGGGACACAGGTCACAGCAGATACTGTTTCCGTCATGCCATAGGAATTTAAAAGCCTTACATGAAAACGTTGTTCAAAAGCTTCTTTTTCTTCTGTACTTAGGCCCATGGAAAAGTAAACTTGTTTCAGACAGTGGTCTTTTTCCCATGGCTGAACAGGCTGCATCAGCATAGTTCGGTTCATGATGGACATGGTATCTGTAAAGTCTGCCTTGTGTTCATAAATTTGCCGCCAAAACCGTCTTGCACTATAATGTTCGACCATAATTAATGTACTTCCAGTGCAGATAACGGGAGCTGCAGCCATTTCCTGAAAATCCATATGATAGCAGGGCATAACAGTCAAGAACCGATCCCCGGTACGCATACAGATTTGTTCCGCATGGAGCAGTCCGCCGTAAACTACATTGCAGTGAGTGTAAATCACGCCTTTGGGATGCTGGGTGGTACCGGATGTAAACAGGATGACAGCGGTATCTTCGGAGCATACCTCAACCTGCTTGCTTAAAATATCCGGCTGGGATTCCATGGCAGATGTCAAAGACAAAATCCTAGGATCCTCAGATTCTCCGCCTGCCAAAAGCAGTGTCTGCAATTGAAATTCATCAAAATGCTTTAGATAAATTTCAATGGAGCAGGGTTCTGCAATCAAATGGGAGATGTTGCATTTTTTTATAATATAGCTGCATTCCCTGGCTTGAAAATGCTCGTTGATAGGGACAGAGATCGCACCGATTTGGGCAATTGCCAGCCAACAGACCAGATATTCCGGCCGGTTGTGCAGGTGTAGTGCCACAAATTCACCTTTTTGGATTCCCAGGTTCAAAAGCAGGTTGGCTGTCCGCTTTACATTCCGATCAAATTCCTGGTAAGTGTAAGAACTTATTTCATCCTGCACGGAAATATATTTCAAAAAAAGGTTTTTTCCATAAATTTTTACAGTTTCATTCCATTGGCTTTTCAAGGTACGGTTTCCTACAATATCTGCTATCATAACGGCACTCCTTTATAATTCCTGGAAAATAGTTTTATGGACAGAGTGTATGTAAAATCATCTAAATGCTCTGCTTTGTACGACATATGTGACCGATTTTGTCAACGTTATCTGTACGGGATTATGAGAGCTTCTCAATCAAAGACGGCAGGATTTTATACATATCGCCTACCAGTCCAAAGTCGGCATTTTTGAAGATAGGTGCTGCTTTGTCTTTATTGATGGCAACAATGACTTTTGATTTGTTGATGCCGCCAATATGCTGTACCTGTCCGGATACACCCAATACGACGATTAATTCTGGCTTCACCTGTACGCCTGTGATTCCCATATAACATGCCTTTGGCATCCATTTATTATTTTCGGCAACCGGGCGGGAACATCCAACTTCTGCATCCAGGACTTTTGCCAGGTTCCGGCAAATTTCCAGGTCTTTCTCAGCAGCAAGGCCACGGCCTACGTCTACAATGCGTTTTGCAGCAACTAAGTTTACGGTACCCTCTTTTTTCTCATTGCGGGAAATTCTGCGGATTGACTCAGCAGGAGCGCCTGCAATTGGAAGAACCTCAGCATTTCCAGAAATCTCTGTAGGAGAATCAAAGATGCCAGAGGAAATGGTGATAACTCCATAAGGAGTAGTAAAACTTTCTTTCCGCTGTGCTGTTCCGCCATATACCACGCGGCGGCAGGAGAGCGTATCGTTTTCTAGCGTTAATTCGTTTACGCTGCCAAGTACAGCAGTATCCAAGTAAACAGAAAGTTTTCCAGCAAGGCAGCGGCCGCGAATGCTGTTGTTGACCATTACGATGGCCTGAGGCTGTTCTTTTATCATAGCAGCAATTGGTGCTGCATAATCTTCTGGTGCGCCCGCCTCAGAAACCGGGCAGAAAACGATTTTGTCAGCGCCGCAGGATGCATGTTCTTTTGCAGCAGCTTCATCGCCGAACACAACAGCAGTAACGGAATTTGCGAGATTTTTTGCTCCTGCACAGAATTCAGGCAGGACAGCATAGTTGTCAGTTACAATAAAAACAGACTGAATTGCCATAATGAATATCCTCCTCTACTTAAAATCCTTCTTTTCTCAAGAATGAAACCAGTGCGTCTACTGCTTCTTCGTTGTCGCCTTCTACGATTTCCTGGCGGCGTTCTTGCTGTTCTGGGGCAAGCTGTTCTGCTGTGCTGGCAGAAGCTGTAATTTGAGCATCAATGGAAAGTACATTCACAGGTTTCTTTCCTGCTTTCATGATTTCACGCATGCTTGGAACTGCAGGTACGTTAATTTCTGAGGAAACAGACAGTACAGCAGGGAGGGAAACTTCTAGTATTTCCACTTCTTCTTCTAAGGTTCGTTCCACTTCCAGGGTAGTTTCAGAAGCGATTTTGATACCAGTGACATTGTTGACAACAGGAATATCTAAGATGGTACCAGCCTGTATACCTACTTCCTGGAGGTATAAGTCACTGGAGCCTGCGCCGCATAATACGACATCATAAGAGCCGATTGCTTTTAAAGCGGCAGCAATTGCCTTTGCCGTTTGTAAAGAGTCAGAAAATTCATGTGTGTCATCAATCACAAGATTCAGTTCATCTGCACCGCGGGATAAAATATCCTTGCGGATTTTAGAATTTTCCAGAAAATTGCTGGAACCAATAGAAAGTGCAGCCATGCTTCCGCCGCTTTCTGCTGCCAGTGTCTTGCCGCTCTCTAATGCGTTCAGGTCGTACTGGCTAATTTTCAGTGATGCTTCTGCCATTGCAAGGGTCCGGTCTGGCAGTACTGTAATTTCTTCTTCGTTTGGAACAATTTTGCAACATGCAATGATTTTCATATACCTGTTCTTCCTTTCCTGTTTGATATTTTTCTTCTCAGAGTGAGAGTGAAATGCTATACGTTTTCGGAAACTTTCACGAAAAAGTATATTTGATGTTTTTATCATAATCAATGGACCAGGATTTGTCAATGGCTGAATTTTTAGAAAGTCGAAAAAATCCGGTTTTGTGATAGATAAAACAGCATTTTGCAAAATGACTTTATTAGGTAGAAAAATTAAAATTGTACAATTTTAACAAAGTTTACGTTGAAATATTGTCTGATTTTGTGATTTGACTTGGGAAACGTGAACGTGTTATACTCGCTACAAACAGTACGCAATAGGATTTATTTTTTTTGACTGTCAATTTTTACGTGAAAGTAAACAGAAGGGAGACAAAACTATGAAGCCACTTTGTTCATTGAAAGTGTTGGATCTTACGGATGGCAACCCGTATGCTGCCAGCATGTTTGCTGATTATGGAGCTAGAGTGCTTAAGATTGAAAATCCTCATGGTGGGGACAGCATCCGCAAACGTGGGGCCATGGATGGGGAAGAAGGAATTTACCAGGCCTTTTACAATCGAGGGAAGAAAAGTATGACCTTGGATATCCAAAAAAAGGCCGGACAGGATGTGCTAAAACGCCTGGTTTCTCAGTTTGACATGTTGGTGGTGAACAAATCAGAAGAACAGATGGAAAAGCTGGGGTTAGGGTATGAAGCATTAAAAGCAGAGAATCAAAGGCTGATTTATGGCGTGCTGACCCCTTATGGAGAATCTGGTCCTTGGAAGGATATGCCAGATTATGATTTACTGATTAATTCCAGATCCGGTTTACAGGAAAAAACAGGTTTCCCGGAACGTCCTACTAAGTTTGGCTTTCCGCTGGCCTATATTTACAGCAGCTGGCATTTAAGCGCGGGTATGCTGGCAGCTTATCTGAATGCTCAAGAAACGGGAGAGGGCATGAAAGTGTCAGTCAGTGTATGGCATACAATGGTTTCCTTGGATGATACCTTTGTAGAAGGGCTTCTTGGAATGAACACATTACCAAAGCGGATTGGAAACGGGTTCCCAACAACGAATCCTACCGATACCTTCCGGTGCAAGGATGGATGGTTCTCATTAAGTATTGGGAGCGATGCCCAGTGGATCAGCTTTGCTAAGTGTGCAGGGAAAGATGTGTGGGCAGAAGATCCGCGTTATGCCCATGATCCAGCGCGTTCTATGGAGAATTATTTTGGGGACTTAGACCAGCAGCTTCGGGATTATTTTGCTACGATTACCATCGAAGAGGCAGATATGATATGCCGCGAGGCAATGGTACCAGGCGGCCCTTGTAATACCTTCCAAGAATTAGTAAATGATGCTCAGGTAGCAGATCGGAATATGCTGATTCATATCAATGATCCAAAGGAAGGGGATACGTTACAGATTGGAAAAGCTGCAAAGTTTACCGGAGATACACAAGAAGACAACGTAATTGCTCCAGCGCCAGCTTTAGGGGCAGACACGCAGGACTGTCTTGCAGAGCTTGGCATTTCTCAGGAACAAATGGAGCACATGAAGGCAGAAGGCATAATCTAAGGCTAGAAAGGAGATAGGAAAATGGCCAAATGGGAATCAAAAGGCGTATTTAAAGGTATGAAGGTACTGGATTTCACCATTGCCCTGGCTGGTGTATATACAGCTTGGCAGTTTGCAGACCTGGGTGCAGAAGTGTGGAAAGTAGAACGCTACAATGCCGGGGATCAGTCAAGAACATGGGACCCTTTCGTAAATGGGATGAGCACCTTATACTGTGCGTACAATAAAAATAAACAGAGCATAGAGCTGGATCTTTCCTCGCAGGAAGGCAAAGAGATTATTTACCGGATGGTAAAAGAAGCAGATGTTGTCCTGGAAAACTTCAAGAGCGGCTCGATTGATCGTCTGGGATTAGGGTATGACAAATTAAAAGAGCTCAACCCGAAAATCGTATTTATGTCTTTGAGCGGGTTTGGCGCAAGCGGTCCTTTGATGAAATATCCTTGTTATGATGCGATTGCAGCGGCAAGAGGCGGTTTTGCAGCCAGCAACGGGGAACCAGACGGTGCGCCTATGAAGGCTGGAAATGCAAATTGTGATACATTGACTGGAATTTATGGATTTAATGCCGTATTGATGGCACTAATCGAAGCACGCAAAACAGGAAAAGGATGCCGTATTGATGTAGGCATGTCGGATGTGGTGATGATTTCCTGTGCGGAAACGCTCATGGACTATGGAAAATATGGAAAAGCACAGTCCCGATTTGGCAATCATGACAGATTTACTGCGCCATATGGCATCTTTGAGGCGCGGGATGGCTGGGTATCCATCATTGCAGACAGCCAGCAGCGGTGGCAGAGCCTAAAAGAAGTGTTAAGCCTGCCAGATGATCCGCGTTTTGAGGACAATGCAGGACGTGTTGCAAACAGGGATGCACTGGCAGAACAAATAGAAGCTGTGACTCGTACCATGTTTCGCAAGGAAGTAGAAGAAAAGCTTTTGGCAGCAGATGTACCAGCATCAGAAGTACTTCCATTTATCGAAGCTTATACATCTGACCATGCAAATCAGACAGAGGCAACTTCTTTTGCATGGCAGGATAAAATTGGAAATATTCGTTTTTACAACAATCCGATTCGCTTTAATAATGAGGTCTGCCCGATACATAGGGGTTCTCCGCTGCTTGGACAGGATACGAGAGATATCCTGGCATCCGTTGGATATACAGAAGGGGAAATCCAAAAGCTCATAGATGATGGAGTAGCAGGCGAGCATATGTTTTAGAAAAATTACAGGAGGGCAGCCATGCAGATACAACGGTTTGTGTTAGGGATGTTTGAGACAAATTGCTATATTGTAACAGGTCAGGAAAAAGGGAAGTGTGTTCTCATTGATCCAGCGGATCATGCAAAAGAACTCATTAGCTACATGGAAAGAAAAAAACTGACGCCAGAGGCAGTGCTTCTTACGCATGGCCACTATGATCATTTTCTGGCAGTGCCAAAATTACAAGAATGCTGGCCGTATCTTCCTGTATATTGTCATCCCTTGGACTGTCCGAAGGAACTGGAAGAACATGATATGGGAATGGTTTTCCCTACAGTCACAGCTTTTAAAAATGTCAGAAAGCTAAGCGAGGGCCAGGAATTAAATCTTGCAGGCATTGTGTTCCAGGTCATTCACACACCAGGACATACGCCTGGGTCAGTGACATTTTTGACAGAAAACTGCATGTTTACAGGAGATACTTTATTCTGCGGCAGCATTGGGCGGACAGATTTTCCAGGGGGCAGCATGAAACAGATGCGGGCATCTTTGAAACGACTGGCCGCTATGCCAGGTAATTGGATGGTTTATCCAGGGCATGAGGACATTACAAAGTTAGAAATAGAAAGAAGGTCAAATCCCTATTTGGGAAATTTATAAAAAGCAGGAGGCAAGAGATGGAAAATAAGAAAGTGCTTACAGAGTTAAAAGATGGTGTATTGATTGTAACAATTAACAGAAATGAGCGAAGGAATGCCATTGATCCAGAGACATCTGCCATGATGGAGGAAGTATTAAATCATGCGGAGAAGGATCCAGAGGTAGGATGCATCATTATCACAGGGGCAGGAGAGAAAAGCTTCTGTGCAGGGGAAGATTTAAGCGCTTATGATGAAAACGGCGGATGCCAGACAATTATGGAGCATGGATTTGCAGGAATTACAGAGCGTGTCAGCGCAAAGCCAATTATCTGTGCGGCAAACGGCACAGCAGTAGCAGGTGGATTGGAAATTGCAGTATCCTGTGACTTGATTGTAGCTGCAGATCATGCCAGATTTGGACTTTCGGAAGTAAAGGTAGGGCTTCTTGCAACCAGCGGCGGATTAATCCGTTTGCCGAAGCTGATTCCTCAGAAAATCGCGGCTGAGATGTGTTTAACTGGAAAGTTAATTTCTGCACAGCGTGCGTATGAAGTAGGGTTGGTAAATTATGTAGTTCCAGCAGATCAGGTGATGGATAAAGCAATGGAACTGGCACAGACAATTGCGAAAAACGCGCCAATTTCCCTTCGTCTTACCAAAGAGATTTTCCACATTGCACCTCAGGTATCTCAGGAAGACGCACAGCGCTTCTGCAACCGCTGCTGGGATTATATTGAAAAGACCGAAGATGCAACAGAAGGGCCAAGAGCATTCTTGGAGAAACGTCAGCCAAACTGGCAGGGAAAATAAACGGGCAGAATTGAAAGAGAAATAAAAATAGACAGAAAAAATAAAAGAAAAACTGGCGGAACAAGGCTGTTGTGTCAGTAAATAATAAAAGGATTAAGGAGGAAATTTTTATGGATTTCAGAATGACAGAGGAACAGGAATTGATGGTACAGGCAATTGAAGAGGCAATGACACGTGAGAATCTGGAAAGTTATTTTCAGGATTGTGACAAGAATCATGAGCATCCAGAAAAGTTCTGGGATATTTTAAAGGAGCTTGGCTGCTTTAGCATGTTTCTGCCAGAAGAAGCAGGCGGAGACGGAGAAGGAGCAGTTACGATGTTTTTGGTTATGGAGGCTCTTGGAAGATGCGGCGCTCCTGTATATTTGTTCTGGGATCATGTAAAAGCAGACGCTCTTTTGGAAAACGGAACAAAAGAACAGATTGATAAATTTATGCCGCTGTTCTTTGAAGGACATCCAGCTTATTCTCAGGGATTTTCAGAGCCTACTGCTGGTACAGATTTATCCAGCAATACTATTTTGACTACATATACCAGAAAAGATGGAAAAGTTTATATCAATGGACATAAGCATTTTATCTCTGGTGCACAGGGAAGTGATTACTGCCTGACTCTGGCAAAAAATAGTGAGAATCCAGAACAGCTTACACTTTGGTTTGTACCAACTAATGTACCAGAATGTAAGAAAGAGCCAATGGAGACGATGGGTCTTCATATGGAAAATGTAAATGATATTTGGTTTGACAATGTGGAAATTGAAGAAAAAGATATGTTTAGTACTGAGGGAAATGGGCTGTTAGCTACTTCCAAGGGATTTGACTATGAACGTCTCATTGATGCATTCAACGCATATGGGCAGGCGCTTTGTGCATATGAAGATGCATGCCGCTATGCAAACCAAAGAATAGCATTTGGAAAAGAAATCGGAAGACTTCAGCTGATCCAGAATCACATTATGGAAATGGCTATGCGCATTTATTCAATGCGTGATATGCTTTTACACTTTGCATGGAATAAGGATAACAATATGTTAAAACGTGAAGAAGCTTCGATTGCAAAGCAGTACTGCTCAGAAGCAGCAAATGAAGTTGTAGATCATGCAATGCAGGTAATGGCAGGAATCGGATTCTGCGGCAGCCGTGTCAGCCGTATTTATCGTGATTTGCGTATTACACGTATTTCTGGTGGTACTGGGGAAATCCAGACAGTTATTGCAAGCAAACAGATTCTTAGAAGATATAAATAAGAAACAGACAAACGAGGGACGTTCTCAGAGTACTCTCGGAAACTCTTGAATAGTGGATTGAAAATTATACAAAAATGAACA
>CANDJR010000122.1 GCA_947385105.1 uncultured Eubacterium sp.
GTCCGTAAGAAAATGATTCAGGAGTGCAAAAATTCCATTGCCGCAGGCAATTTGAGATGAATTTTAGCATGTTACTGAGAACGGAGTGAACAGTAACAACAAATAAAATAGAGATTTTAAGATCATTTACAAGAGCTGTAGTAATTTGCAGCTCTTGTATTATTTTACAGGTGTTTACATTTTTTTATCTGTTTGCTATAATGTGAAATCATAGGCTGGAAAATCATAAATGGAGAAAAAAATGGTAGGATATACAGTACTTTTAGTAGATGACGAAGAAGATGTCATACAGGTTATCATGAAAAAAATTGATTGGGAAAGTATTGGCTTTTCTGTAATTGGATATGCTGGTAATGGGTTAAAAGCCTTGGAAATGGTAGAGGAATACCAGCCAGATGTAGTTATGACAGATATTAAAATGCCCTATATGGATGGGATAGCGTTGGCAAACCATATTAAAACAGATTTTCCAGCGACAAAGATTTTATTTTTTACTGGATTTGATGAGTTTGAATATGCAAAAGAGGCAGTGCATCTTGAGGCAGAAGAATATATCCTAAAGCCAGTTAATTCAGTAGAATTGACCGAAGTTTTTATGCAGTTAAAAGGAAAACTAGACCAAGAAATTGCGGAAAAACGTGGTGTCGAAATTTTGCAAAAGTACTATATGGAATCATTGCCTCTTTTACAAGCAGATTTTTATACTTCCTTAATTGAAGGAAGAATCCATGAAGATGAAATACCAAAGTATTTATCAGACTGCCAGGTTTCTTTTGACGGGCCGTTTTTTAGCTGCCTGGTCATCTATACATCATCCAGTGAGACACCGGGTGATATGAATCCTTTGCTGCTAAGTACGTCTGTTCAAAAACAGGCAAAAGAGCATTTGGCCCAGAAATGGCAGGCAAAATGTTTTTCTTATCTTGGCAATACGATTTTAATTACGCAATTGAAAAATAAGAATGATATTTCCGAACTAACAGACGAGTGTGATCGGTTTTGTAAATATGCCCGCAGGATGATTGGTGCAGTCGTGACCGTAGGCATTGGCAGTGTTTGCAGCAATATCTTAGAGTTGTCGCAATCTTATTTGAACGCAAGGGAGGCAGTATCTTACCGGGTTATTTATGGTGCGTCCAGAGCAATCAATATGAAAGAAATTGCGCCAAATAAAATGAGCAGGCCAGGAACAGCGAATACAATGGTATTGTCTAATTTGTTTAAAATGATTCGTTTAGGTTCCCAAGAAGATGTCATACAGGCAGCGGATAAGTATTTGATGCAGTTGGCATTTCCAAAGAAATCTTTACAGCAGCATCATCTTGATATTATGGAATTGCTAAGTGAATTTTATCGATTTTCACTCAATCATGATATTTTAATGCAGGAAGATAGTACCGATGATATTGGCAAGTTATACAGTAAACTATTGGACATGGAACCAGATGCGCTGCGGGAATGGCTTATTAGTTCCAGTCTTTCGTTTCGGAGCAAAATGATTAGCGCAAGAAATAAATCTACAAAGTCTTTTGTTGTAAATGCAGAAGAATATGTACACAATCATTATGGAGAGGAAGGACTTTCCTTAGATTGTGTGTGCGAAGCATTGGGTGTATCAAATTCATATTTTTCAACACTATTTAAAAAAGAAACAGGAAATTCGTTTATTAGCTATTTAACAGATTATCGCATGGATCGGGCAGCTTGTCTTTTAATTGAAACGAATGAAAAAAGTTATATGATTGCAAAAAAAGTAGGCTACACAGATCCAAATTATTTTAGTTATGTATTTAAAAGACGGTTTGGCGTGTCTCCTTCAAAATATAGGACAGAGCATGCAGAAAATAAAAAATAAATATTTTAAATATTGGGAACAGTTCCAGCCAAGAGGAATACAGTCTACGATTATGGCAGCGTTTACGATGATTTCGATCTCCATTATGCTGGTTTTGGGAGTAGTTATGTATTTTCGTTTTTCCGCTTCAGCAAAACAAGAGATGATACAAGGGACACAAAAGCTAATGGAACAAACAGGCGAAAGCCTGGAAGATTATCTCGTGAATATGCGTCAAATATCGGATGCAATTTATTATAATGTCATCAAAGAAAATGATTTTTCCAGCCCCAAAAACGACATTCGACAAGGAATGAATCTCATTTATGAAGCAAATAGAAATAACTTGCGCAGTATTGCGATTTATAACAATTATGGAAGTCTGATAGCAGCAGAGCCTGTAGCGCTGCAAAAAGAAGATCCAAATGTCGCAAAGCAGGAGTGGTTTCAAAAGGCAGTAGGAAAGATGGAAAATATGCATTTTTCGACACCGCATATACAGAACTTATTTGACGATGCCACACGCCGCTATTATTGGGTGATTTCCTTAAGCCGTGCCGTAGAAATTACGGATCATGGAGAATCGATTTTAGGTGTTTTGCTCGTAGATATGGATTATGCCAGTATTTCGCGGATGATGAAAAAAATGAATACATCCAATCATGGGCAATATTATTACTTGTGTGACAGTAATGGAGAAATTATTTATCATACGCGTCAGATACAGATCAGCAATGGACTTGCATACGAAAATAGTGCGAAAGTGGCAAAATACAAAGACGGAATTTACAATGATGTTTTTGAAGGTGAGCAGCGAAAAGTCATTGTCAATACGATTAGCTATACAGGATGGAAATTGGTAGGAATTATTCCTTCTGCCACTTTTACCCATGGGATGTTTAATATTAAATATTTTATTGTCATGCTGATCCTGCTAATGGCAATGATGCTGGTTGTCATCAATCGTATGATTTCTGTGCGAATTTCCAGCCCTATTTTAAAGCTGAATGAATCCATTATGGAATACGAGGCAGGCGAAAAGCCAGAGATTTATATTGGCGGTTCTTTGGAAATCAGGCACCTTGCCTATTCCATCCAGCATTCCTATGAACAGATTGATACATTGATGCACAAAATTGTGTTAGAGCAGACAGAAAGGCGAAAAAGTGAGCTGGATGCCCTGCAAAGCCAAATCAATCCACATTTTCTGTACAATGCATTAGATTCGATTACATGGATGGTGGAAGGTGAGCGGAATGACGATGCGGTATTTATGATCTCAGAATTAGCGAAGCTGTTTCGAATCAGCCTTTCAAAGGGACGTACGATTATTAGTATTCAAGATGAGCTGCAGCACGCCAAAAGCTATATGAATATACAAAAAATACGATATAAAAATCTGTTTTCTGTTGTCTTTGACATTGATCCAAGTATTCATAACTTTTGCACTGTAAAATTGGTTTTGCAGCCTATATTAGAAAATGCGATTAATTATGGGCTGATTGACCTGGATGACAGTGGAGAAATCAGGGTGAGCGGCAAATTGCAGGACGCAACAGTGATTCTTTCTGTAACAGATAACGGCGTAGGCATGACAGAGGATGAGGTAAAATTTGTTTTAACAGACAGCAAACATATCCATAAACATGGCTCAGGAGTAGGACTTGTTAATGTCAATAACCGAATCCGTATTTTATTTGGAAAAGAGTATGGGCTTATAGTAGAAAGCGAACCTGATGAAGGAACGACGGTATCTATTCATATTCCAGCAGTGCCTTTTACAGAAGAAAACAGGCAGATACTGGAAAAAGGACAGCTCTATACAAAGGAGAAAGTGTCTGGCCTAAAATAATTTGCAAGCGGGTAATACAAAACAATGGTAAAGAATGATGAAACAGAATAAAAAAGCGTTTCTTTTTATTGAAACAGCTCTGGGAATGATTGTACTCATACTTAGCATAATTATGATACAAGGACAAAAAAGCGAAAGGGAAAAGATTTCTGTCGTTATCGTAGATTCTGACGCGAATCGCTGGTCTGCCTTTCGATATGGGCTTAAAATGGCAGCGCAAGATCAGGATATGGAGCTATTTGTTGTAAGCACAGGAAATACGCTGACAGCAGAAGAAGAAATGGATTTGGTTAATCGTGAGCTTGAAAATGGAGCAGACGGAATTATTATGCAGCCTGTGTCTGGACTGGGTGCCAAACAAATCCAAAATAGTATAAATAAAAAGGTTCCGGTTATGCTTGTAGAGTCTAGAGTGCCTAATATGCTTGAAAACACACAGCACCCTGTGGTAGCATCTGATCATTATGGTATGGGTAAAGCCTTAGCAGAGGAGCTTTTAAAAGACTTTAATGGTTTTCTCAAAGACAAAACAATTGGTATTGTCGTACAAGATGCATGGGAAGAAACTGATGAAACGGGCATCAGCAACAGCCGTAAGGAAGGTTTTTTGGAGGTATTAAAAGAAACGGGAGCAAAAATTAGCTGGTCTGTTACAGCATCTGATTCAAAAGGCGGAAATAGTTTTTATAACATACAACCAAGGGCAGAGATTGTAATTGCATTGGATGACTACAGCCTCATTGCAGTAGCTGAGCATGCAGCAGCAAATAATTTGCATGGGGCGTTAGTGTATGGAATTGGAAGTTCTACAGAAGCTGTGTATTACTTAGATACAGGCGCAGTAGAATGTCTGGTCGTACCTGATGAATTTATGGTTGGATATCAAAGTCTGACAGAGACAGCGGAATGTCTGAGGCATAGTCTATATCAGATGAAAGGGCAGGTAGTATCTTATGCGGCTTTGCGAAGGGAAGAACTGTTTTCTGTAAAGAACCAGGAGATACTATTTACGATGAGCCAGGGATACTAGCAGAGAGGAAAACCTTATACATGCGAAGCAAAGCAGTGATTTCTCGGAGGTTTTATGAAAGCAAAAAAAAGAATTGCAGCAGGAATTGTTTTGTGCATAGGGATGCAGCTTTTGAGCGCATGTGAAAAAAAGCAGCCTGACGCAGCCAGTAAGCTGCATGTGGGAGTTACGTATTATGATAAAAGTGATACGTTTTTAAACGAATTGATTCTATGCTTTGGAGAAAAGCTGGAAGAAATGGATCATAAAAAAATAGAAGTGTCTATGACAGTTCGGGATGCAGCATATTCGCAGCGCACACAAGACGATCAGGTAAAGGAGCTTATGGATGCAGGTTGTAATATATTGTGTGTAAATTTGGTAGATCGGGCGGATCCATCAGAAATTATTGATTTAGGCAGAGAGAATCATGTGCCGATTATTTTTTTTAACAGAGAGCCTGTTGCTGAAGATATGCTGCAGTGGGACGGGCTATATTATGTTGGCGCACTTTCTGAACAATCAGGCGTGCTGCAAGGGCAGCTGGCAGCAGATGCCATACAAAAAAATAGCCACATTGATCGCAATCAAGACGGAAAGATTCAATACGTGGTGTTAGAAGGAGAACCAGGTCATCAGGATACGATTATTCGGACAGAAAATGCAGTGAATACGCTAAAAAGCAAAGGTATTGAACTTGAAAAGTTAACGTACGGGATTGCAAATTGGAATCGTGCGCAAGCGCAAAACCGCATGACGCAGATGATTAGACAATATCAGAATAAAATAGAACTTGTTTTAGCAAATAATGACGATATGGCTCTTGGCGCCATTGATGCTTATAAAAAGTCAAATGTTACAGAATCAGCACTGCCTGTATTTCTAGGTGTGGATGGAACGGATATTGGGTTAAAAGCAGTAGCGGATGGAAAAATGTATGCAACCGTATATAATGATAAGGAAGGGCAGGCTGCGGCAATGGCTAAGCTGGCATTTGCACTTATCATGAAAAAAGGGATGAAAGAAATCGAATTTAAAAATGAGAAATATATTTACTTGCCTTATGAGAAAGTTACTGCTGATAATGTTGATGAATTTCTAAAAGCAGGAATTAAATTACAATGACGAAAAAGGAAGAAAGGAATCGCTATGCAGACGCACAAATCTTACCAGGTACTTTTCTTAGAAGACGAACCTGTGATTCGCGAAGTGTTAAAAGAATATATGACAGTATCCGGCTACGAGGTAACAGAGATTGAGCGTGGTGATGAAGCATTCCTGCTTTTGAAGCAGAAAAAATTTGATGCGGCGGTTTTAGATATTATGGTGCCGGGGCGTAGTGGATTTGAAGTGCTGCAGTATATTCGAAAGGAACTGCCGGATATGGCTGTGATCATGTTGACAGCCCTAGATGATGAAAAAACACAAGTCCAGGCATTTAATCTTTATGCAGACGATTATATTATTAAACCGGTTTCTCCGCTCATACTGTTAAAACGAATGGAAACAGTACTTCGCCGGACCTATGGAAATGTACAGAAAAAAGAAACAGAGCAAGATCAGGGACTTTATTTGCAGCAGGAGGCATACTGTGCATATTATAAAGGGGAAAAGCTGCCTTTGACTGTGAGCGAATATCTTCTCCTACAAACACTTTATGAAGAGCCGAACCGCGTTTTTACAAGGGAACAACTCATCTTGCGGATCTATAATGAAGACTATGTGGGCAATGACAGGATTATTGATGCACATGTAAAAAACTTGCGGAAAAAGCTGCCTGCAGCGTATATTAGAACCGTAATTGGCATTGGATATCAGTTTGACAAGGGGGTAGATATATGAAACGCCTTGGACAAAAAAATTTGCTGTACAGTTTACTTTTAGCGTGCATCATGATGCTGCTTTTAATTAGTTATTTTATCTGGATGTTGCCGTCTTTGTATGTGTCCTATACAGTGGAACAAAATCTCCATGCTATAAAAAAGCAACACCAGACATTTGTCGAAACAGGATCTTACAGCCATGTAAATGTAAGAAATCCTTCTGCATGTATTTCCATAAAAATTCCATTTGAAGAAAAAAAGATAGAAATTGTCTCAAAACTTGCATCCATAAACATTACAGCATTAGATGCCGATACAAAATCATTGCTTGCGGATATCCAGAAATTTGCGTATACATTGGATGCTGATCAGTTATTGCCAAAAGATGGTGATGACAATGTACATACAGCTAACGAAATAAAGGAAAAAATAGATGGATGGAAACACAAGATAGAAGAAATTGTTCAAAGACAGCAGCAACTTCCAATTAAAGTAGAGCTTGCATTGCAAAATGATTACAAAAGACTCTATGAGAAAGAATCATTCCAGATACACGCAGGACCTGGACAGTCTGTTATTATAGAATCAAACATCTTTGACAGGACGAATAGATATACAGTTTATATGGCAGCAGAACGGGTAGCAGACGGTATTGTAATATCGCAGCTGCCAGTTGTTACACCGCATATGGAAGAAATCCGTCCCGTTGTTATGCAGAGTGTGCCGATGCTCTGTGCAGTTATTGTTTTGCTTGCACTTATTTTTTCGCAAGTATACTCAAATGGAATTGTGCGCCCGGTTTATGAAAAATGGCAGGATGTAAATAAAAGTCTGATAGAAGAAAATGAACGCCAGGAAATGTTTTTGCGCGCATCTTCCCACCAGCTGAAAACACCGATAACGGCATCTCTTTTATTAGTAGATGGTATGATCGGGAAGGTTGGCAAATACAAGGAGCGGGATAAGTATTTGCCAAAGGTAAAAGAACAGCTTTTGTCTATGCGGCGCATGGTACAAGAGATATTATCGATGAACCAAGGCCGTGAAAAACCGAATCAATATCGTATCAGCCTGTATGATCTGATACAGGGACAGCTGAACTCCTACCGCGTGCCCATAGCAGAAAAGCAGCTGACAGTCTCTGTAGAAGGAGAACTTGCAGCATGTATAATGGCAGATGAGTATATGCTGTCAAAAATAATAGATAATTTATTGTCAAATGCAATTGCATACACGCAGTGCAAAAAGCAGATTCATATAATTCTTACAGAAAAAAGTGTGGCGATACGCAATGAAGGAGCTGCGATTCCAGATGACCTGCTGCCGCATATTTTTGAGCCGTTTGTACGGGGTGAGCATGGAAACACATCAACATCACATGGACTGGGGCTTTACATTGCGGCCTATTATGCGAAAAGTATGAAGGCACAGATGCGTATATACAATCAGGAAGATGGGGTAGAAGCTGTATTAGAGTTTGATAGCTGGTAAGCAATTCTAGGGCTGCCGTCCTGGGTATAAATCTGTCCGCACTTTTGAAATCCACTGTGCATAAGCAAATGCTGCATTGTGTAGTTACAGGCATGAGTATCAATTCGTATATTGTCTATTTTAGACCTACAAAAAGAAAGGCAGCAGTGGAACATCCCTTGTTTCTTTCCGCTGCTGGCGATTCTATGAATCGTTCCGTATGCCTGGTTGTTGAGCCAAGCTCCGTGTTCAATTTTCGCATAAGTAGGATCATCTCCAAGGATAAAGGTAAATACAGCAATGATATCATTTTGATCAAGGATTACATAACTATTCTGATTTCGAATATCTTCTTTTAAAATTTCAATCGATGGATAATGACTGTTCCATTGATTGGGATTGCCGGATTTGCGCATTTGCTCACGGGCATAAGCATAGATTGCGCAAATCTGTTCTAAGTCATTTAGACAGGTGTATCGTATATTCATCTTTCTCATTTCCCTTTTTGTATTTTTGAATCAAGTCTTTTTTATTATACATGGCGCATACAGAAATGGCAAATAGATCTATATGATAATTTCATGTCATCTTCATACGCACTTCATATCCATATGGTAAGTTAGGAATAGAAAATAATTTATTAAAGTGTAAGCTTTCTACACGAAAGGAGACAGTTTATGATTCTCACAATCGAAAATCTAACAGTCAAATTTGGAAAATTTACTGCATTAGATATTCACACGCCTATTTGCATAGAAAAAGGCGATCGCATTGGTATTATTGGTTCGAATGGAGCTGGAAAAACTACGATGATTAAAAGTATTTTGGGTCTTGTGCCATATCAAGGTACCATACGCAATTACTTACAGCAAAATCAAATTGCCGTACATATGCAGTTCAACGAATATACAGATGCGATGCCAGTAAAACATATAATGGAAACAATTTTGCAGACTAAAATCGCAAAAAATAAGGAGCTTCAAAATTTAATTGAGTTTTTTGAATTTGGGGCGTGTCTTAAAAAGAAATACAGCAAATTATCCGGCGGTCAAAAACAGCGCTTTACAATTATAATGATTTTGATGCAGGATGCACCGTTAACTTTTTATGATGAAGTGACCTCAGGGCTGGATTTTGAAACGCGGCAAAAGCTTATGGAAAAGATGACGGAGTGGTATCGTGAAAAAGATTCAAGTCTGTGTATAGTATCCCATTACTATGAAGAATTGGAACAGATTGCAGATAAACTGCTTATTATGGATAAAGGCAGAGTCATTGACTATGGAAAGCGAGAAGAATTATTTCAAAAATACTGCAAACGGGCTGTCATTGTAATGGATGCGTGTGAAAAAAGCATACAGTTAGCAAAAGATTATAGACAGCTTACGTCACCAGAACATCTCATTGTATTATCATGCGCGTCACAACAAGAAGAACAAGAGATCGTTCAGCGGTTGGTTGCGTATAATATTAACTTTAAACGCAGTAACCGTGATATAGAAAGTATTTATATCAATGCAAAAGAGGCGTACGAAATGCAGCAGGAGGATCAAATAGATGACAAATAGTGTACAGACAAATAACAAACGGAAAATCATTACACTGCAAATGGTTAAATTTGAAATGCTAAACGTGATTGGCAATCCATATGCACATATTTTCGGCGTTGCATTACCAATAGTATTGGCAATGCTGATTACAAAGGTAGCAGCATCTGAAATCAATTATCAGTCAATGATGCTGAAAGCAACAACTTCTATCTATTTGGGAATGAGTTCGCTCATACCAATGGCTGTTGTATTGGTAGTGTAAAATAAATTGTGTCTTTGAAAATAAA
>CANDJR010000123.1 GCA_947385105.1 uncultured Eubacterium sp.
GCTTAGTGCAGCCAACGCAGATTCCTTCATCACATCGCCCAGCTTTCCGGTCAGCTTCATTTCTCCCTTGCCTGGCATACAGTTAACCTCTACCTCCAGTGTCACGCCTCCTACACTTGTCCATGCAAGGCCGCGGACAATTCCCACGTCGTCTTTTTCGTTAATTTGCTCAGGCGTATAACGTGGAATGCCCAGATATTTTTCCAAAAGATTGCCCGTCACATGGACGCAGGCCCGCTTGTTTTCATAAATCTCCTTCGCTGCTTTCCGGCATACTGCACCGATTTTTCGCTCTAAATTGCGCACGCCTGCCTCCTTTGTATAGCCGCTGATAATTTTTGCAAGCGCTTTGTCGCTCATGGATAACTGCTTTGGTTTCAAGCCATTTTTCTTCATCTGCTTTACAAGCAAATGTTCTTTTGCGATATGCAGTTTTTCATTTTCTGTATAGCTGGAAACTTCAATCAGTTCCATACGGTCCAGCAATGGCCGCGGGATATTGCCAGCATCGTTTGCTGTGGCAATAAATAATACTTCTGATAAATCAACAGGTACTTCTACATAATGATCACGGAAACGGCTGTTTTGTTCGCTGTCTAATACTTCGAGCAGTGCAGAGGCAGGATCACCTCTAAAATCTCCATTTAATTTATCGATTTCGTCTAAAAGCATTAACGGATTATTCACTCCTGCGCTTTTTAACCCTGTAATAATCCGTCCCGGCATCGCTCCCACATAAGTTCTCCTATGGCCTCGGATCTCTGCTTCGTCCCGTACACCGCCAAGGCAGATGCGGACATACTGCTTATCCAATGCTGCAGCAACTGATTTTGCAATACTGGTCTTGCCTGTTCCAGGCGGGCCAACCAAACAGATGATCGGACTGTCTCCTTTACTCGTCAGATTACGCACAGCTAAAAATTCCAGCATACGTTCTTTTACTTTTTCTAATCCATAATGGTCTTCGTTTAAGATACGCTCTGCATTTTTAATATCTTTATTGTCTTTCGAGCAATGCTCCCATGGCAGTTCTAACAGTGTTTCGATATACCCCCGCACAACTGCACTTTCTGAAGAACTGACAGGAAGATTTTTAAAACGATTGATTTCTTCATATAATTTATCTTTAATTTCTTTGTTAGCCTCTAGTTTTGCGGTCTGTGACTGAAATTTTTCTATATCTGTATCTGTATTCGTCTCTCCTAATTCTTCACGGATCAACCGCAGTTGTTCCCGCAGAATATAATCCTTTTGATTTTTATCAACCGCAGATTTTAATTTCTCACGCAAATCATTGCGGATTGCCATCACTTCTATTTCATTAAGCAAAAGGCCCATAAATACTTCATAGCGCTGTGTTAGGTTTACAGCTTCTAATACTTGCTGTTTGTGTGTGTAATAAAGCGGAATGCTGTTTGCCGCCATATCAATCAATGTATCCACTTGGTTCATTTCCTGGATCTTGCGAAGTATTTCTCTGCCAGTATGCTGGCCAGCCTGATAATATTTTCGCAAAGTTTCCCGCAGGTTCATCAGCATTGCTTCTTCCACCTGCGGCAGAACTTCGCCTGACATTTCTTCTTCAAAGCGAAGCACTTGCATTTTATAATATTCTTCACTATCTACAATTTCCTGCAGTTCTGCGCGTTCTGTCCCCTCTACGAGCACACGCATAATATTGTTTGGCATTTTAATCAACTGCTTCACTTGTGCGATTACGCCAACTGTATAAAAATCTTCCTTCTGCAGCGTTTCCGCATCTGTATTTTGGACAGTAATTAAAAATACCTTTTCTTCCGCTACCATTGCTTCTTCTACTGCACGAATCGCCTGTGGCCTGTTAATATCAAAATGAATGATCATGCCTGGCAGAATTACCATATTGCGGAGCGGGACTGCAGGTATTATTTTCATAATTTCACACATAATCGGTTTCCTTTTCGAATGATATATAAAAAGAGGAGACTCCCTACCGGTCTCCTCCCCGTTACAGACTCCCTGCAACGTAAGAAACTGTCCTATAACAGTTCCTAAAACAGCTTCTACTTTCTAAGCACTCTTGTACTCCAGCAAAGGCTCGCCTGTCTTTTCAACCGCATCCTTTGTAATCGTACATTTGCTAATCGTCTCGTCTGATGGAATACGATACATCAAATCCATCAGCGTACTTTCCATAATTGCACGAAGCCCCCGCGCACCAGTCTTTCGTTCTAATGACTTGTCTGCAATTGCATCAATTGCATCTTCCCTGAATTCAAGTTCGATCCCGTCTAATTCAAACAACTTGTGATACTGCTTGACAAGGGAATTTTTTGGTTCTTTTAAAATACGCTTTAATGCTGATTTATCCAGAGAATCCAAAGAAACCATGACTGGAACACGTCCGACAAATTCAGGAATCAATCCAAACTTAACCAAATCCTGCGGCATTGTCTGCTTTAACGCTTCTCCTACATTCTTCTGTGAAATCTCAGATATCTCTGCACCAAACCCAATTGATTTTTGATCCATCCTGGTTTCTATGATTTTTTCCAGTCCATCAAATGCACCACCGCAAATAAACAAAATATTGGTCGTATCGATTTGAATTAACTCCTGCTGAGGATGCTTTCGTCCGCCCTGCGGCGGTACAGATGCATTCGTGCCTTCCAATATTTTTAAAAGTGCCTGCTGCACGCCCTCACCGGATACATCCCTTGTAATCGATACATTTTCTGACTTTTTCGTTATTTTATCAATCTCGTCGATATAGACGATACCGCATTGTGCCCGTTCGATGTCATAATCTGCAGCCTGGATCAGTTTTAATAAGATATTTTCTACATCTTCACCTACATAGCCTGCTTCTGTCAAGGTAGTTGCATCTGCAATTGCAAACGGCACATTCAGTACTCTTGCCAATGTGCGTGCTAAATGCGTCTTACCAGTTCCTGTTGGCCCAAGCATGAGTATATTGCTTTTCTGCAGTTCTACATCGTCAACTGATACATCTGCAAGGATTCTTTTATAATGATTGTAGACAGAAACAGATAACACTTTTTTTGCATCTTCCTGTCCAATCACATAATCATCCAAAAACGCCTTCAGCTTTTCCGGCTTTTGCAGATTAATTTCGAATGGGCTGTCTGACTGCAAATCTAGCTCATCCCTGGCAAATTCTTCTTCGATAATTTCAGAGCAGATATCTACGCACTCGTCACAAATAAATGCTCCATTCGGTCCGGCAATCAGCTTACGTACCTGCTCTTGCGGTTTGCCGCAAAAAGAGCACCTTACTTTACCGTCACTGTTCTTGCCTGCCATCACTTCACCCCTCTTTAACCTGTTTTTTCTCATAGACCGTTTTCTCAAACTAATTTTATTCTTTATCACGATTTATTACAATAGTATCAATTAAACCATAATCCAGTGCTTCTTGCGCGTCCATAAAATGATCCCGTTCGGTATCCTGCGCGATTACTTCCACTGGCTTTCCAGTATTTGCAGCTAAAATCTCGTTCAATTTTTTCTTTGTCTTTAAGATATTTTCTGCTGCGATCTGGATTTCTGTCGCCTGTCCTTTTGCTCCGCCAGATGGCTGGTGAATCATAATTTCAGCATTCGGCAGCGCCATGCGCTTTCCTTTTGTACCGCCTGCCAGTAAAAATGCACCCATGCTGGCTGCCATTCCGATGCAAATTGTCGATACATCACATTTAATATACTGCATTGTATCATAAATTGCAAGTCCTGCTGTTACGACACCACCCGGAGAATTGATATACAGATGAATATCCTTGCTTGGATCTTCTGATTCTAAAAATAATAATTGCGCAACGGTAAGGCTTGCCGTTGTCTCGTTTACTTCTTCGCCTAAAAATATAATCCTATCTTTTAACAGACGGGAATAGATATCATAGCTGCGCTCTCCTCTGCTCGTCTGCTCAACGACATAAGGTACTAAACTCATATAAATCCCTCCATAGATCATGCAGGCTGGCTTTTATTCAAAAGCCAGTCCGCCGTTTCCTATTCTGCGTCAACCACTTCAGCGTCCTTTTCCTCCTGCGCAATCTCTATCACGTGTTCCATCACGAGATCTACAGCTTTTTGGAGTGCCAGGTCATGTTTCATCGTATCCCTTTCATCCTCATCCATAAACTCTTTTAATTTCTCTGGTGACATGCCATAAGCAGAAGCCATTTTTGCAATTTCTTCTTCTACTTCCTCGTCTGTTGCTGTCAGATTTTCCTGCTCTGCAATCTTTTCTAACACAAGGCTGTTTTGAATCCGCATCAATGCTTCCGGACGCACCTGTTCTTTCATCTTATCCATATTTGTGCCTGAGAATTGGAAATACTGCTGCATTGTCAGGCCCTGCTGCGAAATACGGCTGGCAAATTCCTGGATAATATTTTCTCCCTGCATATCAATCATAGCTTCTGGAATATCCATTTCAGATGACTCTACAATCTTTTGGATTGCTTCTCCTTCTTTGACATGCTTTGCTTCGTCTTCTTTGCGTTTTGTCAATTTCTTGCGAACATCCTCACGGTATTCTGCTAATGTCTCAAATTCAGATACCATAGAAGCAAATTCATCATCTAATTCCGGTATCTCTTTTACTTTGATCGTATGGATTTTTACTTTAAATAAAGCCGGCTTTCCTGCCAATTCCGGCGCATGATATTGTTCCGGGAATGTAACATTGACTTCTACGTCATCCCCGGCATTTTTTCCTATTAACTGTTCTTCAAATGTATCAATAAAGGAATGGGAACCAATTTCCAGCGCATGGTTTTCTCCTTTTCCTCCTTCAAATGCCTGCCCGTCTGCAAAGCCTTCATAATCAATGATGACAGTATCCCCATCCTGTACAGGCCGATCTGTTACTTCTACGGTACGTGCCTGCATATTTCTTGTATTTTCAAGATCTGCATCTATTTCCTCGTCTGATACAGAGGTTGGTACTTCTGTAACGGTAACTCCTTTATATTCACCTAATACGACATCTGGTTTGACTGCAACCGTTGCTTCAAATACAAATTCCTGTCCTTTTCCAATCTGTACAATCTCTATATCCGGGCGGGATACGATATCCAATTTGCTTTCATCCATTGCCAGCGGATATTCCTGGTTAATTACTTCGCTCGCAGCATCCTCATAAAATACTTCCGGCCCATATACCTTTTCGATCATTGCCCGAGGCACTTTCCCTTTACGAAATCCTGGTATGCTGATTCTGCTTTTCTGCTTATTATAAGCATCCTGGATCGCTTTATCAAATAACTTAGCAGGAACTGTAACGGTAAGTTTTGCCATGTTTTTCTCTAAATTTTCGACCTGTACACTCATTCTTTTAATTTCCTCCTTAAATATAGCTTTATGAGTTTTTACTATACCGTAACTACCCTTAGCTATTTACAGTCATTTATTGATTATAGCACAGAGTTTTTTAAATTACCAGCAGAAAATGCATGTTTTAAACATTTTTTATCTCTTTTATCGTTACTGAACTCAGTCCATTGGAAGTTTGAATCGTAACCTTTTACATACTCTCTGAAGAAAGAAATACGCTTTTCCACGGAAGATAGCCCGCGCGCAGACATAGAATGTTGCTGATTTGAAAAAAGGATACCCAGCCAACCAGGCCAGGCATCCTTTTTTATACAAAATATTTTAGTTTTTCATCTGTTCTTCCTGTCTCATAATCATTTTCTTTACCATCTCGCCGCCGATAGAACCAGCTTCGCGGGATGTCAAGTCACCATTGTATCCGTCTTTTAAGTTCACACCCAATTCAGAAGCTACTTCCTCTTTAAACTGTTTCATTGCTTCTTTTGCTTCTGGTACTGAGATCCCTGAGTTTGAGTTTTTTG
Organism: uncultured Eubacterium sp.; assembly: GCA_947385105.1. Classification (GTDB taxonomy): domain Bacteria; phylum Bacillota; class Clostridia; order Lachnospirales; family Lachnospiraceae; genus Eubacterium_J. The sequence goes on from CANDJR010000123.1 coordinate 5,859, forward strand.
AACTGCTTGGCATTTGTTTCTACCTCCATCAAAATTATCATAATTTATTCTTAAATAACAACTGTTTTTGAGCTGCTATCTGTTATTAGTATGGAGCAATTAGGAAAAATTATGATTAGCAAGTTCTGGAAATCCAGTTGTAAATCTGCAGCCTTATGTGCTATACTTGGTAGAAAACATTAGGAGGTACTTATGATGAAGCGAAAATTTACTCTGTTCTTGACGTTTCTTTGTCTGATTACTTTGTCTGTCGTTTCTCTGCCCGTTTCTTTGGCAACTGCCAAGACAACGCCCAAACAAGAATCCGTCTGCTATGTAGCCTTTGGTGACAGCATTGCTGCCGGATATGGACTGGAAGGATACGACAGCCAGCCGACTGATGCCCCAGCTGATAGTTATCAGGCGCAGCTAGGCGCATTTTTAAAAACACAGCCTAAAAACTATGCTGTCACTGGTGATGACAGTCAAGCGTGCATCGATTTGTTAACTTCTGGTGCAGCAGACGCATCTTTGGCAAGTGCGGACGTTATCTCACTTTCCATTGGCTCGAATGATCTGCTGCTGCCTTTCATACAAATACTTATGGACTATTTTGATATAGAACCTGATTCCATCGATGCCTCGTTATTTACTGACGGTTTTTCACAGCTGCAAATCGATTTGACCAAGCTGTCCAAGTATCTCGAACAGTCAAAAGAGTTAATGAAAGAGCTATCTGATCAAGCGCAGCTCCACGCACAGGCTGCGGCATTTAAAGGCCAGTTTCAAAAATTATTAAAGCTGCTGCGTCAAAAAGCCCCGAAAGCTGAAATATATGTTACAAATATTTATAACCCGTTTGTCTCCATTCCAAAGCTTCGGGATCTGGCGGACATTTATATTTCGGAAATAAACCAGGCATTTTCTGCAGATGCTGCTGCATATACTTTAATCGATGTGTACACACCTTTTATGCAAAATGCCGCATATACCAATATCCGCTTTGATATTAGCAATCCCGTTAAACCGCAGATTAACCCAGACCCGCATCCTTCGGTCAAAGGACATAAGGCAATGGCCGATCTGTTTATTCAAGCACTTTCAAGCGCCCATGCTCCAAAGGCAGCAGCACTCCGTGTCTCTACAAGCCGCTCCTATAAACTTACGGCAAATATAAAACTGCCAGCAAATGCAGACGGCTGCCAACTGCGATATGCCACTTCCAAAAACGGCTCTTATAAAATATTATCTACGACTTCTAAAAAGAAGCTGCAGACAAATGCAAAGAAACTAAAGGCCGGAAATACTTACTATTTTAAAGCGTGCAGCTACGTCATTGACAAAGGCGTAACGTATTATGGTAAAGAAAGCAGTGCACAAAAGCTAACGATCAAATAATACTGTCAAACTAGTGCAGGCACGATGCAGCCATATATATATGTTTGCACCATAATAACGATATTTTTAAAGGAATCTAATTGTATGAATATATTTGTAAAAATTGCCGTCTTTATTGGAGTCGAACTGTTATTAAACAGGCTAGTCAATTTGATCTTTCGACTTTTGGCTAAAAATAATAATTCAGTGCATCTGCGCTTTTTTAAAAGCACTGCAAATTTACTTGTCGTCATCGTTGTAATCTATGCCCTTGTACAACAGTTTGATGTTACCAAAGATATTAGTAAGGCGCTGCTGCAAAGTGGTACTTTAATCATTGCAGTAGCGACCTTTGCGGCACAGCAGGCATTGGGAAATGTAATCAGCGGTTTTTCCTTATCCATGTCAAAGCCTTATAATGTCGAAGATAAAATCAGGGTTGTTCAAAACGGGAACACGATTGCAGAAGGAATCGTAATGGATATTACAATACGGCATACCATTATCCGTCAGTTTAACGGGGAAAGCTGTATTGTGCCAAACTCTGTGATGGATTCTGCTGTCATCACCAATACAAACTTTACCGAAAACATCGGTAATTTTATGGAAGTAGAGATTTCTTACAGCGCAAATATTGATGAAGCAATCGATCTATTTCAAAAAATATGTATTGAGCATGAACTGACATTAAATACGATCGAAAATAAAGTTTTTATCAAAGGGTATACGCAAAACGGAATTGTACTCAAGTCGACTATCTGGACGCGCACACTTGATGACAGTTTCCAGGCTTGCAGCGATATCCGCATAACTTTAGTTAAGGAATTTAAAAAGAATGGAATCATTATCCCTTATCAAACAGTTGTTGTGCACAGCCGCCCAAAGCAGCGCACATCAGAAGATCTATAAGCAGAGAGCCTGCTGCCTGTCAATCGTGTCACTGCTTGATTTTGCAGGATCGTTGTCTGACATACAAAAAGGAGCTGCCGCACGAAGTATCTCACATACCAGATGTATTTCACTTCATGCGCCAGCCCCTTGTATTCAGACTTCTTAGTCGTTATTAAATGGCAGTTATCTTCTGTTTCGGTTCGGCATATTTACCAACTCCCATTCATATTCCAACAAAGTACCTGTCTTTGCATGGTACTTTAACGTATATTCTTTCTTGTTATTATGCATATTTACTTTATAAACTTTGATTCCATCATCATATTTTTTGTAAATACTTGTTATTTTTGCATTCTTTACTTTCTTTTTTGCCAGCTGTCTGCATTCCTTTTTGGTAATAGCAGAACTCTGTTGTATCCGGTTTTGTTGATTCGAAATCGTTTCTGTTGCCGCCGTATACTTTCCTTGTCTGAGTGTTTTTTGTTCTGCCTCATTTAAGCTTCGATTGCCTGCATAAACATTTTGTGAACATAAAAGCATTCCTGCAAATGCAAAACAACAGATTACGAGAAAAAGCCACCGTTTTGTACCTTTCATTATCTGTCTCCTTTCTGTAAACAGTTTCTTCTTGTGTTTCGTGCATCCACATCATATTTAGAAGCTTCTGCCTACTTATTTTGTCCGTATCTGTCTTTTCTATACGTACGGCGGCTAAAATTTTTAAATATGCATATCAAACCTGCTCAATTTTTCAATCAAAATATCATCTTCTGTCGGCGTATCTGAAACAGCCTCTATTTTTTGACGGATGCCAAGCATTTCCTCATCTGTAGAAGCAATCACTTCTGCACAGCTTTTTAACTGCGCAACAATTTCCTGCTGATTTGGAATATCCTGCTTATATTTGAGCTGATGCTCCAAGCTTGCCCAAAAATCCATCGCAATTGTGCGTATTTGTACTTCTACACGCATATTTCTTTTATAATTCGCAAAAAATACAGGTACCATGACAAGCAAATGCAAACTGCGGTATCCGTTTGGTTTTGGATGAACAATATAGTCTTTCTGGCGTATAAGTGTAATGTCATCCTGTGCCAAAAGTGAATTAGCAATTTCATAAATATCGTCAATATAGGAACAAATAACCCGGATACCTGCCACGTCGTTCACATGTTTTTCAATATTTTCAATTGAAAAATGACAGCCATTGCGCTCCAGCTTTTGCATAATACTGTTTGTATGTTTTAGTCTTGTACTAATGGAACTGATTGGATTTCTCTGAAAGCGTACACTAAACTCTGTATCCAGCACTTCAAATTTCGTACGTACCTCCTTAATTGCACATGTATACATCATCATCAGTTCCCTATAACCCACTAGCATATCCATCAAATTTTTCGTTTTATGAAAAACTGCTTCTGGTGTATCCAAAATAGTCATGATCTCTTGCTGCAGCTCTGCTTCAAATATAGTTCCTTCTTCGATAGTACCTTCCTCTTTTTGCTCCATCTGTGTCCCTCCATTATGTATCTAAAAACTATGTATTTCTAAAAAAATACCATAGTATCCATTGTTTTCTTGCTTCATAAAAATTATGGCATTTATTCTAACACAGAAATCTAGTTTTGCAAAGTAAATTTTGAGACAATTAGACTGTGCAGCCTGCTATTGGTTACTGTTCACTCCGTTCTCAGTAACCTGCAAAAATTCATCTAAT
>CANDJR010000124.1 GCA_947385105.1 uncultured Eubacterium sp.
CACTCTGTCCCTCCACGACGCTCTTCCGATCTTACTTCTTTTTCATCCTGAAGTACTTCGTTTTCATCCTGAGGTGCTTCGTTTGCTTGCGCTGCTTCTTCCAGATAGCTGCCTAGATAGCTATCCTCTTTCTTTTCATCAAATTCTTCTCTTAATGCCTCATACCTGTCCAGATCTTCTCCTGTAAGAGCAAGCAGTTCTGAAAGTTCTTCTTCTGAAAGCTCAGTATTTACGCGTCCACCCACATCGCTTTTTCTTACAGCGCCAAATAATGCATCTGCAAGTGCGGATTCCAGCTTTTCTTTATTAATGCGCAGCTCCCGATTTGCAGAATTTAAATCCTTATTTGCTGTTGCCAGCTCTTTATTTTGTGACATCAGTTCTTGGTTGGATGTTTTTAAATCCTGGTTTGTTGTCGAAAGTTCTTTATTTTGTGTTTCCAAAACCTTGTTTGCAATTTCCAACCCATTATTTGCGGATTCCAGCTCCTTATTTTCTGCTGTCAATTCTTTATTTTGGGACGCAAGCTCCTTGTTTTTCAATGTCACGCTTTGGCTTTGTGTTTCTAATTCCCTTTTTGCTGTTTCCAGCTCTCTTGCGGATGATTCCCATTCCTTCTTTGCATTTGCCAGCTCTTTATCAGATGCTTTCAATTCTTCATACTGCTTTGTCAGCTGCTGATTGACTAAAACCAACTCTTTATTTTTTGCCTCTAGTTCCCTTCGTTCCAGCTCACTTAACCGCAGCATTTCCTCAAACTGCCGGTTTTTCTCATCCGCTATTTTTGCACTTTGTGTTAATTTCTGAAAATCTTCCTTCAGTCTTTTATAGTTTATTTCAACTGCCTGCTCTGTCTCGCTTTTTTGCGACTTCTCTTTGCGTTCAGTTTCCAGCTTTTCTAATAATTCCTCTACTTTCATCTGAGTATCTACTAACTCATGTTTTAAGTCAAAGATATCCTTTTCTGCCTTCTTATAATCATCCTCCATATCTTCATACTGCGTCTTTGACTTAAAATAATCATCCGCAATATTCAGCTGGATTAAAATGGCTTTCATGTCATTAGGAATCCGACGGAATTCTTCACGTTCAACGATCTCTGAGATCTTGGCATTGATATAAGTTGCAACGCGCTGAAGATATCCTTCTTCTTCATAACCGCTTAACGTATAAATTTTTCCTGCAATCATTACATCTGTGCTTTTTTTTGCTGCCATGCTTTGTATTCTCCTTATTCCGTGATACTTCTTCATTATACTGATTTTTATAAGGAAAAACAACCATTATTTTACAATTCCAAAATGCAGGTATGCAAAGTCTGTAGCCACACGGCCTTTTGGCGTACGGTTAACCAATCCGTTTTGTACTAAGTATGGCTCATAGACATCCTCAATCGTCCCGGCGTCCTCCCCGATTGCAGCTGCCAGTGTCTCCAAGCCAACCGGGCCACCGGAAAATTTTTCAATAATTGTAAGCAGTATCTTTCGGTCATTTTGGTCTAATCCCATTTTATCTACTTCCAGCAAATCCAATGAAAATGCTGCGACTTCTTTTGTCACCCTGCCGTCGTACTTTACTTGCGCAAAATCACGCACACGTTTTAATAAACGGTTAGCAAGACGGGGCGTCCCCCTGGAACGGCGTGCAAGCTCATATGCCCCTTCCACGTCGATTTCAACTGCCAGTTTTTTTGCAGAATGCAAAATAATCGTCTGCAATTCTTCGACTGTATAAAATTCCAGGTGATGAATAACGCCAAAACGGTCACGCAGCGGTGCAGATAAAAGCCCTGCCCTTGTAGTTGCTCCTACAAGGGTAAACTTCGGCAAATCCAAACGGATGGAACGTGCCGTTGCCCCTTTTCCGATCATAATATCAATGGCATAATCCTCCATAGCTGGATAAAGCACCTCCTCAACCTGCCTGTTTAAGCGATGGATTTCATCTACAAACAAGACATCTCGCTCTTGCAGGTTGCTTAAAATAGCAGCCATTTCTCCTGGCTTGCCAATCGCAGGCCCGGAAGTGATTTTCATATGCGTCCCCATTTCATTTGCAATGATGCCAGATAAGGTTGTTTTTCCAAGTCCTGGCGGGCCAAAAAACAGTACGTGATCCAAAGCCTCTTTACGCTGCTTTGCAGCTTCAATATAAACTTTTAAGTTTGTTTTTGCTTTTTCCTGCCCAATGTAATCTTCCAGTTTCTGCGGACGTAAATTTTTTTCTACTACCAGATCATCTTCCTGGATTTGCGTAGAGATGACTCTTTTTTCCATAGTTGGAAGTTGTCCTTTCTTTCTTCGTTCAAAGCCTGTGGCAGCAGGCAATCGACTTTTTTACACAAGTGCCATCTTTTTCAGCGCCTGTTTTAACAATGCTTCAGCATCCATATCCTGTGTCACTTCTATCCCTGACAATGCCTTTAACGCTTCTGAGGATGAATAGCCAAGCGCCATTAATGCCAAAACAGCTTCTTCTTTTACACCGCCTGCATCTGCCCCTGCCATAGAAGCTGCAGGTTCTATTTCACCGGACTGCCGGGATAGGACATCTTCCACACTGACCTTATCCTTTAATTCTAAAATCAGACGCTGCGCTGTCTTAATTCCAATCCCAGGTGTTTTTGCAATCGCTTTTGCATCATCACCTAAAATTGCAAAACGCAAGTCGTCCGTTGTCATAACGGATAAAACTGCCAGTGCTCCTTTTGGCCCAATACCGCCGACACCAAGCAGCAGCTTGAAAATGCTTAAATCATCCTTTGTAAGAAACCCAAATAAGGTCATTGCATCTTCTCGCACCTGCAAATAAGTATGTACTTTCAGCTCCCTGCCAACAGGCGGCAGACGGTCAAGCACCTGGCCCGGCACATAAATCTGGTAGCCGATGCCGGCTACATCCACCACAATACTGTCTTGTGCAACATCTGAAAGCTGGCCTTTGATATAGGCAATCATTCCCATCCTCCTTTTTTATCATGCGAAATGTACGTCCTCACAAATCACGCGGCAGACGCAGCAATATTTCCTGTGCTACAATTCCAATTACAATCCCTGTTAAGATGCCTGACAGCAACAATACCGGAAAATAATAAATCAATTTTTTACTTTCTACCACAAGCATTGCCACAACCAGCTGGCCTAAGTTATGTGTAATCCCTCCTGCCGCGCTAACAGAAATTATCCGAAATAGCCCTGTCCGTTTTAGCAGCAGCATACAAAGAAAGCTCAGTATGCCTCCTGCCATACTATATAAAATGCTAAATAAATTTCCAAACAAAAAGCCTGCCAGCAATATACGCAGCATAGATACCAGAAATGCTTCTTTTGCTCCGATTGTATAGAGCATTAAAATAACTACAGCATTCGTAAGTCCTAATTTCACTCCCGGAATGCCAACAAAAACCGGAACCAGCGATTCCACATAGCTGCATATCAGTGCCAATGCCAGAAATAATCCTAAATAAGCGGTCTTTTTTTGTTTCATAATGACTCCATTCTTCCTGTTTGGTTCTATGACACGCCGTCTAGTTCTGCCTGCTCCCCGCCATGTATTTCGACAACAATTTTATTTGGCAAACAGACTATCGTCTCACCTTGATGCGCAATTGCCTTTTGATGCAGGCAAAGCTTATCCGGGCAATCTGCTTCTATCATTTTTGCTTTCCCGTTTTCAATCTGCAGCATATTTGTGACAGTCCCGTCTACCAAAATCGGTATCTTTTTTACATTTCTTAAATCATAAGTTCCATAAACCTTTCCTGCTGTCAAAATTTGTACTGTGCTGCCGTTCTGTTTTGTGACATAACTCGTAATCAAAAACAGGCTCACAAGTCCGGCAAAAAGCAGTGTCCCTATGAAAATCAAATCAAATTTCGTGATTCGTTTTTTTATCTTTTCCATATAATTTTATACAATTTCCCCATAATAGTAAAATCCTTTGCATTCCTTTAATTCTACATTAACATATGTGCCAATCAAATCCTCTGTACCAGGAAAGTGCACAATCAGATTATTGCTTAACCTTCCCGTAACCAGTGCCGGATCATGATCATTGGTACTTTCTACCAACACCTCCTGTGTTGTATGCACAATCTTTTGCGCCTTCTTTGCTGCAATCTGCTGCACACACTCTAATAGACGATTAAATCGTTCTTTTGCAGCAGCTTCTGGAACTTGGTTTTCCATTTCTGCAGCTGGCGTACCTGTACGTTTGGAATAAAGGAACGTAAACGCTGAGTCAAAGCCAACCGTTTCCACAACATCCATAGTTTCCATAAAATCTTCTTCTGTTTCACCTGGAAACCCGACAATAATATCTGTCGTAATTGCGATATCCGGTATTGCGGCACGTATCTTTTCTACCAAATGCAAATATCCCTGTTTATCATACTTTCGGTTCATTGCCTGTAAGATACGGGAACTTCCAGACTGCAGCGGTAAGTGCAGGTGACGGCAGATTTTTTTTGAATGCGCCATAACTTCGATTAATTCATCCGATAAATCTTTTGGATGTGAAGTCATAAACCGAATCCGCCGGATGCCTTCTATTTGCTCAACTGATTGCAGCAGCTGTGCAAAGGTCTGTGGGTTTTGTAATGTTTTCCCATAAGAATTGACATTTTGTCCTAAAAGCATCACCTCGGATACTCCGGCTTTTGCCATCTTATCTATTTCACACAAAATATCTTTCGGTTCCCGGCTTTTTTCCCGTCCTCGGACATACGGGACAATACAGTAACTGCAAAAATTATTACATCCAAACATAATATTAACGCCAGATTTGAAAAAATATTTTCTCTGTGTGGGAAGTTCTTCTACGATTTGGCTGGATTCTTCCCAAATATCGACTACCATGTTCTTGTCACTGTACATTTGTGCTAAGAGCTCCGTAAATTTATAAATGTTGTGTGTACCAAAAATAAGATCCACAAAGCGATAACTTTTTTTAATTTTTGCTACCACTGTTTCTTCCTGCATCATACAGCCGCACAGCGCGATCCGCATACCTGGATTTTTCTTTTTTAATGTCTGCAAATATCCAAGCCTTCCATAAACTTTCAAGTTCGCATTTTCACGTACTGTACAAGTATTATAAATTACAAAATCCGCTTCTTCACTTTCTGCCTTGCAAAAACCAATCGCATGCAAAATTCCCTCCAGCTTTTCTGAATCCCTGGCGTTCATCTGACATCCGAATGTTTGCGTAAACGCGAACGGGCGACGTCCGTTTTTCCGTTCAAACTCCCGAACCCACTCCTGGCATTTTGCCATGTAATAGTATTGCCTGGCCGGTTCCTCTATGGGCGGCTCAGCATGAATATCTATTTTATCCAAATCAATTTCTTCGTACATAGTTCTATCTTTCTTCCCTTCCATCCTTACGTGACAAAAGGACTTTGCGCTTTCTACAGAGTCCTTTTGTTTTCTACACAATCATCGAGTCCATGTTCTGTTGCCAGATAATCCATGTTCTGATCCCATGAATCGGTTGGCAGCTGTTTGACAATCTGGCATGCATAAGCGCAACCAACCAGTACCAGTCTGCGCTCTTTGGAAAAATAGCGGTCATAGTATCCCTTCCCATATCCAAAGCGGCCACCAGCAGCATCAAATACCATTCCTGGCACAAAGCATATTCCATCTAAAGCGTCAGCTTTTTTCGGATATACATCCATACAATCCTTTTTGTATGGCTCCATGACATGAAAGCTGCCTTCTTTTAACTGAGACAAATCTGTAATTTCATAAAAATCCATCTGCGTTCCAGATACCTTTGGAAAAGAAACACGTTTTCCCTGCAAAAAGGCATCCTTTACAACTGATAAAAGAGACACCTCCCTGCCCAGAGGATAATAAAAGAAAACACTGCCTGCCTGATGGTACATGTCCCATTGCAGAATGTGTGCAGATATTTTCTCAGACAGCATGTCTGCCTGTGCAGCAGAAATCTGCTCCCTCTTTTGCTTATAAAAGTTCCGGATCTGTCTTTTGGCCTGTTCTGCTTTTGATATAACAGGCTTCTTTATGATTACACCGCTACCTGTTTTCTTTCTTTCCATGCTTTTCCCCAAGATTTACGATCGTACCATCCTCCATCTGTATATCAATATTGTTTAACTGGCTGCGGATACTCCCGCGGATATTTGCCACATATGCCTTTCGTAAGGATGCCTGTTCTGCTTTTTCCGCTTCTGTCAGACCCTCTGCTTTTGACTTATGATATAACTCATTAATCCTCGCAATATTTATTTGTTCCATATGATAACCCTCTTTCTATCTATTTGTAAATCTGTTGTTCTGATTCTTCTGTTTGTGTTTTTCTTCTTAAAGTATTGATTCCATATCTGATTTATTATATCTGATATTGCACAGAATAGCAAACAGAAAAATACATACAAAATCCAGCCTGCAAAATTTGTGTTGCTGTTCACTCCGTTCTCAGTAACATGCAAAAAATCATCTAAAATTACCTTTGCAATGGAATTTTTGCACTCCTGAATCATTTTCTTACGGACTTTGCAGTAGATGCAAAGTCCTGCAGTAACTGCATGCAATCAATGCAAAACCCTGATCTAAACAGTCACCAACATTTAACCTATAACATTTAATCATAAACGAAACCAGATAGGGATAAAGCTCAAAAATGATGTTTAAGCGTTGTGATGTTGTCTATTGAAAGACTATAGAAGTTCATAGAAATAGCGAGCATGAGATTATGTCATCCATAATCCCATTTTGCAACCAAAAGTTTTCCAACTGCCAGATATGCCAAATCTGTGCTAGCAGTGTATTTTCTTACAAGAATCAATCGTAAAGTAAAATGTCCATCTCAAATCGCACAGCAAACCATCCATCTTCCAATTTAGCAGTAAGTGTACCGCCCATTTTTTGTGCAAAACCTTTTGCAATCGGAAGTCCCAAGCCAGATGACTGTCTGCTGCGCGCCTGATCTGCTTGATAAAACCGCTCAAAAATCCTCTCCATATCTATCTTGTCTGGATCTTGTACTTTATTTTTACACAGAAAACAAACTTTTGTATCATTTGAATGGTAATCTATTACAATTTGTTCTGTTCCATGCAGCATCGCATTGCGGATCATGTTCGTTAGTATCCGCTTGACAGCCATTGCATTACATAAAACAAAGCAAGCGTCTTCTTTCATTTTCATCTGCGGATGAATGTCTTGCTGCTTAAATCCTTCATAAAACGTAAATAGAACGTCTAAAACAAGCTGGGTAAAATTTTCACGTTCAAGTACTAACGTATATTCTTCATTCTGCAGCTTTGTATACATAAACAGCTCATCCAGCAGCTTTGTCACTTCATCTAGTTTGGTTTCGATAATTGCAGCATACGTATCCTTTTTTTCCTGCATTTCTTCCAAAAGCAGCAATTGAAAAAACCCTTTTAAAGCCGTAAAAGGCGTACGGATGTCATGTGAAATATGGGCAAGCATTTCTTTTAAATGCCGATCCTTTTTTTGCAGATCAATGCGAAACATCCTCTGCTGCTCATACACATGGTTTAGCTGTTCTGCCAATGTTAAAATTTCCGGTGCATGCAATGACGTGTGGATCAGCTGGTTTGTATCATGCGTCTGCAAAAACTGCAGTTGGCGGCAGATGTCTTGTATCTGCCGCCGGTATAAGAAGTATTTTATCATTACTATGATGCAAAGTATGAGCAAAATGCAAACAAAAATTTCCATTCTATATATCTTCCCTTTATACAATATCTTTTTTTACGAACCATACCGTGCCGATTAGGTTGTATACGATAAAAAATAAGATGCCAACCCCCAGTGCATGAAGCAGATCCGCAGGCTGTGTATGGATGCCTAAGAATTTAATATTATGGTATACAAACCATGAATCTAATTTTAAATAACATACATAGTTGATGATATTTGTCACAAATGATCCAAAGCCGAATGCGCAAAGTATCCCAACCGTAATGGAAACTGCTGTACTTTTACAAATCGTAACAAGCATTCCCAAACCATTGATAAATACCAAATGAAGGAATAGCTGTATGCCAATCACCTGTACAGCGGTTGTAAACTGATCCATGCCAAATTTTAATTCACTGCCACACTCGTATTTTAACACACAAAACTGTACCAGCCCATAGCCAATCATGCAAAAGATACAATAAAAGCACAAAGGCACAATTTTTGCTATATAAATATAGCATTTATGTGTTGTTTGTCCAGCAATATTTTTTACAAATCCTGATTTATCTTCTGCGCTAATAAACAAAGATGCCGCTATTGTAAAGAAAATGAGTAGTATTCCGCTGCTTATTTCCGTACAAAAGTACGGTAAAAAGTCTTGTATGCCTTCATTTTGTATCAAAGTGCCTCCCGTCGATATTCCAAAGTCAGACTGTATCGGTTCGTCTGCTTGTGTCACCTCAATTTTTAATGGAGAGCCGTTGCTTTCTGCAGCTTCTTGTTGGATTTGGTCTTCAATTTCTTCCACATGCACGGCCATATAAGTGCTAAAGGCAGACATCAAAAGCAGCAAAAGAAATACGACCAGCATACTTTTTGTTCGCAACATACGGTAAGTGTTCATACGTATTAAATTTAACATGCCGCACCTCCTGTCAGTTTCAGGAAATAGTTTTCTAATGTTTCTTGTACTACCCGTATAGACTGCACCATACAGCCTGCTTGCACGAGCGCCTTATTTAATTCTCCAAAAGAATCGCTTTTATCATAAATAAAAATAGTCCGATCCCCTGTTACCTTATATCTGTGTATCCCATACGTTTCTAATACTGTACATGCGCATGCAGTATCAGATACAATAAGTTCTGTATAGTCGCTGCATTGTTCCGTTAATTCTTCTTTGCTTATTTCCTTTATCAGCTGTCCTTGGTGGATAATTCCAAACGTATCTGCAATTTTATATAATTCCTCTAATATATGGCTGGATATCATAATAGATATATTTTTTTCTTCTTTTAACCGCAGCAGCATATCGCGGATTTCCGCCATACCCTCTGGATCAAGGCCATTGATAGGTTCGTCTAAAATCAATAAATCCGGCCCCCCTGCCAATGCCATTGCAATTCCTAAACGCTGGCGCATACCAAGTGAATAATTTTTCACTTTCTTATTCCCTGTTTTCCCAAGTCCAACAGTGTCTAATAATTCCTGTTCGTACCCGCGTTTTTGAATACCCAGTGCCAATGTCTTGCATTTTAAATTCTCAATCCCTGTCATGCCTGGATAAAGACCTGGCGCTTCGATTAAATTTCCTATTCTGCTGCGGTATTTAGACGCTTCACCATTTATCGCGCCAAATAATTCAATTTCTCCGCTGCTCGGGCTAGCCAAGCCACTGGCCATTTTCATAAACGTAGTCTTACCTGCTCCATTTTTACCGATAAATCCATAGATTTCCCCACGCTTCACATGCAAGCTAACATGATTGACTGCCTGATAGTTTCCAAACTGTTTTGTCAGATGATTCGTTTGCAATATATAATCCATACATATAACTCCTTTCGCATTTCCTTATTCTATGAATAGTATACAAAATGAAGTCAAAGAAAAAGCCAAAAAATGTTAAAGAAAGTATAAAGTTTATTTTAGGCTGATTTACAAGCAGCTGCATGCAATCAGTCTGCTGACAGCAAACAGTGTTAGCTCCGAGCAAATCGGGATTTGCAGATGAATTTCTTGAACTTTCCTTATTTTTCAAGGCTTTT
>CANDJR010000125.1 GCA_947385105.1 uncultured Eubacterium sp.
TAAATACAAACATTCAGAACATTTTTAAAAACCCAGCACATAACAATTTACTACAAAATGTTGTGCATGACAGTTGGAAGATTAATCCAATGCTGTACTTTAAAGGAATGCTGACCTTTGAGATATTGAGGCATATGAAGGAGAGCTACGGACATGGGGATATTGGAAAAAATGGTTAAAATCAAACGAAGAAAAAAAGAAATAGAAAATAAACAAAAAAGAAAGGATAGTCTCATGCCAGACAGTAAAAAAGAATCTGCTGCATTGATACGGGTAGACGATATTACAAAAGATATTTTAACAAGACATGCATTTCCAAAGTTAGAGAGAATGGAAAAAAAGGACCAGGATACGTTTGTAAATTCCTTGCAGGTTCTGCAAAAAGTGAAAAAGCTTGGCATTAAACCGAATACACTTTTGTATCCGGAATTAAACCTTAAAGAGTTGGAACAACAGATACAGAGTATGAAACTGGAAAATTTCCGGGAGCTGGATGTGATAATATTTCTAGGGACAACCTCAAAGGAGCTGCAAAAAGCAATTGATAAAAATCATGGCAAATTGCTTGATATACGTTCAGATATCATTACAGTATCAGAAACAATTACAGTAAGCAGTGATACACATCTTCAGGGAAACGGCGCACAGTTCGTATGCAGTGGAATCAAACATGTATTTTTGTTGGATCATGTGTCACAGGTCAGTATCAATGGAATCGTAATCAAAGGAAATGCAGAATATGGGATTTCGATTAACAACAGCAGTCAGTGCTGTATTACTGAGTGCACAATTACAGCAATGAGTCAAAAACCAATCTGTGTCTTAAATCAAACAACAGGATTTCAAATAAGCAATAACGATTTCGCTCATAACTTGGCGGGAGGTATTTATATTGCAGGAGAGGTGTCCAAAGGACTGATCCAAGGAAATAAAATTGAGGCTCATGATGGAACTTCTAACTGGATGGCTGGAATTGTATTGACAGATGCTGCTGCAAATGTAGGCAATATTTGGGAAACGTTTGGTGAAAGGCACCATTTCCCAAGAAAATGTAACGTATCGGATCAAAAGAACTGTCCACATGAAATTTTGATTAGGAATAATCAGATTGCATACAATCGCTCATCTGGCATTTATTCTGACGGAGCATACAGCTGTTTTGTGATTCATAATACAGTAAGACAAAATGATAAAGAAGGCATTTGCCTGGATTATGGTACATTTGGTTTTTACTTAAAGGAAAATGTACTAAAAGAAAATGGCAAAAGAGGACGGCAGGATGATAAAGATCTGGAGATGGATTTTGTACTTGCCGCAGGGCGGATGGAAGATGGTTCTGCAAAAGCAAAGCTGCCAGGCATATCGATTGACAATGCTGCCTATAACATATTGGAAAATAATATTGTATCTGATAATTATGGCGGTGGAATTAAAATGGTCAGAACGGCTTTGCGTAACCTAATTACTGAAAATATTATTAAAAACAACAACTGTGGTCAGAATGACTGTTATCATTTCTTTGGAATAGAGGTAGGAGCTGCAATTGCGGACGTGCCTAGCCAGGATATAGATTTTACGCCGGATTTTGAAAATATTATGTGCAGAAATAGTATTAGTGGCAATCACTATTCAGGCATTTTTATAGGCCAGGACTGTTATGTAAATGATGTGTTTGATAATGTCATTATGGATACACAGCAATTTGCAGTAGAAGCAATCAGTATAAAGTTTAACAGTATTGTAAATAATGTGTCTAATATGCAAAACAGGAATGAGTACAAATAGTATCTTGTTTTCAAATAACATAGGAACGAGGAAAATGATCTCATATGAAACAGAAACTAGATAATAAAAATATATTTGAGAGTAGTTTAATCGTCATCGTATCGATACTGGTATACCAGATTATGAAAGGATTCCATACATATTTTTTCCTAGTAGATGATAATTATACGCAGTTTGCGCCAATCATACAGGAAGCATTTTCAGAATTTTTTCATACAGGTAAAATGCCTATTTATGATTTCTATCAGATGAAAGGTACAATCATAGCGGATCAAGGATATTATGCTCTGGCGAACGGATGTATGCTTATTGCGTATTTGCTGACAAAGTTATTTTCAGCGTGGAATGTGGTGGAAATCTATATTATGCTGTGTGTTTGTTTTGGAAATATCGGAATGAACTTCTTGCTGAAACGCCTGCATTTTCAGACAACGATTAGAATGCTCCTGCTATTTTCATATACAACATGCACTGCCTTTTTCTATTTTGGATACTGGTATTATATATATGGTAATTACTTATTGATGCCATGTCTATTGTTTGCTGTGATAAAAATATTTGATTCAAAACAGAAAAAATCGGACTATGTATGCGCGGGCATTGTATTGTTTTTTAGCTGCTGTTTGGGAAATATCCAGTATACTTTTTACCATTATCTATTGTTTGCCGTATTCAGTGTTTTGCTGATCTGGATATTGAAAAAGCCGCAATACATGAAAGCAGTGGCTTGTAACCTTGTCACAGCAGTCGTGCTGTCCAGCCCATATTTGTTAATGTCTATGCAGGCAGGTAAAAGACGCGGCATGCATATAGATGTGGAGGGATTTTTGCAGTTTCCAAACCCGGTGCTTCAGCAGATTGTTTTATCGTTTATCCCTATGCCGCTTTTTGAAAAAATTTTTGGACAAACACGATGGTATGAAGAATTTATCAGGCAGGGAAGCTTTTGCGGAAATGGATATTGGTATTATTATTGCGGATTTTTGATGCTGGCATTGTTTGGGTATGCTTTTATGTTATTTATGGGTGCCTTTCACATAGAGTTTCAGGATTTGAAGCAAAAAAAATGGAGCGCAAAAGATGCGATTGCTGTAATGACTGCTTCTTTTCTGTTTGTCTGCCTAACCAAAGACACATTACTGGCAGCTGTTTCAACAATACTTGCTATGATCCTTTGCTTCTATTATACAACAAAAAGAAATGGAGAGCAGGAAACCAAGCGTGTCGATACGAGAATGGAAAATGGTAATGTGCGGGAAAAGATTTTTCTGGCAATTTTTGGCACAGCTGTATTTTTTATTGTGCTAGGATTTGGGGCAAAAGCGATACTTGCCAATATATTTTCTGTTATGCCAGTTATTAAAGAATTTCGATATCTCTTTAAAACGATGTTTATCATCATACCGCTGCTTGTTCCTATTGGATGCTATGTATTAGAAAAAATTATTCGTGTACATAAGGCATTTGGGATTGGATTTGCAGTGTGCTTTGCAGTTATCGGGATATACAACAATTACTATATTGCTGCTAGCGGTACACATGGTTATTACCAAAATTATGAAAGCCAGTGGCCAGAACTATCCCAGTCAGCAAAAGAGATTCAAACAATCTGCGCAGCAAAAGAGATTGACCAAAAAAACTATCGGTTTTGTACATTTGCAGATCCGATCTCTGAATCAGACGGGGGTTGGAGCTGTTATGGAGATACATTTCCAGCCGGGAGAAAACTTACCCGTAATATGCCAACACTGGCGCATTGCTTTACACTTGGCGGGTACAGTGACTCTTGGATGAATGTGGGAAATGAGCAGTGCCAAAATATCTTTCGTTCAAAAGACTATGAATACTGCTGGATCAATGCAGTCGCAGCCAGAGAATTTTTTCAAGACTGCCGAAAAGACTCGCAGCTTGAGACAGCTTTTATCGATGATGTCCTAAAGAATCATGTGAAATATTTCCTGTTTAATGAAGACTCTATTTATATCGATGCATTTATTAAGCTCATTCGCGGAGATGAACGGGTAGCAATCGAAACAGACACTGCATTTACCGAAGGGATGCGTTTGATTAGTATAGCAGGCGTGGGACGTATTGTAGATCAGGAACATATTTGGATTACAGATGTCCCAAGCATGAATCACCTGGTACTGCAGGCGGAAACATGGAAGGCAAACGAGCCGGTAACGCTTTCTTTTACCTACCAGGAAAATATCATTGCCTATTATTTGCAGCAAGATGAAAAGGTTCCATTAAATGTAGCTGCGGATGCAGACGGTTATGTCGAACTGACACCGCACGAGACGCTCAAAGGGCAGCAAGTACACATTATGTATCGCAGCGTGTTTTACAGCTGTACAGTCATGTATGTGCTTGTTTCATCTGTCATTTTATTTTTAGGAGCGATATGGATCGTTTGCGTACGAAAAAATAACATGTGATCATGCTTTCTTATAAATTGCAGCAAAGAGATACATGCATCAGGCAATAAGAAGGGAAAGTAAAACAGCGTAGAAAGGTCGGTATCATGAAAGATTTTATTGAAATATCAAAATATGCAGGTATGAGAGAAGATTTAGTCCAGGCAGGAGGTGGAAATTCTGCATACAAGCTAAGTCCTGCCAGAATGGTAATCAAAGCATCCGGATATCAGTTGGCGGATCTAACGGAAACTTCAGGTTATGCAGTAGTGAATCCGCAAGTTATAAAAGAAGCTTTTTTTCAATGTGAGAATTTACAAGAGCTTACAGAGGAAGATGCAAAAAAAATGATACAAGAATCATTCATAGAAGGAGAAA
The DNA here is from genome assembly GCA_947385105.1 of uncultured Eubacterium sp. Lineage (GTDB taxonomy): Bacteria > Bacillota > Clostridia > Lachnospirales > Lachnospiraceae > Eubacterium_J. The sequence continues at coordinate 4,581 of CANDJR010000125.1, forward strand.
AGCCGTCAATTGAGGTTTTCCTACATGCAGTATCAGGCAAATATTCTTTGCACACGCATCCGATTGTTGTAAATATTTTAACAAGCAGGATAGGCGGAATGGATGCTTTGCAGAAACTATTTCCAGATGCATGGATGATTCCTTATGCAACGCCGGGAGCTGCATTAGCAAAGCTATATTTTGAGTATTACAAAAAGCATAGTGGGAAATTATCGGTTGCATTCTTACAAAATCACGGTCTTTTAGTAAGCGCAGATACAGCACAAGAAGTAATCGCGAAGACAGAACAAGTTGTCAAAAAGATAGAAGACGAATTAGCCGTAAACATGTCTGCATATCATGCAGTTACAGAATTGTACCATATGATTGGAAAAGGAATCATATGGCGAGTGACAGACTCGAATGTACTCAATGCAAGAAGTAAACTGGGTAGGATATGGAATCCTGCATGTTGTCCGGATTGTGTAGTTTTTTTAGGAAAACGTATGTATGATGCAGGAAATACACTGTGTAAGGAAGACTTTGAGCAGTTTTTGGCGGAATATGGAGAACCTGTAGTAATTGCTTATCAAAACGAGCTGTATATTCAAGCGGCGTCAGTCAAGAAGGCACTTGAGATACAGAGCGTCTTAAGCTTTAGTGCACAAGTTATGCTCGGAAATATTGGATATGAGTGTCAGTTTTTGACAAAAGAAGAACAGGATTTTTTATGCGGATGGGACGCAGAAAAATACCGGAGAAATCTAAAATAGATTCTTACATAGAGCGAGTGAAATATTTTAAAGAAATAGGGCGATAAAAACAGGGTAAATGAATCATAAAAATAAAGAAGCAATCAGAAAGTAAGGTACGCAAGAAGATCGAAAGGAATGTGAGATAAGGATGAAAATTATAATACCGATGACTGGCAATGGATCTCGGTTTGTTGCTGCTGGCTATGAGCAATTAAAACCATTGATCCAGGTGCAGGGTATGCCAATCATACAGTGGATTTTACAGGGAATGTATCCAGGTGAAGAAGATATATTATTTGTTTGCAGGAAAGAACATTTTGAAAAAGATCCGAATATGGAATCTGTTTTGCTTAAGATTGCACCAACAGCAAAAATTGGAATGATTGACGATTGGATCAAAAGAGGCCCTGTTTACGATGTACTGCGGGCAGCAGATCTGATTGAAGATGATAAGCAATGTATCATTAATTATTGTGATTTTTACATGACCTGGGATTATAAGGAATTTGTTAAGGATGTGACAGCTCGTGGATGCGAGGGATGTATTCCGTGTTATACAGGATTTCATCCGCATCTTTTGATAGAAAAGAACTATTATGCATCTTGTTTGACAGATGAAAACAACAATTTGATTGAAATCAGAGAAAAATATTCATTTGAAAAAGATAAGACAAAAGCAAAACATTCACCAGGAGTCTATTACTTTAAGACAGGTAAATTATTAAAAGAATATTGTCAAAAACTAATTGAAAGCAAGCAGACATTAAATGGAGAATATTATGCCAGCCTGCCTTATAATTTTATGGTACAGGATGGGTTAAAAGTCTGGGTTCCTACCAATGTAGAGAAATTCTGTCAGTGGGGTACACCAGAGGACTTACAGGATTATTTGTTTTGGACAGAATATATTAGGAGGTATGCAGGATGAATATTATTATTCCAATGGCGGGTGCTGGCCAGCGTTTTGCAGATGCAGGATACCGCGTACATAAACCTGCGCTGCCAACGATAGATAGAAGAACAGGAAAAGAGTATCCAATGGTTGTATGTGCGACCAAGGATCTGCCAGGTGTTGACAGCAATGGCGGGAATCTCACGTATATCGACAGAACCTTTCATAAGGCAGATCTTGTAGAACAAGAGATTTTAAAAAGCTATCCGCAGGCACAGTTTATTTCAACTGAAAATCTTACGGAAGGCCAGGCATGTACTTGCTTGTTAGCAAAAGAAAAAATCAATCAGGAAGAACCGCTGCTTATTGCTGGGTGTGATAATGGAATGGACTTTGAGGAAGACAAATTTAGAGATCTTACAAAAATATGTGATGTCATTGTCTTTACCTATCGGCATCATGACGCAGTACTGGCAAATCCAAATGCATACGGTTGGGCAGAGGCAGATCAAAACGGTAAAATCACAGGACTTTCCATAAAAAAAGCGCTTTCAGATACACCGATGGAAGACCATGCGATTGTAGCAACTTTTTGGTTTCGACATGGAAGTGATTTTGTAAAAGCAGCAGAAAAGATGATCAAAGAAAATGACAGGATTAACAATGAATTTTATGTGGATGAAGTAATCAAGCATGCACTGGAATTAGGATTGGATGCACGGGTATTTGAAATAAATCGCTATCTGGGATGGGGAACACCAAAGGATTATGAAACATATATGGCAACGATTCAGTACTGGAAAGAATTTATAACAAGTGCTGACTTTTTGCCTGCGCAGTTTTTAGAAGTTTCGCATTAGCAGACATATACATACTTGACAGGGGATAACAGATGCAGGATAGAAACATAGAGCGCAAAGAGGTCTTACGCTTTTTGATAGGCGGAGGCAGTGCAGTATTGACAGATTACATTTTATATCGAGTCTTTTTAACAGCAGGGTGGCAACTATCTATCGCAAAGGCATGTTCTTATGCAGGCGGTGCAGCAGTAGGTTTTGTAATTAACAAACTATGGACATTCAAAAGCAGAAAGTTTTCTTTCACAGAAATAGCAAAATATATCATTTTATATATTTTTTCAGCATTATTGAATGCGTTAGTGAATCATCTTGTGCTGGCTGTTCTGCCTGTTACTATCATAGGCTTTTTGTGTGCAACGGGAATCAGTACTGTTATAAATTTTTTGGGACAAAAGTTTTTTGTATTTGCCAAAGCTTCTGGAAGTTAACAAAAGATGACTTTGTTACAGTAAGCTGCATGTGAAAAGGAGAGAGGAAATGAAGATAGCATTCGCTGCTCATTCAAAACAGATTCGGATAGAAAGATTCCATCTTTTTATTGGCGCAATGATAGTCGTGAAGCTTTTTTTCATGGCACTATTTTCATCAGATTACCAAGAATGCCTATTCATGCCATTTGCCACGTGGTTTGTTAGGCATGGTCAGAATCCGTATGACGCTTTCATGGAATTAGGCGTAACAAATGCATTTCCGTATCCTCCAGTTATGCTTTTTATGGAAAGTATAGGTGCAGTAATTGTTCAGGTATTTAAAATTTCATCTACAGTATTAACAAATTTTGTCTTCAAGCTGCCAAATCTTTTTTTGGATCTATTAGGGCTATATTTTCTTACGAAATTATTTCCTATAAAGCGGCGTTATGCTGCAGTAATTTGGTTTGCATCTCCAATTATCCAATATGCTGTTTACATGCATGGACAGCTGGATTTGATACCAACTGTATTTTTGCTTGGCTCAGTATACTATATTTCGTCAAAAGTAAAATACCGGAATGCAAAAGGCGCTTTGTTTATGGTATTAGCGTTACTGTCAAAATTACATGTGTTGGCTGTGTTGCCGCTTGTGCTGATGTATATTTACAAGCGGGATGGTTTTAAAAGAGCAGCGATATTTGCAGGGAGCTGTTTTGCGGGGACATTTGCAGGCATTCTGCCATTTCTGTCACATGGATTGATTCAAATGGTATTTTTTAATAAGGAACAAAGCGCACTTACAGATATAGCACTGCAGTTTGGTTCTGTTGAAGTATATGTTGCAGTCGCAGCTGTATTCGTATTGTACTTATCAGCATTTCGCATTAATTTTATGAATCGTGATTTGCTTCTTAGCATGTATGGAATGGTGTTTGCAATATTCTTAGTGTTATGTCCATCTATGCCTGGGTGGTACGTATGGGTCATCCCATATATTACCTTCTTTTTTATGGATGTAGATAAGGAGAGATATCAAAATATAGCTGTATATATGTTCCTCAACGTTTTGTATATACTGTATTTTGCTCTTTTTCATAACCCAGAAGGGAGCAGCTTAAAATATTTATATTTTGCAGGCAGGGATTTGACCTATTTAAAAATAAGCGGTGAACTATACAAGAATGTAATATTTACATTATTGACAGGTACCTTAGTATACATAGTCTGTTCCATGTACCGGCTTGGAATTTCCAGCAATTCCGTATATAAGAGGCGCAATATTCCGTTTACGATTGGAATAGCGGGAGATAGCGGAACCGGAAAAAGTATGTTTCTTGAGTTAGCAAAACATGCGTTGGGAAACGAAAATATACTCTTTATTGAAGGAGACGGCGACCACAGGTGGGAGCGTGAGGATTTACAATGGAAAGAATTCACACACTTAAATCCAAAAGCAAATTATCTGTATCGGCAGGCACAGGATTTACGGGAGCTGCGTTCAGGAAATGCCGTAAGACGGGTTGAATATGACCATAATACCGGACGTTTTACAGATGCAAAAAAGATTAAGCCTAAAAATTATGTGATTTTATGCGGCCTTCATGCCATGTATTTGCCACAGACAAGAAAACACTTGGACTTAAAAATATATATGGATGTGGATGAAACGTTGCGGCGGTACTGGAAAATGAAAAGGGATATGAAACATAGGGGCTATTCAAAAGAAAGCATACTGTTTCAAATGGAAGAACGTATGCCAGATGCAATGAAGTATATTTATCCGCAGAAAAATTATGCAGACATCATAGTTCACTATTATGACAAAACGCTTTCTGATTGTATGGATCAAAACCATGAAGTTAAATTAAGCTGTTGTATTACGGTAAGTGCGGCAATTGATCTGGAATCGTTGGTAGATGAACTGAGCTTCTATGGGATTGTTGTGCGTCATGATTACTCAGATGATTTAAGCAGTCAGGTTATAGAAGCAGATGCAAAAGAATTATTTGGTCAGTTACTTCCAGCAGAGAATCTTGCGCAAATTTTGATTCCTCAACTGGACGATATTACCAAGGAAAACATGATGACAAACAATGATCTGGAAACAGTCATTAGCTTAATACTGCTCATGTGCATTAGCAGAAAAATGCGGGGAGAATTTTAAAAGAAAATATGTTTAAAAGAAAAATATGTTTAAATGAATAGAATGTTTTAA
>CANDJR010000126.1 GCA_947385105.1 uncultured Eubacterium sp.
AAGGCAATTTTAGATGAATTTTTGCATGTTACTGAGAACGGAGTGAACAGTAACACGCTTTGTTATACTATGTACATTGAATTCTATAAAAAAATGTGTTAAAATTCCATTGACACTAGCTGCAAACTAAAAATATGGCTGTCTGAAAGCCATGCGGCCTACTTACAGCCAGGAAATCTGCATTTAAACAAGAGGTTTCGATATGTCAAAGAAAAAAATTCTCGTGTTAGATAAACAATCGTTAGACCGGCAGATACTAAAAGATATGTTAAGCAGCACCTACGAGCTTCTGGAAGCAGCAAAGCCTGCTACTGCACGTCAGATCCTGCAGCGCTGGCATCAGCAAATCGCTGTCGTGCTTTTGGATTTTACGATTTCTGCTGAAGTAAATGGGTACGAAGTTTTAAGGGAGTGTAAACAGGAAACGAGTGCTTACGGCATCCCAGTCATCGTACTCATAAGCCATGCAGATACATGTGACGAAGTAAAATGCTTGAAGCTAGGTGCATCAGATTTTATTCACAAACCTTATGTATCTGAAATGGTCCATTTCCGTATTGAATCTGTCATTGCGCGGAATCAAAATAGCAACATAAAAACGCCTCAAAGTACATATGACAGATTAACCGGACTTTACACAAAAGAAGCTTTTTTAGAAAAAGCAGGAGAAATGGCGCAAAAGTATGCGCAAGAACAATTTGCATTGGTCCATCTGGATATTAACCAGTTCCAAATACTCAATCAGCTTTATGGCTTTGCAGAAGGAGATCGGCTATTAACCCATATCTCCAAGCTGCTTATGGAAATGGCAAACCGGAGCGACCATTTTATTTGTGCAAGATACCGTGCAGATATTTTTTTCTTTTGTATGCCCTACAAAGAACAGGAAGATATGTGCCGGGTGGTAGAAAATCTATGCCAAAAAATCCGCAAGTTCCGAATGGAACAAGTTGTGTTTCCTGCAGTTGGCATTTATGTCATGAACAGTCCTGATGAAAATATTTCTATTTGCAGTGATAAAGCAAATCTTGCTGCAAAAAGCTGCAAAGGAAATTATATCAAAAATTATGCTTTTTATGATTCTGCTATGAGCGAGCGGATGATACAGCGGCAAAAAATTATTAATTCTATGGATAAGGCGTTGCAAAGCGGGCAATTCCAGTTATATATCCAGCCCAAATACGACTTAACCACGAATCACGTAAATGGCGGAGAAGTACTTGTGCGATGGGTGCTGCCAGATAAAAGCGCAGTTCCTCCATCTGAATTTATACCTGTATTTGAGCAAAGCGGATTTATTATGAAGCTGGACTATTATGTATGGGATCAAGCATGCCAGATTATCCGCCGCTGGCTGGATGAAGGGAAAAAACCTTACCCAATTTCTGTCAATATTTCAAGGGTTAGCTTGTATAATCCTAAATTGACAGAGCTTATCTGCGGACTCGTGGAAAAATATGAAATAGAGCCAAGGCTGCTGCAGCTTGAGCTAACAGAAAGCGCTTATACGGATAACCCAGATGAAATCAAAGATTCTATGCAGTATTTGCATGATTTTGGATTTAGTATTTTAATTGACGATTTTGGCAGTGGGTATTCTTCCTTAAATTCTTTAAAAGATATTGTCTTTGATATTTTGAAAATTGATATGAAATTTTTTTCAAAGACGGATCAGCCAGGACGTGGGGAAAACATCCTGGCATCTGTCGTGCGTATGGCTAAATGGCTCAATATGCCTGTCATTGCTGAAGGTGTGGAAAAGGAATCACAGGTAGCTTTTTTAAGGAGCATTGGCTGTGAGTTTGTCCAAGGATATTATTTTGCCAAACCTATGCCAGTAGCTGAATATGAACACATGGCGTTTGGGTCACTGCCCTTCCACAGCAGTAACCGTAAGCTTGAAGGCAGTGACGCAAACCAGTTATGGGATGTAACCGCGCAAATGGAAATCCTGTTTTCCAATATGCTGCAGGCAGTTGCCATTTATGAATATGTGCCAGAGGAAGAAATTATCGATACAATCCGGGTCAATAATTCTTATTATGATTTATTTGGTTGCCATGATTTTGATGAGATGAGCATACAAACAAGAACAAATATTGATCCAGAATACCGTGAGGTCGTATTCAATACATTTGCTGAAGTTACACGGACAAAAGACATTGCACAGTGCGAGTTCCGCTATACACAAGATAATGGCAGGGAACTTTGGGTTGAGATAAAGCTAAAATACATTAATTCCATAGGAAACCGCAATGTAATCTTTGCCATTATGTCAGACATTTCTGACCGTAAAGATATTGAGCAGGAGCTTCACAAATATCGTGATGCGATCCTTACCTCTGAAAGCAAAGTAGAAACTATTTTAATTGTTGATGATATTCAAATGAACCGCCAGATACTGCGTAATATGTTTGAAAGTGAATATAACATTATAGAAGCCTGCAATGGTTTAGAAGCATTGAAGATTGTAAAAAATTACTGTCCAATTGATCTCATTTTATTGGACGTAATGATGCCGGTTATGGATGGTAAAGAATTTTTAGCACGTAAGCATGCGGACATCCAAATCGCCCATATCCCTGTTGTAGTTGTCACAGCAGATGACTCTCCGCAGCAGCAGATCAATGCGTTGTCTCTGGGCGCTAACGATTATGTCGTAAAGCCTTTTATTCCAGAGGTAGTCATCCGCAGGGTATGTAACGTACTGGCTTCTCAAAAGCATGTGAGCGAAGTCCTGCAGCATACTTGTGCAGAGCAAGATACCGGAAAACAGACGGATAGCCTGACTGGACTCTATAACCGCAACTATGCAGGGCAAATCATTCGTAAAGTATCACAAGCTTCATCAGGGCTTCAGGCGCTTTTAATGATTGATATTCATAATATTGCTGCAATCCATGCACGTTATGGAAAAAGAGCTTGCGATAATGCTTTGCAAAATTTTGCAGACTGCCTGCGCGGGCATTTCCGTAAAGGTGATATTTTGGCGCGTTATAGCAGGGATGAATTTATGATATTTATTCCTGAGGTACCTTCACAGCAATTTGTAGAACAAAACTGCTGCGAACTGCTGCAAAAAGTCCAAGTACCAGTCTGGGATAACGTAAAGCTGGATTGTTCCGTTGGTATTGCAATGGCATCCGCAAATGATAACCAGGACTATTTTATGGAGTTAATCAGCCACGCAGACAATGCTTTATCTACGGCAAAAAGTAAAGGGAAAAATCAATGGAGTATATATGAGGAGAATAATTAATTATGGCGCAAGTAAAGAAATATAAACTGGGTGAGCTCGAATTCGAGACAGAGCAAGAATACCGGGAGGCTGCCGGGGACTTAAAAAGAATCAAAGGGTTAATGGCTAAATATGATGTGTCTAATCCAGAACAGGCACGCAAAATCCTATCTTCTATTAAAGCCCACCCGGAAACCTTCCGTTCCCCATATGGGAGAAAATTTGTAGAAAAGTTGGAAAAAACCGTCTCAAGGCCAGTAACCGTTACACCGATTACGGAAGATCCTGGCCAAGTGTCCCGGTCTGTACCAGCTTCTTCTGATACCTTGTCCAAAAAGCAACCGGACAAAAAAGAAAAACGAAAAAAGGAAAAACCGCCGAAAGCTTCTTCTGATGCAAAGAAAGAGAAACTGCAGATTTTCACAATCCGCAATTTTATTATTGGCATTATCATTGTTGCTGGGATTGTTATCTTTAGTCTCTTTGCACCGCGGCTGTTTTCTCTAAATAGCAATCCTACTGACAGCAGCAGCGTTGTGAAGCGCAATATGGTAACTGCATACGCAAAAAATCAGGCTGATTTAAAAGCACAGCTGTATACATATTATTTTAATATTGTTGGCGAGACTGAGGATGAAGCAAAGAAGGATTCCGAGGAAGAACTCAAAGCCTATGTCCTCGATTTATCCGAACAGTCGATCAGTACGATGACTGAGAATGAGATTACAGAGACGTATGACCAATTAGTAGAGGGCGGAGATATCCAAAATAATAGTTTTGTTGAGCCTTCTTCTATTACTGTCCTAAAAGAAAAACTGCTTGCTGCTGGGCTTGCTAACAAATCATCCAATAATGTTGAAGGCGAAACTGCTGTCATTGCGGCTGTTAACAGCATGATGGATTACCAAGAGCGTATTTTCTACGCGCTCAGCCACAATTATTCATTATTGGGTTATTCTGAGGAAGACTGTGAAGAATATGCAACAGAAGATATGACAGCTATGTTTGGCGATGTTATTTTCAATTTCACAATGTCAGAAGAAGAAAAGCAGGTTTATTATGAAAGCTTTTTGAAAAAAGGTTTGATTAAAGATAACCAGGTGGTCCGCTTTTCTACAGATCCAACCGCTTATAACCTGCCGGATCTGACTCCTGTCATTGAAGTGGCTTTTTCCGATGCATCTGCAGAATCATACCATAGCAGTATGATAAATTATACGCCAGCTGCCAGTGTATTTTACGAAATCCATTCTGATAAAGATGAAACCGGATATATTTGTTTCCGTAATAATGGTGATAAGAGTCAATATATCCAGATAGATGAAGAGACATCTGTAACTGCACAGGGCGATTTTTTCATTGTCATTGGCAAAAATTCCTATACCGGAAAATGGTTTTATAACAAACAGGACATTGGATTATTTATGAATGGCAATCAAGACAGTAAAATCAGCTATGTATATGATTTAACTTATTAAACTTTGACGGACTAGTGATAATACTTGTGGGGGCTGTCGCACGAAGCAAACAGCATACAATGATGACGTAATCTGCATCGAAAATTACGCTGCATATTGTATACGTTTCGCTTTATGCGACAGCCCCCACAGATTTTTCTATCGATTTTCACCGCTTTTTGCCAGTAGCCTGCGCATCTGCCCATAATCCTTGTCTTCATTTTTTTCTTCTGCAAGCTGTACCAGCTTTAGGCCCAGCATGCGGTACATTTCCTGATCTTCGGCTGGCAGGCAATGGAGATGCTTTTCCACTGTTTTGATATCATCACGTTCAATCGGCCCTGTCAATGCCTGTACACAGCCGCTTTGACATACATTTTCTATATTTTGCATAACGAGTGCTTTTGTCGCCTGTACGGCTTCTTCCTTGGAAAAACCGCATTGTTCCAGCAGCTGATAGCCTGTATGCAGCACTGCAATGACATGATTGCTCAGAATACTTGCCGCAGCATGATATTTTGGCTTGCTGTCTGCTGAAATCTTGCAGATCGTGTTTCCCAATATGGTAAATAGCTCTGACATAGCATTTACTGCTGTCTGTTCGCCTTCTATCGTAAAGAAAGCTCCCTTTAACTGCTCGTAGGAAGAAAACCGGGTGCTAAACGGCAGCATAGGATGCAAAGAACATCCGTAAGCATTCTTCTTTTGCATTCCTGTCAATGCATCAGATGGCAGTGCTCCGCTGCAGTGGCAAATAATTTTACCTTCTAACGGCAGCTGGCAAAGCTGTTCCCATACACGTTGAATCACACCATCCGGTGTTGTCAGAAACAGGAGGCTGCTTTGTGCTGCAAGCTTTTCCATTTGGTCAAACCTCTTGGAATTTGTAAATGCGGCCGCCTCCTCTGCAAGCTGTTTGTCTGTATCATAATATCCTATGACCTGTTGGCCTGATTCTGATAAATATTTTCCCAATGAGCAGCCAACACGTCCTGCCCCTATAAATCCTATTTCCATCGCTTTCCTCCTGATTTTAATGCCCCTTACATCTACATTCTATCTGTATGTCATGCCATGCAAATATACCTTTACGCATGTCTCCTGTATGCCATTATACGGCAATCTGCCCTTTGATTCAATGGCTGATACTGTCGCAAATACTTGTTTCTTTCATAGAATAATAAAAACTGAAAACATAAGGAAAGCATTATTATGTACTTGTTATTTGGAATTTTTGTTTTTGTGTGTATTGTATTCCTCTGTCTGCAGCTATTCCGCAGAAAGCATATAATATGCAAAGTAAAGCAAATGGATACCTGTGAGAAGGTATGCTTATTAAATAAGCTTTGTGAACCATTTGGCTTTTGTTATTTGGAAAACCAGGATCTTGTTTCAAGCAGGACCGATGCCTGGCAAAAACAGTTTGGATACTGTTCCCTCTTTGACCAGACTGCATCTCGCTTTGGCATGGTGTTTGACTGTGAGCCTGTTTACTTTTACTATGAAAAGAAAACATATCTCATAGAGCTATGGAAAGGACAATACGGCATTAATATGGGAGCGGAGGCTGGTATTTATTATGTCAATGGCATCCTGCCTCCAGAGCAATTTGCAAATGCCCATTTCAAAGCAGTTCCAAAAGAAGGTATGTTGCCGATCCAATTATCATTGTGTCACAAAGGGCAAAAAATGTTTGTAATCAAGCATTGTCACTGGTGGCTGACAGGATTTTGTATGGGAAAATGCTGTAAACCAGAAGATCTGACACTCTGGATTTCGATCACATGTGCAAGCCATCAGATGCTCTATCAGTTTGTAGAAAGCCTGCTGCATATTGGGTACCAATACTGCGACCTGCTAACCCGTGATTTAACCGTATCATTTGCTTTTTGTCAGCCGCACAGTCATCAGCCGCGGTGCAAGCATCGGTGTCGTGCGGCATGGTCACAATGGAAAAACCGGCTGTGTGTCAAACTATTTGTGTTTTTCACAAAGCCATTTACTTGTACAATGGATCGGTTATTATACTTGTATTTCTTCCTGCCGTCTGTCTTTCGCCGTATCCTCATATGCAGAAAGAACCGCAGGCAAAAATGGAAGAAAAAAAGGAAGGTGCGCTGTCATGAGTTTTGAATCACGTATGGCGGATACCTTTGACCATGCGCTTACACTTCCTTTAACGTATCGGTCAAAATATATCCTGTTTAGTGACTGCCACCGCGGAACAGGAAAACACAATGATAACTTCTTGAAAAACGAGTTTTTGTATTTAGCTGCGCTGAAATATTATGATCAGCGCTGCTTTACCTATTTAGAGCTGGGGGACGGGGATGAACTATGGGAAAACCGTTCCATGGATAAAATCAAAGAAATGCATCCACACAGCTTTGAGATGCTCGCTCACCTCTATCGCAGCCGCCGCCTTTATGTTGTTTATGGGAATCACGACATGGTGAAAAAAGACGCATCCTTTGAGAAAAAATACTGCAAAACCTTTTATTCAGATCAACATTTCTGTCATCAGGCACTTTGTCCGGATATCCGCTTCTATCCGGGCATTATTTTAAAAGATGCGATGCAGCAAAAAGATATTTATTTAACACATGGGCATCAGGCAAATATCATGAACAGTACTTTTTGGAAAATAAACCGTTTTCTGGTACGTTATTTATGGAGGCCACTGGAACTGCTTGGTATTCCAGACCCTACAAGCGCTGCAAAAAATAACACCCGAAAAGAAAAAACCGAAAAAACTTTATCCAAATGGGCACAAAAGCAGGATGTGATTTTAATCACCGGACATACACACCGGCCTATGGCAGGGACAACGGAGTCGCCTTTTTTTAATACTGGCAGCTGCATTCACCCTGCCGGCATTACTGGTATTGAAATAGAAAATAAGTGTATTACCCTCGTCAAATGGGCACTGAGTTCAAAAAATGACCAGACTGTATTTGTCAAACGAGAGATATTGGGAGAAACTGTCTGTCTGGATGATATCTGACAGGGAATGACTGACACAGCGTACAAAGAAGCCAAGATTTTTTTCATCTGGTGAATAATCTATTTTCCATTTCCACATAATACTTCCTGTATTCACAAGAAATTATATTATGAGGAAAGAGGTACAAGACATGATTTTAACGGAAAAAGAAACAACTGCCATTAAAGATTTACAGACACAGGAGCAAAGCTGTATTGAAAAATATAAAAGATATGGCAGCGAAGCAAAAGACTGTGAACTGCAAAACTTATTTCAGCGTCTGGAAAAAGAGGAACAAGAGCATTATCAGACTCTTGGCAAAGTACTCTCTGGTACAGTGCCTACCTGCAACTGCAATGACAATGACGGCAAAACCTACAATCCAAAGGCAGCTTATACTTCTATGACTGACAGTGATGATAAGAAAAATGACTGTTTCCTGGCTACCGACTGTATTGGTACTGAAAAAATGGTATCCTCTGAGTACAATTCTAATGTTTTTAAGTTCTCAGAACCAAGCTTACGCAAATTACTGGCAGACATCCAGATCCAAGAACAGAATCACGCAGAAATGCTCTATAAGTATAAAACAGTTAACGGAATGTCTTAAACAAACGGTGCGAAAGAGGCTGAAGATTGATTTCTCCAGCCTCTTTTTGCTGTACAGCTTCTTTTTTTCTATTCTGTAATATGTTATAATTAAACCACAAAAAGAAACACGGACTGAAATATCAAATATGCCTATGGGTTGGGACTGTATCACAACCTGTATAAAATTTGCATTCCGCGAAAAGAAAGCACAGGGAGGACCTTATGGAGTTAGAACAGGAAAAATATCTATCATTACTTTCAGAAAAATACCCAACGATTCAGTCAGTATGTCGTGAGATTATTAACTTAAATGCTATTTTAAACCTTCCCAAAGGCACAGAGCATTTTATGAGTGACCTTCACGGAGAATATGAGGCGTTTTACCACATTTTAAATAATTGCTCTGGCGTTATCCGTGAAAAAGTGGATTTGCTTTTTGAAGATCAACTCTCAGATGCCGAACGTGAACAAATCTGTACCCTCATTTATTATCCACGGGAAAAGCTGGAACTCATTAAAAAAGAAATCATTAATTTAAAAGAATGGTACCGGGAAATATTAAGTGAACTCATTGAGATAGCGAAAATTCTTTCTTCGAAATATACGCGATCCAAAGTACGAAAGGCTATGCCAGAAGAATTTGCTTACATTATTGACGAATTGCTGCATGTACAAAAGGATGAAGATGATAACCAAGTCATTTATCACCGCAAAATACTAGAAACGATTATTGAATTAAATAATGCGGATGAATTTATCGTTGCGCTCGCTGCGCTCATTAAGCGGCTTGCTGTTGACAGGCTGCATATTGTAGGGGATATTTTCGATCGCGGGGCGTGCGCTGATCAAATTATCGATTTATTAATGAAGTATCATTCTCTGGATATTGAATGGGGCAACCATGATATTTTATGGATGGGTGCAGCTGCAGGCAGTAAAGCATGCATAGCAAATGTCGTACGCAATAACCTTAAATACGGAAATACAGAAATCCTGGAAAACAGCTATGGAATCAGCTTACGAAAACTTACGCTTTTTGCGGAAAAATTATATCCAAACATTGATCCTATGCGTGCTGCCCTAAAAGAAATCTCAATTATGATGTTTAAACTGGAAGGCCAGATTATTGCAAGACATCCGGAATATGAAATGGATGACAGACGCCTTTTGCACCGCATTGATTGGGAACACCATACCATTGAACTGAATGGAACTGTTTATGAATTAAATGAAACAGATTTCCCGACCATCAATCAAAAAGATGTATATCAATTATCCAGCGATGAGGAAGAAATCATTGACGAGCTTTGCATGACATTTGTTAACAGCACCCGATTAAATGACCACATCCGCTTCATCTATCAAAAAGGCAGTATGTATAAATCCTTCAACGGCAATCTATTATATCATGG
>CANDJR010000127.1 GCA_947385105.1 uncultured Eubacterium sp.
CTGCAGCGCTGCAAGTTTGATACCCCGTTGCTTGCAGCGGGGTCTTTGATTAAAACTGTTGAATGTGCTGCTGTCTACGGAAACTGGCTACACAGGATAAGTGTCAGATATTGGAGAAGGATTTTCATATTAGAATGACTCAGACATTGGAAAGTGAGGTGTCGCTTATGTGCAATTTGAGCAAGGGTGTGGAAGAAAAAGGGATTGAAAAGGGAAGACAAGTGGGAAGACAGGAAGGAAGACAAGAAGGAATAATAGCTATGGTATCAGCATTAAAGGATTTACAAATTTCAGATAGTATTATTCTGAATAAAATCCAGGAAAAGTTTCAGTTGGCGGAAGAAACAGCTAAAATGTATTTGTAGTATAACAAGCAGAGTATTTTCGTGCCCAGCCTAAAATAATGCTATAAATTTTTTCACATTTTGGCAGAGTATGGCCAGCCTGCCATAAGTGCAATTCACATACAAGCTGATTTGGCGTATGCGAATTTGACTGCATAAAAACCAGAAATGTTTTTGTATACATAAAAGGAAAGTTTCTGATTTTACACATATTGGCTTTTACTGCTGCATAAAATAGTATCAATATTTCAAACGCCGCCGGAGCAGCTATGAAAAAACGAAATAACCTGACCAGCGAATTGAAAGACAGTGTAATACGGGCATTTGCGCTGCCCGCTGACTTGGCATATGGGAGTGTTCTTTTATCTGTTACCGGCCAAAATGAGCTGCTCATTGAAAACTACCGCGGAATTTTAGAATACAAAGAGGAGCATGTCCGTATCCAGGCAAAGGACTGCCGTATTTTAGTGGTCGGCAAAGGGCTGCAGATAGAGTACTACACAAATGATGAGATGAAAATCAAAGGTTTTATCGAACAAATTATATATGAAAACTGAGGTGTAGGATGCTTTTGTCGCTGATCAAATATTTTCGCGGTTATGTGGAAGTATCGTTGTGGGGATATGCGCCAGAACGCTTTTTCAATTTATGCAGCAACCATAATATTTTACTTTGGGATTTGTGCAAACAAGGGGATGTATACTGTTTTAAAATATCCGTGCAGGGATTTCGCAGTTTAAAGCCATTACTGCAAAAAACCGGTACGCATATTCGGATTGGCAAAAAAAACGGGATACCGTTTCTTTGCTTTCGATACCGAAAACGAAAAATACTTTTTGCCAGTATCTTTTTATGTATGGGAATCTTGTTTGCGTTATCGCGTTTTGTATGGAAAATTAATATTAATGGCAATGACAGTGTGACAAATGATAGTATGTTAAAGTTTTTAGAAGCAAACAACAGTTCCTATGGCACGCATGTTTCAAATATTGACTGCACGAAATTAGAAGAAGAAATACGTGATTGTTTTGAAAGCATTATTTGGACATCTGTGAAACGGGAAGGGACGACCTTGACCATTGACGTCCAGGAAAATCTGTCTATTGCAGCGGATCAGCCAAAAGCAAAGCTGCCAAAAGAGTTTCAAAATCAGGAAAAAAAGGGATTTGATTTAATTGCACTGCATGATGGCACCATTGAAAGTATCTATGTGCGTAAAGGTACGCCGTGTGTAAAGCAGGGAGATACCGTAAAAAAAGGAGATGTGCTTGTATCTGGCGCACTTCCTATTTACGATGACAGCCAGACGATTGTGGATTATCAATATTGTACAGCAGATGCAGATATCCGGTTAAATGCGGTGTACGCTTATAAAGACCGCTTTCCTATTCAGTATGAAAAGCGTGTTTACAGCGGGCAGATACAAAAGCGCTATGGGTTAAGCTTTGGGGATTCTTATGTGCAGCTGCCTTGGAAAAATGTGCCTTACCGCCAGTATACTGTAATGGAAGACCGTATCCAGCTGCGCTTGTGTGATTCTTTTTATCTGCCGCTGTATTTCGTAAAACGTTCTTACGAAGATTATGAGACAGTACGTGTAAATTATACGATGCAGGAGGCAAAAGAGCAGGCGCAAAAAAATTTATCCGAATTTTTAAAAAAATTAACACAAAAAGGTGTTCTCATTTTACAAAAACGTGTTATGATAAAGAAAGGAAAAAATAATTACATCGTATCTGGCAATCTTGCAGTATCAGAAAATACGTTCCAATACGCTGTGAATAAGGAACAGCTGCCGGATACAGAAAATGAAGGGAATGCATCAGATGAGTCTGAATGAGATAACGATGGATCTGCCGGCTGGACATATGACAAATATTTTCGGGCAGTTTGATTCTTATGTAAAAAAAATAGAGCGTAATTTGCACGTGACCGTCATCTGCCGGGATGAACAGGTAAAACTGTTAGGCAGCCAAGAGGAGACTGCAAATGCAAAACAAGTAATTATGCAGCTATTGGAGCTGTCAGAAAGAGGCAATACGATTACAGAGCAAAATGTAGACTACGCATTAGCTTTGGCAAAAGAAAAAGAGCAGGTTTCACTTGCTAAAATTGACGAAGATTGTATTGCGTATACAGTCAATGGCAAACCAATTAAGCCAAAGACCTTGGGGCAAAAAAAATACGTAGACCTGATCCGGGACCGGATGATTGTATTTGGCACAGGCCCTGCGGGGACGGGAAAGACATACCTTGCGATGGCGATGGCAATTGCAGCATTTAAAAGGGAAGATGCGGGACGGATTATTTTAACCCGCCCGGCAATTGAAGCTGGCGAAAGTTTAGGATTTTTGCCTGGTGATTTGCAAAGTAAGGTTGATCCCTATTTGCGCCCCTTATATGACGCGCTGCACCAGATTATGGGGGCAGAAAGCTTTATGAAAAATATGGAAAAGGGGTTAATTGAAGTTGCACCTTTAGCATATATGCGTGGACGTACGTTAGATAATTCATTTATTATTTTAGATGAAGCGCAAAATACTACGCCTGCACAGATGAAAATGTTTTTAACGCGGATTGGCTTTGGATCAAAAGTAGTTGTTACAGGCGATATGACGCAAAAAGATCTTCCGCCGGATGCAAAATCAGGACTGGACGTGGCTTTAAAGGTCATCCGCGGCATCGAGGACATTGGTATCTGTGAGCTTACAAGCAAAGATGTGGTACGTCATCCGCTTGTACAGCAGATTGTCAATGCCTATGAGGATTACGAGCAAAAGCAGGCAGAGAAAAATAAACGAAGAAAACAGGTGACAAAATGGCAGGCATGACAACAGGACAGACGAAATTGGCAAATGAGCAGCATACGAAACAAACAGCCAAAAAAGCAGCAGGTATGATAGACAATACCACTGCGCAGGCAGCTGATTCGCCGCAATTTGATCCTATGCAAAGCCAGCAGTATACAGAAAACAGGATTAAGCTTACAGACATCATTACGACAACGAATATGCAAGAGCCAATTGAAGAACGCTTTGTTGCAAAACGAGTCGTAAAATTATTGTATCTTATATTTATAACGTTTTTAGGCGGAGTGCTGTTTGGGCTTTTGCATCGGCTGCATTTTGGGGGAATCTTAGTCATTGGTTTTTTAGATGTGCTGTTTGCTGTTTTATTTATCGTATTTTTGGAAAGCGACAGGCTGCACCGTGGGGACAAGCCTGATACGACAGAAGACTACCAGCGTATCTGCCTGTATTATACAGCGGGCATGGTAGTTATGCTGGGAGCCTCATTTCTTCCAGCATATACAGTGCCTGTGATTGCGATATCTTTTTTGCTTGCAGCAGGACTTAACAGGGAGCAGGCGCTTGTGATTGCACTTTTTTTAAATGCGCAGCTTGCAATAGCAAATCAAATGACAGCGCAGGTTCTTTCCTGCTATTTGCTCATGACGCTGCTTGGCGTAATACTGACAAGTATGTATGAGAAAAAAGAAAACCGTAAGTATGTAGAAATGATGATGCTTGCGGTAAGTGTGGCAATTCCTATCCTTTTTTCTTATCTGGAATCTGGCGTTCCTACCTGGAAACTGTTGTTGTGTGTCTTTTTAAGTGGCGCAGTTGGTATGCTTAGTATGCACTTTTTATATGACGGACTGCATAGAAGGCTCATATGGTCAGATGAAATCAGCTTAGATACCATTGTGGATCCAAGCTATCATTTAGTAAAAGAAATCAAAAAGTATTCACAGGCAGATTATAATCATGCTATCCGGGTATCGCGGATTGCAGCACATTGTGCGGCAACTGTAAAAGCAGATGTAAAGCTGTCTGCTGTAGCAGGCTTTTATTACAGGCTGGGAACCTTTGGCGGAGAGCCGATTGTAGAAAATGGAGTTAAAATTGCGCAAAATAACTGTTTTCCACATACGATTATTACGATATTAAGCGAATACAATGGCATCCAGTATCCCATTTCTTCAATCGAGTCAGCAATCGTACATATGACAGATACTGTAGTGACAAAGTTCGAATTGCTGGATCGCACGACGCTTTCAAGTACATGGAACAGGGATATGGTCATTTACCAGACATTAAATGATAACTCATCTTCCGGCATCTATGACAGCAGCGGGCTTACGATGAACCAGTTTTTAAAAATCCGCGAGTATTTGGCAAAAGAGGAGGAGCTATTATGACAGTGGAGATTGAAATAGACCAGCCATTAGAAGAACAGCTGGCAGACAGCAAAAATCAGATACAAGAAAAGCTAAAAGAACGATTATCCTTTGACTATGCATATATCGCGCAAAAGGTCATAGACTATGTATTAGATAGAGAAGAATTTCCTTATGAGGCAGAAGTAAACCTGCTACTTACCAATGATACAGGCATAAAGGAGGTCAATGCAACATACCGCCAAATAGACCGTCCAACGGACGTGCTTTCTTTTCCAATGATAGCGTATGAAAAAGCAGGTGATTTCTCACAATTAGAAGATAACATTGATAATTTTAACCCAGATACCGGAGAAGCTGTTTTAGGCGATATTATTATAAATGTTGATATGGCAGAAAAACAGGCGGAAAGCTTTGGGCATAGTTTGCTGCGGGAATTTGCATTTTTACTCGTGCACAGTCTTTTGCATTTATTCGGTTATGACCATATGCAGACAAAAGATGCTGCGGTAATGGAAGATTTGCAGCGAACCATACTGGAAGAACTAAATATATTAAGATAGGGGAAAACAAATGAAAAAAAAGATTGTAACTGCCTTTTTCGCTGGTCTGTGTGCCTGCGCGCTTTTCAATGGCTGTGGAAAAAAGGAAGAAGAACCAAAAGAACCGCCAAAGGTAGAAGCTGAAATTGCTCCGCCAAAAGAGGATACCATTGTAGAGGATACAAAAACAGATACACAAACAGATACAGACGACATCGATACACACGAAGGCGAGGCAAGAAGCTTTTTGACGGGAGAATGGATCGATGAGGCTTTGGCAAAGAAACGCCCAGTATCTTGCATGATTGGAAACACACAAAGCGCCCTGCCGCAATATGGTATCGGACAGGCAGATATCATTTATGAAGCGCCGGTAGAAGGGGGACTTACCCGTTTGATGGGAATTTTTGGAGATTATGAAGGCATTGATAAGCTTGGCTCTGTCCGAAGCAGCCGTTTGTATTATGCTTATTATTCCATGGAGTTTGACGCCATTTATTTGCATTATGGGCAGGCGTCTTATGCAGAGAGCTTTTTAAAAAGCGGGCAGATTGATGATTTAAACGGACTTGATTATGCTGTCGATCAGGCAGTCATTTATCGTGATACTTCCTTAAAAGCGCCGCATAATGCATATGCAACAGGAAAAGGGCTGACAGCAGGGATTGAGTTGAAAAAATATCAGACAGAATATGCAGCGGATTTTACGGGCAGTTACCAGTTTGCAGAAGAGGAAGAACCTGTTTCACTTTCTGGCAGCTCCTGCCAGGATGCAGGGGCCGTACAAATCGGTTATCAGGCAAATACGCCATATTTTGAATACAATTCACAAGATGGCTTATACTATCGTTATCAGTATGGAGGCAGGCATGTAGATGGGAATGACAACACACAGCTTGCTGTAAAAAACATTCTGATCCAGCATACCAGTGTCCATACATTAGATGATTACGGATACTTAGAAGTCGCAACGACAGGTGAAGGCACTGGCCAGTATATTACAGATGGAAAGGCGATTGATGTTACGTGGAAGCGTGCAGATAATTTTTCACCAACGCATTATTATGATGAAAATGGAAATGAAATTGTTTTGAACCAAGGAAAGACATGGGTCTGTGTTGTAGACAAAGATCACTTGGATCGTTTACATTTTTATGCTGATGCTTCGCAAATGCAATAGGACAGTGGAAATCTATGGCGAGAAGAAATCGAAACCAGGAATTTTTATTACAAGGCGGAACGCTTGCAATGGCGGCCATCCTTGGACGTGTGATTGGACTGATTTACCGGATACCCTTAACTTCTATTATTGGAGATGTGGGCAATAATTATTATGGATGTGCATTTGATGTGTACAATATCCTGCTGCTGATCTCCTCCTACAGCCTGCCAATGGCTGTATCACGTTTAGTATCCGGTTACCGGACAAGAGGGGAATTAAAAAACGCATACAAAGTATTAAAATGCGCATTTGCATTTGCGTTTGCAGTAGGCGGCGTAACCTGCGCCATTGTTTTTTTTGGTGCACGTTTTATTACGGATACGCTGTTTCAGACGCCGCTTAGCTTGTATGCGCTGCGCATTTTAGCGCCGACATTGCTTATTACTGCCCTGCTTGGGGTGTTCCGTGGTTTTTTTCAGGGAATGGAAAATATGTACCCAAGCGCAGTATCCCAAGTACTAGAACAGATTATTAACGCAATTGTAAGTGTGCTGGCTGCATATTTATTATCTTCTCATGGGCTGCGCATCGGTAAGGTGTTAGCAAACGAAGATGGATACCGTGCAGCTTACGGGGCTGCAGGCGCATCTCTTGGGACAACTGTTGGTGCGTTAGTTTCGCTGTTATTCCTGCTTTTGTTGTATAAAGCCTATTTACGCTATTTTAAGAAAAAAATGCGCAGGGAACGGACAAAGCGCGTAACTACAGGCAGCCTGTTTCGAGTGATGCTGCTTACGATCTTACCAATTCTTGCAGCATCGGCTTTATTTAATATTAATATTGTTATTGAACAGGTGATTTTCAAGCATATGATGGCTGCAGCAGAAATGCCTGCTGATCAGATTTCCTTATGGTGGGGTGTGTTTTCCGGTAAGTTTAAGACACTTGTAAACCTTCCAGTGGCAGTAGCTGCAGCAATAGGCACAGCCTGCATTCCAAGCATTACGGCTTCTTATGAAAGAGAGGATGACTATGGAGTTGCTGAAAAAACAGATCTTGCCATCCGTTATACAGTGCTCATAGCACTTCCAGCTTCATTCGCATTGATGCTCTTGTCAGAACCGCTGATGGAATTTTTGTTTCAAGATACGCAGCCGTTAGCTTCTGGACTGCTTTTGGCAGGCGGTATTACAGTGATATTCTATTCCTTGGCATTGGTTAGTGCCAGCATTTTACAAGGAATTGGCAATTTGCGTACACCGGTGATTAACAGCGCGGTTGCACTTGTTTTGCATATTGTTACGCTGGTAGCGTTGCTAAAGTTTACAGATCTTAAGATCTATGCTGTTGTTGTAGCAATGATTGTATTTGGTATTACAGTCATGACATTAAATCAGATTGCTCTATATCGAAGCGGTTACTGGGCACCAGAATTTTACCGGACATTTTTGCTGCCGGGTGTCTGCGCAGCGATTATGGCATCTATTTGCTGGATCGCAGAATTTGCATTAAGCCAGGTGATTTCAACAAAATATGTGACAGTTCCGCTTGCAGTTGCGCTGGGCTTAATTGTTTATGTTCTCTTGCTGCTATACTTGCGTGCGCTGTCGCCTTCTGAAATGCGGATGTTTCCAGGCGGCCGCCGCATGATGAAGCTGATCCCGCGTAAAATGCGCTATATTTAAAAATCGGCGCCAGGGCAGTAGCTCTATGGCCTAGATATCATAGGACTAAATCAGAAAGAACCCAACAGCAAAGGGGGACGCTGAATTTAGTCCTGTTTTAATTTTAGTATGAGAAAGGATACTTTTCCAAATCAATTCTTTCGGCTGTGCGAAACCTTGTCTGTATTCTGACATCAATGTGCGGGATGGACTGGGAAGATTTCTAATTGACCCTGCAAGAATTAGCTTATATTAACAAAGAGGGTTTAGACGCTATTACAACGGTTATACACGAACTGGAGCAGGCAGGATATATTACCCGCAACAGAATACGAGATGAAAAGGGACTACTTCAGGAAATGGAATATACAGTCGATTCTCCTCCAAAACTGAATGACAATCATGCCTTAATTACCCTTTACCAATGGCAAGGTTCAGAGTGAAATATGAAAATGCAGATATATCTTTCCAGAGGAATAGCTGCTTGAAATCAGACGATTTATGCCAGAGGGATATGGATATATTTCTCCCCAAAGTGGTCGTGAAGAATGGGGAAGTGATTCGGAACAAAAGTTTTTGATAAAGATAATTTAGGGGAGGGGTGTTATGTTATATCAGAATATATTAGATGAAATTGTTGAAAAAAGCAAAATAATTTTTAAGGAGGATCTTACAGGGATATATTTGCATGGTTCATTGGCGATGGGGTGTTTCAATCCAAATAAAAGTGATATTGATTTAATTATTGTAATTAAAAATAACATGACAGATATTCAGAAATTACAGTTTATGAACCATGTTGTAGAATTGAATAAAATAGCTCCAAGTAAAGGAATTGAATTGAGTATTATCAAGAAAGAATATTGCAGCAAATTTCTGTACCCCACACCATTTGAATTACATTTTTCAAATGCACATTTGCAATGGTTTATTGATAACCCAACAGATTATATTTATAAAATGAATGGTACAGATAAGGATTTGGCAGCACATTTTAAAATCATAAAGAAGTATGGTGTGGTATTGCAAGGGGAGGATATAAATGATGTATTTGCTGATGTGCCAAGAAAAAAGTACATTGATAGCATTTGGTATGATGTTGAGGGAGCTAAGGAAGATATATTGGAAAAACCTATTTATATAATCTTGAATTTATGCAGAGTTGCAGCTTTCCTTAAAGACGATTTAATTCTTTCCAAAAAGCAGGGCGGAGAGTGGGCATTACAAAACCTTTCAGCGCAATACCATACTTTAATCTCAAAGGCATTACAAAGTTATATGCTGGGAAATGAAATGAACTTAGATAATATGGAAACACAAAAATTTGCTGATTATATGCTGCAGATGATAAAGGATATGTTAATTTCAGAAGTTGATAGTGCGACTTAATTATGATGTGTCAGAACTGGACGCAGAGCGAAAAGCCTTGCAGGAAGGAATCGTTACAGCATATGTCACAGACACAGAAAGCAGATTGAAGCAGATAACAATCACATTGAAGGAGTACCAGAAAAAGTATGACGGGCTGACGGAGCGGTTCAACGGGGCAAAGGCGCGGCTGGAGGAAGTCGGCAGGGCCATCACGGAACGGCAGGCAAAGCGGGAGAAGATCGGGAGGTTCGTTTCCCGCCTGGAGCAGATGGACGGCCCGTTTACGGCATTCCGTGAGGACGACTGGTACAGCCTTGTGGATTTGCTCGTGTGAGATAAAGAAGTAAAAAAAGTGTAAAATTTTGCCGTTCCCTGTCCGGCTGACTGCCGGACGGGTCGGGCTTTAGTCG
>CANDJR010000128.1 GCA_947385105.1 uncultured Eubacterium sp.
TGGAGTTCAGACGTGTGCTCTTCCGATCTGTCAATCGGATTCATGCCCAGTACGCGTGCGCGGCGTTTATTCAAATCGCCCATAATATCGCCTGTATATTTATCCGATGCAGTTACTGTCAGAGAAGCAATCGGCTCTAACAGCACTGGAGATGCCTGCATAAAGCCTTTTTTAAATGCCTGGGCTGAGGCTACCTTAAATGCCATTTCAGAAGAATCTACCGGATGGTAGGAACCATCGTATAAATTAGCCTTCACCCCAACAACTGGATAAGCTGCCAGAGGGCCGCTTTTTACTGCTTCTTGGATTCCCTTTTCTACAGCCGGGAAATAATTATTTGGCACTGCGCCGCCAACAACTGACTGTGAAAATTCGTAAGCTTCTTCCAAGTTTCCAGATGGCTCAAAGGTCATCTTAACATGTCCATACTGCCCATGCCCGCCGGACTGTTTCTTATATTTATATTCCACGTCTGCTTTTTTACGTACTGTTTCACGGAAAGCCACCTTAGCTTTCCCAAGCTCGATTTCCACTTTGTATTTATTTAACAGCTTGCTTACTACGATGTCCAGCTGCTGCTCCCCGATTCCATACAATAATGTCTGAGAGTTTTCACTGTCATTTACTACTTTCAATGTCAAATCTTCGTGTGTCAGCTTAGATAATGCTTGTGAAGCTTTATCCACATCCGCTTTATTTTTCACTTTGTATCGTTTGCAGGTATATGGTGTAGAAATTGCTGTACGGATGTATAAAATTGGATTTGCTTTTGTAGAAAGCGAATCTGTCGTACGCGCCCCTGTTAATTTTGCAAGTGCGCCAAGATCTCCTGCATGCAGTTCCTTTACTTCCTCTGCCTTTGCACCGTTCATCACATATAATTTCCCGATTTTTGCTTCTGTATCCCTGTGATAATTTAGCAAAACGTCATCTGGCTTTAATACGCCGGAATTTACTTTTATGAGAGAGTATTTGCCAATAAATGGATCTTGGATCGTCTTATAAATATAAGCAGATTTTGGCTTTGCAAAATCATAATCCGCCTGATATACTTCGTTCGTCGTCGCATTAATTCCTGCACACGCACGCTTATCCGGACTTGGCAAATATTTTGTGATATCATCTAAAAGCGTATAAACACCTTGTGCTAAAATACAAGAACCCATAGAAACCGGGATAATGCTGCCATCTAAAACATTGACACGCAGTGCCTGGCGAATCTCATTTTCAGAAAATTCTTCTCCGTTAAAATAACGGTCCATAAATTCTTCGCTTGTCTCTGCTACTGCTTCTAACAATGCTTCTCTGCAAAGCTCTAAGTTTGGCTTAGAGTATTCCGGCATATCCATTGGCTCTACCTGGCCTTTGTCATTCCAGCGGTGTGCTGTCTGCGCCACAATATTGACATAGCCCACAAATTTTTCATTTTCACGGATTGGCAAATGGAACGGTGCGATTTTTTTACCGTATAATTCCTGTAAGCCTTCCACAACTTGCCGATAGCTGGCATTGTCAATATCCATATCTGTAACAAAGAACATACGCGGCAGCTTATAACGCTCGCAAATTTCCCATGCCTTTTTTGTTCCTACTTCAATACCAGCCTTGCCGCTTACAACAATAATTGCAGCATCTGCTACACTGGCTGCTTCTTCTACTTCTCCTACAAAGTCAAAATAGCCTGGTGTATCTAAAATATTAATTTTCATATGATCCCACATAATTGGGACTACGGTTGTCTGAATAGAAAAAGAACGTTTGATTTCTTCCTTATCAAAATCACTAACTGTATTGCCGTCACTAATCTTTCCCATACGGCTTGTTTGTCCTGACAAATACGCCATAGCTTCAACCAGGCTTGTCTTTCCTGCCCCGCCATGCCCTAAAAGAACTACATTACGTATCTTGTCTGTTGTGAAAACATCCATAATTATACCGTACCTCCTGCTGTTTTTTTGCAGTGTGCATATACCTCTCACACAGTCTACATCAATTTTAACAAAACTTGTCTGAAAATACAACAAAAATTATATAAAATATCACATTCGATGTTACTGTACACATAAGACTTTGCAGTAAATGCAAAGTCTTATGTGTACAGTAACATGCAAAAATTCATCTATAATTGCCTTTGCCAATGGAATTTTTGCACTCTTGAATCATTTTCTTACGGACTTTGCAGTAAATGCAAAGTCTTATGTGTACAGAATCCTTCGATCTTTGCCTTTGGCATAGTAACCTTTTTATTGACTTTAGAAAGGGGAATCATTAAAATAATTTAAGAGAAAATCTGGCAGAAAACGCTCTGTAAAAAGCAAGGAGTAAAAGAATGAAAATTACAACGATTGGTTTTATTGGCCTTGGGCTAATTGGCGGTTCGATTGCAAAGACATTAAAGCGTGTCGCACCGCAAATAAAATTATATGCGACATCCGGCCATTTATCGACGATTACGCAGGCCTTTCAAGAAGGCATCATAGAAAATGACTGCCTGCTGCCATTAGAGACGCTTGCGCAAATGGACTTTATTTTTTTATGCACTCCAGTGCAGCAAAATCTTAGTTATTTAAAGCAACTAAAGCCGCTTCTTTCCTCAAATACAATTCTTACAGATGTCGGCAGCGTCAAAGGAGATATTCACCGTGCTGTTGCAAAATTAAATCTGGAAGATCATTTTATCGGCGGCCACCCAATGGCAGGCTCAGAAAAAACAGGATTTGCAAATGCAACTGCCTATTTATTAGAAAATGCCTATTATGTAATTACCCCAACTGCAAAGACAAGCCCAGAAAATATCGAGCGATACCGCAAGCTTGTGCTGCTGCTTGATGCGATTCCGCTTATTTTAGATGATCATGCGCATGATTTTGCAACAGCTTCGATTAGCCATCTCCCGCATATGCTTGCTTACAGCCTGGTAAATCTGGTCAAAGAAATCGATGATCCAAAACAGACGATGAAGACAATTGCTGCTGGCGGTTTTCGGGATATGACACGTATTGCAGCGTCCTCCCCTGTTATGTGGCAGGATATCTGCCTGTCTAATAAAGAAAACCTGCTGCAGTTACTTGATTTATACAGCGGACAGCTGCAAAAAGTAAAGGCTGCTATTGCATCCGAAGACAAAGATAAGATGTACGCTTACTTTTCTGACGCAAAAGAATACCGCGATTCGCTCACTGTACGGCAAGCTGGCACAATACCGCAGGCTTATGAGTTATATTGTGATATTATAAACGAAGTCGGCGGGATTGCAACACTTGCTACATTGCTGGCAAGCAATGGCATCAGTATAAAAAATATCGGCATCTTACATAACAGAGAATACGAAGACGGTGTTTTGCACATGGAGTTATATGATGCAAACGCACGGGACGCTGCCGTTGCCTTACTGCGCAAAAACCACTATACGGTTTATCAGCGATAGTGCAAGGTGGTCTGGCGAAAACAACTATTAGCTTTTCATTTCAGTAAATAAAAAGGAGAATCTATATGTTTATACAACCTGCTTCTTCTCTAAAAGGGAGTATCCTGATTCCTGGAGATAAATCCATCTCCCACCGCAGCATTATGTTTGGCGCATTAGCAGAAGGCTGTACAGAAGTCACTCATTTTCTGCAAGGGGCTGACTGCCTGTCTACCATTGCCTGTTTTCAAAAGCTTGGCATTGCCATTGAAAATACGCCGGAATGTATTCGGATCCATGGAAAAGGCCTGTACGGATTGCGTCCGCCTGGTTGTTCACTAGATGTAGGCAACAGCGGTACGACTGCAAGGCTTATTTCCGGTATTCTTGCAGGGCAGCCATTTGCAACGACTCTTACAGGAGATGCATCAATTCAAAAACGCCCAATGGGACGTATTATCGCCCCGCTGCGTGAAATGGGTGCAGATATCAAAAGTCTGCATGAAAATGACTGTGCGCCGCTTTGCATAAACAGCAGCAAGCTCAAAGGCATCCATTACCATTCCCCGGTTGCTTCTGCCCAGGTCAAATCATGCCTCTTATTAGCAGGTATGTATGCAGATGGAGAAACAAGCATCACAGAACCTGTATTATCCAGAAACCACACTGAATTAATGCTCGCTGCTTTTGGCGCAAATATCAAAAGCAGCAATGTAACTGCCTCTATCCAGCCTCGTCCGCATTTAACTGGGCAAAAAATAGATGTCCCTGGAGATATTTCCTCTGCTGCTTACTTTATTGCAGCAGGTCTGTTAGTGCCAAATTCGGAACTCTTGATCCAAAATGTAGGCATCAATCCTACACGTGACGGTATGTTGCGCGCTGCAAAAGCGATGCATGCCAATATTACACCATGCAATACGCGTGTGATATCTGGTGAACCTGTCTGTGATTTGCTGGTGAAATCCAGCAGTTTAGATGGTACAGAAATAGGCGGCAGCCTGATCCCTGCCCTCATTGATGAACTCCCTGTCATTGCTGTCATGGCTGCTTATGCCAATGGCACGACAATCATCAAGGATGCTGCAGAGCTAAAAGTAAAAGAGTCGAACCGGATTGATACTATTGTAAACAACTTAACCGCCATGGGCGCAGACGCTGTTGCAACCGATGACGGCATGATCATCCACGGCGGCAAGCCGCTGCACGCTGCACAGATTCATACTCACCAAGACCACCGCATCGCTATGTCATTTGCCGTAGCCGCACTATGTGCAGAAGGAGGAACTGAGATTTTAGATGCTGATTGTGCATGTATTTCTTACCCTGCATTTTATCGTGATATAAATTCTTTAAGAGTTGTGTAACCTGCTAGAAAGTATTTTTTTTGCTGGACAGCTTATGTTCCTGACAATATATTAGGAACATAAGCTGTCCAGATTATAAAATAAGCATCGCATCCCCAAAACTGAAAAATCGGTATTTGGAGGATACTGCTGTCTGATACGCATACAGGATCGGTTCCCTGCCTGCCAAAGCACTGACTAGCATAAGCAGTGTCGACTCCGGCAGATGAAAATTCGTAATTAATCCGTCAATGCATTTAAATTGGTAGCCCGGATAGATAAAGATCTGCGTCCATCCGTCTGTTTCCTTCACATGTCCAGACGCGTCTGCTACCGTCTCTAATGTCCTTGTACTCGTCGTTCCCACTGCGATAATACGGTGTCCGCGGTCTTTGGCACGGTTAATCTTTTCTGCCTCACTTGCAGTAATACTGAAATATTCCTCATGCATGTGATGGTCAAGCACATTTTCTGTTTTCACAGGACGAAACGTCCCAAGACCGACATGCAGCGTTATTTCTGCAATCTCTACACCCATGTCCAAAAGCTGTGACAAAAGCTCTGGCGTAAAATGTAACCCTGCTGTCGGCGCAGCCGCTGAACCATCATATTTGGCATAGACTGTCTGATATCGTTTTTGGTCTTCCAGCTGATGGGTAATATAAGGCGGCAACGGCATTTCTCCCAGCTTGTCTAACACTTCTTCAAAGATACCGTCATAGGTAAATTGAATATGACGGTTTCCTTCTTGTGCAATGTCAACTACTTCTCCAGTTAAAATCCCATCGCCAAACTGTATACGCGTACCAATTTTTGCCTTTTTCCCTGGCTTTACGAGCGTTTCCCAGACATTTTCTTTTATCCGCTTTAACAGCAGGACTTCAATTTTTGCCTGTGTACCCTCTTTTATGCCAAACAGCCGTGCGGGAATGACTTTTGTATTATTAATGACCAGGCAGTCCCCTGGCTTCAGATATTGTACAATATCGCGGAATACACGGTGCTGTATACTGCCATTTTCCCGCCCTAATACCATAAGCCTGGAGCCTGAACGGTCCGCCAGCGGATCTTGCGCTATCAATTCTGGCGGAAGTTCATAATAAAAATCTTTTACATTCATATACGAATCCCTCTCATAGATCCTTTTAGAATTATCGATCCGCTTGTTCGAACCGGATACTGTTTTTTGATTTAATTTCTATTAGATTGAATCTATATTTAATCTGTATTAGATTTATTCTATAATTGATTCAATCTATATTTGATTTAATTTCTTTTTTAATTTCTTCTTTTATTTTCTTAGCTCAATTCCTTTTTCTTCTAATGCTTTTAGAATACTATTCATAGCGCTATTTACTGTTTCATCATCTAATGTCCTGTCTTTGGCACGGAAGGTAATCGTATACGCCATGGATTTAAATCCAACTTTAATTTGATTTCCTTCATAAAGGTCAAATAGCCGATAGCTTTCCAGATAAGATCCGCCTTCTGTTCCAATGATCTTTTCTACATCCCCTGCCAAAATCTGCTTTGGGCATACCATACTGATATCCCTTGTCACAGCTGGGAATTTTGCAATCCCGCTATATTTACGTTCAAAGGATGTATGTGGCAGTACTTCCGGCAAATCCAGCACAGCGACATATACACGCTCTTTGATCGAATAATTAGCACAAACCGTAGGATGAACCTCGCCAAAATAACCAAGCAATGTTCCTTTATATATGATATTTGCCTGTCTGCCTGGATGTAAAAACGGCTTTTGTGCATTCGGATCATATTCTATCCTATCACGCATACCTGCCTGATAAAGAAATTCTTCGATTACGCCTTTCATAGAAAAGAAATCACCTTCCCCATAC
Organism: uncultured Eubacterium sp.; assembly: GCA_947385105.1. Classification (GTDB taxonomy): domain Bacteria; phylum Bacillota; class Clostridia; order Lachnospirales; family Lachnospiraceae; genus Eubacterium_J. Next base: position 6,615 of record CANDJR010000128.1, read on the forward strand.
ATACCAAGCGTAAACTGCATGCGTTCTTCCGGCAATTCAGTTACTGGCAGCTGCTTTGGCAAATAAATATTTCCAAGCTCATACAAGCGCACATCTTTATTGCGTCGGTTAAAATTCGTTGCCAGAGACGTCAGCATGCCATGCAAAGAGATAGTACGCATAATACTGAAATCTTCTCCTAAAGGATTTGAAATGACAACTGCCTCACGTAGTTTGTCATCTTCAGGAATCAATAATTTGTCAAACACTTTTGGACTCTCAAACGAATATACCATGCCTTGGCTAAAGCCGCAGTATTCTGCTACATCTCTCGCAAGTGCTTCGATTCTCAGCTTATAGGTCATCTTTCCTGTCGTCGCCTCACCGGATGGCAATGTCGTCGCAATTTTATCATATCCGTAAAATCTGGCAACTTCTTCCGCCAAATCTGCCGAACATTCCAAGTCCTGACGCCAGGAAGGAATTTCGATTTCATTTGCTTCTTTATCATATCCTAATTCTATTTTTTCGAAATATGCCAGCATTTCTTCTGCCGGAATATCTGTTCCAAGTAAACGATTATATTTTTCAGGCTCAAAAGGAATTCTTAATCCCTCTTTTACTTTTGGATAGACATCTACTGTACCGCCAACGACCTCACCTGCGCCTAGTTCCTCTATGAGCTGGCATGCACGGTTCATTGCCTGTATCGCCTGGTTTGGATCCAGTCCCTTTTCAAATTTAGCAGATGCATCTGTACGCATGCCTATTTTCTTTCCTGACAAGCGAATGTTTGTCCCATCAAAACATGCTGCTTCAAAAAGCATAGTTGTCACACTGTCTGTAATCATGGAATTTTCTCCACCCATAATCCCAGCAATGCCAATTGGCTTTTCTTCATCACAGATCATCAGTACAGAATCGTCTAATGTACGTGCCTGTCCATCTAATGTAACAAATGTCTCGTCTTTTTTCGCTCTGCGCACAATAATCTGGCGCCCTGCAATCGTATCTAAATCATATGCATGCATTGGCTGTCCAAATTCTTCCATTACGTAGTTTGTAATATCTACGATATTGTTAATCGGCCGGATTCCCTGTGCAGCCAGCCTGCGCTGCATCCATTGCGGAGACGGTGCAATTTTAATATTTTTTACCACGCGCGCTGTATACCGCGGACATAAATCATTGTCTTTGATTTGTACTTTAATGTAATCATGGACATCTTCCTGATTTCCAGTCGGCGTGACAACTGGCGGCTGGAACGGTTTACGGAAAGTCGCTGCAGCTTCTCTTGCAATACCTATGATACTAAAGCAGTCGACCCGGTTTGAAGTAACTTCGTACTCCACAGATACATCATGCAGGCCAAGCGCTTCTATCGCATCTGCGCCAACTACAGCATCGTCGTTAAAGATATAAATCCCTTCTTCTGGTGCTTCTGGATACAAATCCCTGCTGGCACCCAGTTCTTCAATCGAACACATCATGCCGTTTGACAGTACACCGCGCAGTTTTCCTTTTTTGATGTGTATCCCGCCTGCTGTCTTTGTACCGTCGTGGCCGCCTGCTACGCGCCCGCCGTCTAATACAACCGGGACTTTCTGACCCTCTTTTACATTTGGTGCACCCGTAACAATCTGCACTGTCTCATCCTGGCCAATCGCTACCTGGCATACAACCAGCTTGTCTGCATCTGGATGCTTTTCGATTTTTTGTATCTGCCCTATGACAATCCGATCTAAATCTTTGTCAAACGCTTCATAGCCCTCTACCTTTGTGCCAGTCAGTGTCATTGCATCCATATATTCCTGTGGGGTAACGTTAAGCCCCACAACCATATCTTGAATCCATTTTAATGAAGTATTCATGCTATTTCCTCCACAATTGCTATTTTACATGGGTTTTTGTGTATCAGCTGCCTGCTTAAAGTTTAAAATTGAGCTAAAAACCTGTCGTCATTTTCATACAAAAGACGCATATCATCAATTTCGTATTTTAACAGCGCTATGCGCTCCAAGCCGACCCCAAATGCAAATCCTGAATAAACTTCCGGATCTATACCGCTCATTTTTAATACCTTTGGGTGAATCATGCCACAGCCTAAAATCTCAATCCAGCCGCTGCCTTTGCAAAACCGGCATCCCTTGCCGCCGCATTTAAAACAAGTCACATCCACTTCAGCACTTGGCTCTGTAAATGGAAAATGATGCGGACGGAATTTTACTTTTGTATCTTCGCCAAACAACTCTTTTGCAAACTCCGCCAATGTTCCTTTTAAATCTGAAAACGTAATATTTTTGTCAATTACCATGCCCTCGATCTGATGAAATGACGGAGAATGCGTAGCATCGACTTCATCTGAACGGAACACGCGTCCTGGCGCAATCATACGGATTGGCAGCTCTTTTGTCTCCATCGTGCGTACCTGGACTGGAGAGGTCTGGGTACGGAGTAAAATATTGCGGTTAATGTAAAACGTATCCTGTTCGTCTTTTGCCGGATGGTTTGCTGGTATATTGAGCGCTTCAAAGTTATAGTAATCATATTCTACTTCTGGCCCTTCTACTACTTCATACCCCATACCGATAAAGATACGCTCTACTTCTTCTAAAGCAATGGTATTTGGATGCCGATGACCAATACGGTTTTTCGTTGCAGGCAGGGTAACATCTATGACTTCCTGCTTCAACTTGAAGTTCAGTTCCGCTGCTTCTAGTTTCTGCTTCGTATCTTCCAGCATTTGTTCTATTGCAGCCCTCGTCTCATTGACCATCTGCCCAACAGCCAGATCGGAAGAGCGTCGTGTAGGGAAAGAGTGTGACCTGAAGTGGG
>CANDJR010000129.1 GCA_947385105.1 uncultured Eubacterium sp.
GACTCATATAATATTTCCAAATTTTTTTCCATCATTTTCCTGCCCCTTTCGTCTGCCATAACATGAATTGCATCAATATATTGCATAACAGTTGATTTTACCGGCTCGGCTAACTGTGCTGTCAATTTATTAAGCCATCCGCATATATCTTCCGTCCATGAAATATACTGTATACGGTCAATGGGCAGAATGCCCGTTCCTGATTTCTTTTTCCGGCTGTATTCGGAGGGGACATTCCCAAACCTTGTCAGATAGACAAGCCGAGAATTTTTCGCATATTGATAATAGTCGTAGCATTGCCCTTCCTGTTCTCCGGCATAAATTTTGACTTCGATAGGGATAAAAAAGTGTGGATTTTGAATCACGATGTCAATGCGCCGTTCATTATCTATCACATATTCTGCTGCAACCTCTGTACGTGCAAGCAGTATATCGCTCATGGAGTATTCATTTAATACATCATGCATAAAAGATTTCAAAAACGATATTCCGCACCCATGCTGTCCTTCAGGATTTAATAAATCTGCTAAAAAACGGCACATAATAACTTCCTTTGCACTGATTCCCAATATATGAAACACATTGTAGTCAGATAGTGGCGCATAGGGCGGAAATTCCTTACAGTTTATATTGATTTGAGATAATAATTCTGCTTCATATCCCATGTTAAACACCTCCTCGATAATCTATTATGATATTACCAATCACCCCAAAGAACGGATTTTCCATCTGTCAATTTCCATCCCCTTAATATTTTGTCATATTCAATCCATTCCCCCGCCGCCGTTAATGTTGCAATATAGCGTTGAACGGAACGCTGCGAAATCTCCAGTTCTTCGGATAACTGAACTGTTGTAATGCCGGGGCAACAGCGGATTTTGCTACAGAAGCAGCATGAATTAAAATTGCATATGAGTTACAAGCTACCAAATCTGTAAAGCAGTCTGTTGATACCAAAACGCTTTTCTTATCAGGCAGCATTTTCCCTATGATATTTTCCTCTATGGCAGTAAATCCATAGGTGAAAATATAGTATGTCCGAAGCATTCTTTCACCTCCACTATCCAAATTATACCACAACATCACGCCAACAATATTGCGTAATGCCAAAAAATTATTTTCTAGGCATTTATTTTAAATTTTGAAAAATGATTGACTGTTTTCAGAAATATGGTATTATACTATTAGTGGTGAGTCCTACCGCAAAGTGGACTGCTAAAAGCGTTAGCAACTCTAATGGAGTTACTACACAAATGGCTATGTGGAAACGCATAGCCATTTTTAACGAGGAGATATATGCAGACAGATTTTAAATTATACAAGGTGGATATGAAATATATCCGTAATCTACATAATATAGATGATAAAGTGCTTTCTGTTTCGCCACAGGCAGGAAAAGATAACAGGGTTTTCATCGGGATTGTTGTTATTTGTGGCGTTCACAAATATTGCATACCACTTTCATCGCCAAAGGAAAAACATAAGAACATGAAAAATTCTATGGACTTTTCCAAAATTGAAGTAAATGGAAAATTATTAGGCGTTCTAAATTTTAATCTGATGATACCTATTGAAGAAGATCAATTACAGCTTGTTGATACCACCATTTTTAAGAGAGATAGGGAAAATATCAGATATTATAAGAAGTTATGTACTTTGGAACTGGAATGGTGTCAGACGAATAATGAGGTAATCTGCAATAAAGCCAATGTCCTGTATAAGAAATACCTATCCAATGAGCCATTTGCAGGCAGGAATCGCTGCCTGAATTTTCCCAAATTAGAGGCAGAATGTGAAAAATATAATTTAAAGATCAAGAAAGGCACAAACTGAACCTCTCTTGATACACATTACCACAGTTCCAGTGAATCTAGGAAAAGTTTTAGAAACAACACATTTCTATTGATAGGGGACGATGGAAAAGTTATTATGTTAGTAAATCAAAATAAAGATACTTATGACAGAAAAACAGATGAATATATTGTTGCGTACATTGACCTTTTGGGTGTAACAAATAAGATTAAATCAAAGGATAGCCAATTGTCAATGAACAAACTACATAATCTTTATACACTTTCGGTAAAATTAACACGAGATGTTCAAATTGAGGAAAATCAGGACATACAATTCAAAATCTTTTCGGATAATATTATAATAGCTAAAAAATTGTCAAATCAGATACCCCAACGAACTCAAGAGATTCGAAGCCTTCTAATGTGTGCTGGACACTTCCAAGAACTTTCTGCCAGCGATAGTGTGGGGTGGCTTTTACGTGGAGGCATTTCTATAGGACAATTATTTATAGATGATGTAATGGTTTGGGGTGAGGCACTTTTGAAATCATAAATTCCAGCTGCAATAAAAATGCTCCCTATGAACTCCCAAAAGAGTTGAACAGAAATATTTTTAAAACTCCTTAAATATTTGCCCATGCTATTTACCTCCTTAAAAAAATGAAAACAAAAAACGACAGCGTATTATATCAAGTATAATACGCTGTCGCTCTTAGTCGTAAGATTATCATACTAACTCAAACCTGTCAATAGCCCATAAAGAATTCTTATCAGCAAAAATCTTTCGGATTACTGTTCACAGCAGCTTAAATCCCAATCCCCAGACTGTCTCAATATATTCTTCCTCTGTCAGCCGCTTTAACTTTTGCCGGATGTTGCTGATATGGACATGAATGGTCTTATCCTCACCCAAGTAGGATGTTTCCCATGCATATTGATAGATTTCATTTTTAGAAAAAACTTTTCCCGGATGACGGAGCAATAACTCCATAATCTTTAACTCCTGCGCTGTCAATGACAGCTCTTTCCCACATACTGTCATCTGCTTTTTTGCTGGATCATAGCACAGGCTGCGGTGCTGTATTCTGGCTGCGTAGCCTTGAAACGCCGTATTTCGCAGTTGTACAAGTACACGCGCCTGTAATTCTTCTAAGGCAAAAGGCTTTGTCATATAATCATTTGCGCCAAGTGTCAATAAATCTACTTTTGTATCCAACTCATCCTTAGCAGACAGTATGATAACCGGTACATTACATGTTGTACGAATCTGCTTTAAGACATCTTCCCCTGCCATTCCTGGCAGCATCAGATCTAAAATGATAAGATCATAGCTTTCCTGGCCAAAGTGCAGCAGCCCTTCTGTACCAGAATATGCACTGGTACATTCATAGCCAACCCGCGCCAGCGTTTCGTTCATCATCTGGTTAATATGTGTATCATCTTCTATAATTAGTATTTTCTTCATATTAATATACTGTTCTTTTCGTTATTTTCTGTTCTTTTTAGATTTCCTCTTATTTTGTTACTGTTCACTCCGTTCTCAGTAACATGCAAAAATTCATCTAAAATTGCCTTCGGCAATAGAATTTTAGCACTCCTGAATCATTTTCTTACGGACTTTGCAGTGAATGCAAAGTCCTGTGTGACCAGTAACTTTATTTTAGCATACTGGCTAAAAAATGCCAACAATCCCTTTCCCTTTTTTTTCATATCTGCTAAAATAGAGTTAATGTTCACTCCAGGGTTTTGCATTGACTGCAAAACCCGTAAGAACGTGTATATTCAGCCATGCGTGAATGCAGTCCTTTGCCGCAGGCAAACTTCTAATGGACTGCATTCAGTTACTGTGAACGAAGTGAACAGTAACAAAATAGAGTTAATGTTCACTCCAGGGTTTTGCATTGACTGCAAAACCCGTAAGAACGTGTATATTCAGCCATGCGTGAATGCAGTCCTTTGCCGCAGGCAAACTTCCTATGGACTGCATTCAGTTACTGTAGAACGAACTTTCCTAGTAAATTTTTTAATCCTGGAGTATGGTCACATGAAATTACAAAACATAGCAAAAAGCAAAATATTAAATTATAAAATAAGAAATAATAAAATAAGAAATAAAACATCCTATTGGTTCAAATATATCCGCGTTCCCCTGCCTTTACTTGGTTTTTGTTTTTGTATGATGTTGGTATCTGGGTGCAAAAGCTCTCAGCCAATCCAAAAATCCGGATTCTATTTTGATACCATTATCACTGTAACACTTTATGACAGTACAAAGACCGATGAATTGGAGCACTGCTTTCAGTTAGCAAATACGTATGAGCAGTATTTTAGCGCAAAACGTCCAGACAGTGATATTAGCAGCATTAACCAGGCTGGCGGAAAGCCCGTGCAGGTTCATGATGAAACAAGAGAACTGATAGAAAAAGGGATTGCCTATAGTGCACGCAGCGACGGAAAATTTGACCTCACGATTGGAAAGCTGACGAAATTATGGGATTTTCAGACAGATACGCCCACTCTGCCTGATGCTGATAAAATTGCCAATGCTGTCAAAACAATTGGATATGAAAACGTACAAATACGTGGAAACGAAGTAACTTTATTAAATCCAGATATAGAAATTGATTTAGGTGGCATTGCAAAAGGGTATATTGCAGACAAAATGAAAGAATATTTAATTTCAAAAAATATTACAAGCGGCATGATTAATCTTGGCGGAAATGTGCTTACAATTGGAGAAAAGCAAAATGGCGATGCCTATACGATTGGGCTGCAAAAACCGTTTGACCAAACAGGTACTGCTATTGCTTCTGTGAAAATTAAAGACCAAACAGTCGTAACTTCCGGAACTTATGAGCGCTATTTTAAACAAGATGGTATCCTCTATCATCACATCCTGGACCCAAAAACCGGATATCCTTATGACAATGAATTAAGCAGCGTATCTGTCATATGCAAACATTCTGTCGATGGGGACGCACTGAGCACTACCTGTTTTGCACTTGGATTAGAAAAAGGAATGGCATTCATTGAGTCTTTGGAGGATACAGAAGCTGTTTTCATTACCTCAGATCAGAAGATGCACTATTCATCCGGGATTGGAAATAAAATCCCGATTCAAAAAATCGATCCATAATAAGGATTGGTTTATGCTCCTATCAGATTCCGCGCTTAACAGCATCCTGCCCATATTTTTTGCAGATCGCGTCTACTGCTTGTTCAAGCTGCTGCTGCTTTTTTCTTTCCTTGCAGTCGCGTTCTAAATCAAAAATTGTCATCTGCACTGGCTGCGTTTCATCTGTCAGCTTTGATGTACGGATGCCAAGCAGACGGATTGCTTGTTTGTTCCATAATTCATCAAACAACTGACACGCCAGCTGGAAAACTGCATCCTCATCTGCTGACGGTGTCTGGAACGCCTGCTGGTGGGAGACAGACTGAAACGTAGCATACTTAATCTCAATACAGACAACACCTGCCAGAAAGTGGCCAGCTCGCAGACGGCTGCTGACTTTTGCTGCCAGCCTATGAAGGACACGATAAGCATCCTCACAAGTTAGGACATCTTTTGGCAGCGTCGTAGAGTTCCCTATCCCTTTCGCCTTGGATGGCTGGGTATGGACGCAGGTATCATCGATTCCATTTGCATATTCCCACAATCGTTTTCCATGGCTTTTAAAATTCACAGAAATGATTTTTAGATCCGTCCTTGCTAAATCACCGATTGTCTCAATGCCAAGTTTATGCATCTGGCAGGCACTGCTTTTTCCGCACATATATAACTGTTCCAAAGGCAGCGGCCAAAGCTTTTGTTCAACTTCCCAAGAATACAGTGTATGGATACGGTTTGGCTTCTCAAAATCAGACGCCATTTTTGCCAATACTTTTTTATCTGAAATACCAATATTAACCGTAAATCCAAAAGCTGCATGCACGCCGTCTTTTATGCGTAACGCAGCCTCCTCCAAAGACTGATACCGTTTCCATACAGACGTTACATCCATAAAGCACTCATCTACGCTAACCTGTTCAATCTCAGGGCAAAAGTCTGCTAAATATTCCATTAATTGCTGACTCATTTTACGATAGTAATCGTGATCCGGCGACACTATGGTCAATGTTTTGCATTTGCGCAAAGCTGCTGCAACAGGCTCGCCTGTTACAATCCCGTATGATTTTGCCAGAATCGATTTTGCTAGTACGATTCCATGGCGTGTCTGCTGATTTCCACCTACAATAGCTGGTATTTCCCGCAAATCAACAGCACCTGGTTCTGAAAGCATACGAATAGCGCTCCAGCTTAAATATGCGGAATTTACATCAATATGAAAAATCCTCTGTTCTGGCCTTTTTTGCATTCTATCATCCATATTTATCCCTGCAATGCGGCTGTTTTCAGCCTGTTATAATCATTCAATTATATTTCATATATTTTATTTTTTGATATTTTATTTTTTGATATTTTATATAATGTTTTTAATACCCTCACAAATCCTTCTGGCAACAGCTGGATTATTCATAGTATATAAGTGCAGGCCATCGACATCGTTTGCTAAAAGGTCAATAATTTGGCTTAAAGCATATGACATACCTGCATCAAATAGTGCTTCTTTGTTTGTTTCAAATCTGTGTATGATTTTTTCAAAGCGCTCTGGCAGCGATGCACCGCACAGCGTAACCATGCGTTTGATTTGCGAAGCATTAATAACTGGCATAATGCCCGGTGTAATTGGCATATCAATGCCAGCGATGCGGCAGTCCTCTACAAAACGGTAAAAAAAGTGATTGTCAAAAAACAGCTGGGAGAGTAAAACCTGAGCGCCTGCATCTGTCTTTTTTTTCAGATTGCGGATTTCTTCTACCCGGTTTTTGGACTGCGGATGGCATTCTGGATAACAGGCGCCTGCAATGCAAAAATCTCCCTTTTGCTTAAGATAAGTAATTAAATCCGAAGCATGCGCAAAATCATTTTTTTGCGGTACATTTGGATTATAATCTCCCCGCAGCGCTAAAATATTTTGAATGCCTTCTTCCGTAAGCTCTTTGGAAAACTCGTCAATTTCTGCTTTGTCATAACATAAGCATGTCAGATGTACCACTGGCTCTACATGGTATTCTTCTTTTAGCTTTTTTGCAATTTGAATTGTTTTATTATGGTTTGTGCTGCCTCCAGCACCAAATGTAACACTAATATAATCTGGTTTTAATTCACATAAAATTTCTAATGTCTTATCAATATTTTTTAATTCGCTGTCCTTTTTCGGTGGAAAAATTTCAAAGGACAACACATTTTTCTTTTTTTGATATAATTCGGTTATTTTCATTTATCCCTCCGATTTGTGCACACAAGCAGTATAAATATCTGCTACCTGTTCTACAAGTATGTCAGCGCCTGCTGTTTCCAGTTCTTTCCGGCTGCCATAGCCGAATAATACGCCTAATGCATCCAATCCATTTTGTTTTGCGCCTTGTATATCATATTTACGATCTCCAACCATGAGCGTTGCCGACTTATCGGTAATATTCCCTTGTTCCAAAGCATATGCAATAATATCTGCTTTCTGCTCCCTTGTCCCATTCATTGTTGCAGCGGCAATAAAGGAAAAGAAATCGTAAATTTGAAAATGCTTTAAAATACGTACTGTAAACTCTTCTGGTTTTGACGTCGCAACCAAAAGCCTTTTGCCGCAGTCTTTGAGTTTTTGCAAAAGCTCTATTACCCCATCGTATAGCGAATTCTCGTAAATCCCTTTTACTTCATAATACGCACGGTAATATGCAACTGCTTCTTTTGCCTGTTCTTTCGAAAATCCATAATACTCTATAAAGGAATCCCTCAGCGGCGGGCCAATGAAACGATACAGCTGTGAACGATCTTCTACAACAATTCCGTATTTTTCCAAAGCATATGCAACTGAATTTGTAATGCCAATTCCTGGATCTGTTAAAGTCCCGTCCAAATCAAAGAGAATCGTATGATACATTTTTACACTTCCCTTCCTAAAATTAAAATGCTCATAAGTCGAATACTCAAAAGTCTACCCTCCATGAACTTGTCCACAGAGGGTATGGATACTTAAAAAATAAAACAGCTATCTCCTACTGCGCGCCATAGGGGATAGCCTGAATACTTAACCTAACCATTGATTTCGTTTCCAGTGTAACCATAAATTACAGCAAATACCCTTTGGCTACTCTCTAATCTGATTATAAATGATCCCCTGTGCATTTACAAGTGTTAACTTCTAATGGACTGCATTCCTAGCTTTTTAAGTATACAAATTAGGAAACTTGCAAGATCGTAATATGTTCCTCTAAGGAGTACGATTTTGTCTGGCCGTCATCCATATAATATTCATATGGTTTTACAGCATCTCCGCATGCATAAAGGTGCAGATGTTCATAATCGACATCATCAATATACATACCGCCGTCAGAAAGCGGTATGAGATAATTCTCCCGCACAAATACGCACACATCGCCAAGCGGCATTTCTATGTATGACCAGCCTTTTTCATATACTGTTTCCTGCAGAACCTGACCGCCATGAAAACGCAGCAGTTTCATCGTTTCTGGAAAATATACATTTCTGCCTGTTACATTTTGCTCGTATACTGGCGCAATCATCAGGTTATCCCCTATGAAAAGCTGATCTTCAACCTGACGTGCCATCTGGTCAGACGGATAAACAAAGCCAAGCGGCTGGAACATCATTGTACCGCGCAGTGCTGCTTTCATAAATTCACTGTATAAGTAAGGCATGAGCTGGTAGCGAACAGACAAAACATCACGAAACAGCTGCGTCCGCTCAAACTGGTATGCCTCCTGACGCCTGGTCCCCATTGCAGAATGATTGCGCATCAGCGGCGTAAAGATCCCAAAGGACAGCCAGCGAAGCACAAGCTCCTCTGTAGCATGATCTCCAAAACCGCCAATATCTGCTCCTGTATATAAAAATCCGCACATATTTAATGAAGGCATCATTTTAATGTTCATAAGCAAATGCGACCACCAGGATAAATTATCCCCCTGCCAAATGCCTGCATAACGGTGCATCCCAATATAAGAAGCCCGTGAAAACATTAAAATCCGTTTGTTAGGAGAAAGCTCCTCAAATGCCTCAGAAGCAGAACGTGTCATATAATAGCCAAATAAATTATGAACTTTATCATGGCGTATTTGCTGCCCGCGGTAATTATGGTAAAATGAACGATAATCGTCTGGATGATTGGAAAGCGTTGCTATCATCTGTGAAAGTTCTGTAAATTTGTCTAAGTCCAAATTTTGTCCTTCAAAAGCCCCTATTTTCGAAAATACTTCATTTAATCTCTTTTCTGAATAAAAAATGGCAGGTTCATTCATATCGTTCCAAAATCCTTCAATGCCCTTATCCAGCAATACTTTATATTTGCTGCCAAACCATTTTCTTGCATCATCATTTAACATATCCGGAAAACAGCACCGTCCTGGCCATACGCCGACAATAAAATCTTTTCCATCTTCATCTTTACAAAAATAACCGTTTGCTGCGCCTTCCTCATAGATCGGAAGAGCACACGTCTGAACTCCAGTCACCGTTAGAAATC
>CANDJR010000130.1 GCA_947385105.1 uncultured Eubacterium sp.
TTTGTATTCCTTTGTTTCTTCATTCATTATCTCCTCCTATTTTATCATAGCATGTAACTTTACTCAATCGCCAAATAAATGGCATGCTAAGGTTGCCAATCTTGTTTTCTATTATTTCTATTATTTCTATCACCTTCAAATTTTATAGCCAGCCATCACCAGAACCAGATGGATATCAATCCGTTTCTCTCCTGTATTTGAATTTGTTTAGCTTATGTATTTCAATAATGCATTATGTTTCATACTTCGGTTGGAACCATCTGATAAAACAGAGATAATACCGACAGATGCAGAAAAGATAACATATTTTTAGAAGTTCGCTATCATTCATGTTTGTAAGCAGTAAGAGAATGTTAATATATCATTACCCAAAGGAAATAAAGAGAATACCTCGAAACGAAAAAAGAGTATAAATAAAAATTATAAATAAAAAAGAAATCAAAATCGTACAAAACTCAACAATTTACGAGATCCGATTAGCATTTGCACGTGGATAAAGGTGAATGCTCTAAAATATAGTGCAGGTAATACCTACATTCCGATTCGGAGTGTAGGTATTTTTTGTACACTACTTTCTTTTATTTTGGCTAATTTGTTTGTTTTTCAGTAATTTTATAAAGTCGTATAAACAAGCTCAAAACCTTTCCTTATCAATATCTTAATGTCTTCCTACAGCTCATAAGGCGTACTCTGATACACGTAATAATTAAGCCAATTTGAAATCAACAGCTGTCCGGTAGATCGCCAGTTTACAATTGGAGCTTTTCTCGGATCATCATCTGGGAAATAATGAACTGGCAAAAGCGGATCCATGCCTTTTTCTAAGTCACGCTCATATTCCAGCTTTAGTGTATCTGAATCATATTCCGGATGGCAGGTAATAAAAAACTGTCTGCTATCTGTGCTTTTTGCAATTGCAACGCCTGCTTCATCAGACACTGCCATCAATTCTAATTCTGGGATAGCCTGTATCTGTCCAGCCAATATTTCCGTAGCGCGCGAATGTGGTGCATAGAAGACATCGTCAAACCCTCGAAACAGCGGCGAATTTTTTTTCACAATATGATGGGAGTAAATACCAGACAGCTTTGGTACATGATCCCGCTTTTGAATCCCATAGTGGTAATAAAGCCCTGCAAACGAGCCCCAGCAAGAATGCAGTGTGCAGTGCACATGGGTCTTTGTCCACTCCATAATCTCCTGCAGCTCGTCCCAATAATCCACATCCTCAAAAGCAACAAAATCAAGCGGTGCGCCTGTAATGATCATTCCATCATATTTCTTCTTTTTAATCTGCTCAAATGTCAGATAAAACGTATTCAAATGTGTCGCGTCTACATGTGTTGCAGTATGGGTGGCCATATGCAAAAATGCCACATCCACCTGCAGCGGCGTATTAGAAAGTTTACGCAAAAATTGTGTCTCTGTGACAATTTTTGTCGGCATTAAATTTAGCATTAACAAGCTTAATGGACGAATATCCTGGTGCATTGCGCGATACTCCGTCATAACAAATATATTCTCATTTTCCAAAATTTCACGTGCTGGAAGTGCATCCTGAATCTTAATTGGCATAAATCATTTCTCCCTTTCTTTCATAAGTCTCTATTAAAAACCTATGATATAAAAAATCCATTTTTAAAATTCTAACATATCTTGTACATGCATTCAAGAATGTTTTGTCTTATCTTGTACGATTCTAAATAACTGATGTGCTGTTCACTCCTGTGTTGGTTACAGTAACGAAATTAATTTCCATAACTGTCAAAGAATGGGGTGCGTAAAAAAAGTTTGGAATATTTGGAGTTTTTTATCATTTTCTACTTGAAATATGAATTCTGATCAGTTATAATAAGTTTAAAGCTGTTGTAAAGCAGCGTATTTTTGCAGGTATCGTATATCGGTAGTACACCAGCTTCCCAAGCTGGTAGGGTGGGTTCGATTCCCATTACCTGCTTTAACCATGAAACTCAAATATATTCCCGCAAGTTGTCTCCTTAAGCTTGCGGGATTCTTTCTGTGCAAAAGTACCCTAAAAAGAGGGGGATGCCGCTTGTATGATAACACATTCAATGCCAGCATCCCCCTTTTATGTGCTGCCGTGTGCTGCAATATCGAATTTTGACAATAAACTAATGCTATATTACATACCGTTAAAGAGGGATTGCCATCGTTTTGTTTGACAATCCCTCTCTCATTAGAATGTATTGCTATATCCGACTGTTAAAGTTCAAGGCAAGCGGCTGCAACGCTGCCCCTCTGCAAGTTCATTACCTTAAATGTACAGGTACAAATGTACAAGTAAAACCGCCGTCATAAGCAAAGCCTCAAAAGCAACTTATCATAAGCAATCCATTGTAACCACGCCAAATCCCTTATTTTTACTTATCGATTGGTCAGCGTGCGGTCTACTGGTATCGTATGCTTTACATATACATCTTCCCCTGTGGAAATCTTAATCACGGATTGTACTGTAATTGTATCAATATGCAGCTGCTCTCCGCTGCGTACAGTGATTTGACTTCCTGTCAGACGTGTGCCTGTGGCAGTACAGTCCAGTATCGTCCCGTCTGGAATACGGATGCAGGACTTCACCATATCTAACGCATTGGTAACCGTGAGCTCTGTTGTAGTGTTTTGAATCGTATATTCTGGTGCAAACTGCCCGTCTGTAATCGTAAAATTAGCTCTTGCTGTCGCTTCTTTGTATTGTTTATCTTTATAGGTAAACGTTACAGTATAAATACCTGGTTCTGCTTTATTACATGTACGCAGCGCATTGCTGACTCCTGCAGTAAGTGTAATCGGCGTAATATTTAAGACATCTGCACCGCTTAACTCAATCGCACTCGTTGTTACGGTTGAGGCGTTTGACAAATCCTGTGTATAGTAGTTGCTGCCCTTGGTAATCCTAGCTTTTGTAAAATTATGGTACTGATAAAATACACCGCCGCGGTATTCTGCCAGGCGTACCTGCAGTGTCCTATCCATCGATGTATTTTCATTCACAGATAAATCCATTGTATTGGTATTGCATTCAACCTGATACGTCGACGTACTATTTGGAAACGTCGTAGATACTAATACACTGAAGTTCTGACTGGCTGAATGATTATTCGAAGTCAGTGTCAGCGTAAAGCTGTACATTCCACTTAATGCATTCTGCGCCCGTATCGTCACAATATTGTTTTCACTGTTGTAAGACGGCTGTACCAGCTGGCTGGCAGAAGCAGAAAGTATGCCGACTTCGTCTACAAGCGGGTATTTTTCCCCATACTGATCATATGCAGCTACACCAATGATCGCCTGATAGTTCATATCCGGACTGTTTGACATCGCGATCGACGTCTTTTCCATCTGGATCGTTGCCAGATAGCGCTGGTCTTTTACTGTAATCGAATACGGGTAAGTCACAGAGTCATTGCCTTGTTTTGCCGTTACGACTACCATAACTGGGCCGGTCTTGATTGGCGTGATTTTTCCGTCTTGGGAGATAATCAGCTTATCCGGGTCAGAAGACTGATATGTAATGCTGTCATAAGTAATCGCAACATCATCTTCATCCAGCCCCTGGAAATGTGCATACATCGTATCGCCTACAGTAACCGTACGCACATCTTCTTCTTTGTACAGTGGTTCCTGCACACTGTTTGTAATCGTAAAGTTGGTCGTTTCTGCCACCTCTGCTTTTGGCGCAACGCAAACAATTACTTTCGTGTCTGTTAAATTGATTTTACCGTCAGCTGAAGTGTAGTTCATTGTAATCGTTCCTACACTTCCAATCGTCGTCATATATAACCGTCCTGTTTTATGATCTAAAAATCCATTGTTGATATTTGCACTATATGTAAAGGCACCGTTTGCATTATCCGTCACATTGATTCCCTTTGCATCAAGCAGTGCATATTTGATCGTAGTGTACTTTTCGCATTGTGCGGTTGTAGTTGTAATAGACAACGCGGTTGGCTCGCCCATACTTGCTGTAAATTCCATTGTATTGCCAAGGCATGCTACTGTATAGGTCATGCCGTTCATAAAATTAGTCGCTGTCGTAAGGTAAGCTGTTTTTCCATCCTCAGAATATTTCACTTTTTTGATCAGAATCGATGCTTCACCAGAACGAATACTAAAATCTGTATCTTTGTAGCGTTTGGACGCATCAGACCCAAATGTAACGTGTACACCATTGGACGCACTCTGATTCACAGATTCAATGTAGCAGCCAACAGAAGCCTGCACCGTCTTTGTACAAATCGGTTCCCCGCCTGGTGTATCTATCGCATAAGCTGTTACTGTATAATCCCCCTCCTGCGTCGGCGTCCATTTTCCGCTGGCTGTAATCTCAGAAGAATGATCTGCCCCGGCTGCGTCTTTGACTTGCCAGATTACGCTGCTTGTTGCATTTGCAGGAGTTACTGCTGCTTGGAACTGATATGTATTTCCAGGCGTCAGCTGACTTATATTGCTAATCTTAGAAGTATTAATGTCAATTGCTGTCGCGCTCCTTTGTAAGGTCGCATCAAACGACAGCTTTGAGAGCAGTTGTTTTTGTGCAGAATAGACATTGACCTTAACACGGACTGGCTTTCCAGATGCAAATGCCGGATCGTCCTGGCTGTCGATGGTCAATTCGTTGGTCACAGTCTTTGACTTGGCAACAATCCGCTTGGAAGATAAAGTTGCATATTTCTTGCCCTTTTTGGTAACATTCCATCGCAGGATATACCCTTTTTTTACATTTTTTACTTTGATTTTGTAAACACCGTCTGATGTGCCGTTTTCCGAGAAAACGGTATACGTTTTCGTAAATACAGGGTCTGCTGCAGCCTGTGCTTTCAGCGGTATGCATGTAGCAAACAGCAAAACAGTGCAGAGCAGCATCAGTCCTTTTTTCATCTGCTGATACATAAAAGCCTCCTTTGTTAAAATATAATTCCAGATTTTGTTATTTTAGCATGTTCTTTCTATTCTTACAAGCGATCCTGGAGGATAATTTTTCGTTACTGTTCACACAGGACTTTGTATTTACTGCAAAGTCCGTAAGAACACGTATGTTCAGCCATGCGTGAATGCAGTCCTTTGCCATAGGCAAACTTCCAATGGACTGCATTCAGTTACTGTGAGTAACGAAGGTGTCAACAGTAACTATTTTTCCATCCTCTACGCGAAAGATTAAATCACATTCTTCAATCGTACTCAGTCTGTGTGCAATAATGACAAGTGTTTTTTTACCATGAAGACGGTTAATCGATTCCATAATAGCTGCTTCTGTCTCATTGTCCAGTGCAGAAGTAGCTTCGTCAAAAATAACTAGTTTTGGATCTGTATACAATGCTCTGGCAATGCCAATCCTCTGTCTTTGTCCTCCGGACAAGCGTACGCCGCGTTCTCCAATCTGCGTTTCAACACCTTGTGGCAGTGATTCTACAAAAGAGCGAAGCTGCGCTTCTTCGAGCGCTTTCCATACCATCTCATCATCAATTGAATCCTTTTGCTGGCCAAAAGCGACATTTGCGCGAATCGTATCGTCCAGCATATAAATTGCCTGCGGGATATAGCTGATATTGGACAGCCAGCTGCTGTAATCTTCCCGGATATCCTTGCCGTCTGTTAGCACGCTGCCTGCCTGCGGCTTTAACAAGCCAAGCAGAATATCCACTGCTGTTGTCTTGCCTGAACCGGAAGTACCCACAATTCCAATGGATTTGCCTGCCGGGATTTGCATACTGGCATCGTTTAATACTTCTTTTTGTGCATTTGGATAACGAAATTGGATATGTGACAGCTCAAACTGCGTTTCATAGGTCAGCGGGCTATTTGTATTGCTTGATTCATCCGCCGTTTGCTGTCTTTGATGCTGCTCCCATTCTTTGGCTGCCTGCAGGTTTTTAATCAGGTTATCTAACATCGGCTCTTGGAACGCTGCCGCGTTAATTGCGCCGCTGATCCGTGTCGTGCTTGGCAAAAGACGGATGGCAGCTACTGCCAGTGCCCCCAGCTGCGGCAGCAGCTGATGGATGCTGTGTCCCAAAGAAAGCATAATCATAATCACGGACAAAACCGAAGACATACTGACCGCCTCGATTAACAGGCGCGGCAGCATTGTGACCACACTGTTAATCTTTTCTGCATCAATTGCTTTTTTCCCATATATTGCATATTCTTCAATAAAATATTCTTCCTTGTGGTTCACTTTAATATCTTTAATCCCATTGAGAGACTGTAACATCCATTTATTTGCCAGTGAAGTGTTTTTCATAAATTTTTGGCTTGCTCTGCGCAGCACAGGCTTGACAGCCTTAAACATCAAAAGCATGATAGCCCCCAGTACGAGCCCTATCAATGCTGCAAAAGATGGATCAATAACAAAAACAATGATAATCAGCGCGATACTGACAACGACTTCTGTAAAAAACGTCAATACTGTTGTCAGCAAATTAAACGCATTGATCACATCTGTATTAATAATACGTGTAATCTCCCCAGTCGTTGCATTTAAATAAAATTCATACGGACGGTACATATACACCCGTAAAAGCTGTTTTTGCACAAGAAAACGCGTATTGCATACAAATCTGTACTGCAAATAATATTCCATAAATAAAAATGCATTTTTAAAAATATAAAGAAATACTAACGCCCCAAGCATGAGCATCATAATTTCCAAATCCGTGTGCACAGGAAACAAGCTGGTAATCAGGCGTGCAGAGCTGGAATTTATAAAATCTGTATCTAATACAGCTGTCAAAAGCGGGACAATCAAAGAAACGCCAAGCATTTCCAAAATGCCGCCGATGACCATAAAAACGGCAAGCACCAGCATTTTCATCAACTGATCATGTGTTAAAATACTGCGGAACTTTTTTACAATTCGAAACATCTTTTTACTCCTTACCCTGGATAGAATAGGTTGGCACAATCTGTTGAATAAACTGGCGGATATCTGACGGTTCTTCCACTACATAATCGCGCAGCTGATAGAGCTGCGAAAGGAAATGCGTTTCATCAAATTGGATGGGTTTCCCAATATGGATGAGCTTGTTCGCAGTTTCCTGCATACCTTCTTCTTCCATTAGCATTTCTTCGTAAAGTTTTTCCCCTGGACGCAGGCCCGTAAACGTGATTTGAACATCTTCTCCTGGTTTATGTCCAGACAACAAGATCAGATTTTTTGCCAAATCTAAAATACGTACTGGCTCTCCCATATCCAGCACAAAGATCTCACCGCCTTTTGCATAAGCACCAGCCTGCAGTACGAGCGATACTGCTTCTGGGATAGTCATAAAATAGCGGATGATTTCCGGGTGTGTAACAGTGACCGGGCCGCCTGCTGCAATTTGCTTTTGAAACAGCGGAATGACACTGCCATTGCTGCCCAGGACATTTCCAAAGCGGACTGCTACATATTCCGTCTTGGAGCGGTTGTTGTATGTCTGTATAATCATCTCACAGACACGTTTTGTCGCCCCCATAATATTTGTAGGGTTGACTGCCTTATCCGTAGAGATCATCACAAACCTGCGCGCCCGGTGCTTGTCCGCTGCCTGTACGACTTTCCATGTCCCTAAAATATTGTTTTTCACAGCTTCGTTTGGACTGTCTTCCATCAAAGGCACATGTTTGTGCGCTGCAGCATGGTAGACAATCTGCGGTCGGTACGTAGCAAAAATATCCTCCATCCGCTTCGTATTGCGTACAGACGCAATGAGCGTGACCAGGTTTAAGTTTGGAAAAGTGTGGACCAGCTCCTGCTGGATGTCATAGGCAGAGTTTTCATAAATATCTACAATAATCAGCTGCTTTGGATTATGTGATGCAATCTGGCGGCACAGCTCACTGCCTATCGAGCCGCCCCCGCCAGTGACCATAACGACCTGATCCGATACATAATCCATAATAGAAGCTAAGTCTACCTCTACAGGATCTCTGCCCAGCAAGTCGTTTACATCTACGCTTTTTAGATTTGTAACGCTGACGTCACCATTTACCAACTGATAGATGCCAGGAAGGCGTTTTAGTTCACAACCGGATTCCTTGCAGATTTCCAATAGTTCCTTCATTTTTTTTGGCGGTGCGGACGGAATAGCTATAATAATTTCATGCACATGTAAAATTTCTACCAGCTCCGGTATCATGCGCCTGTCTCCAAACACCTTAATCCCGTGAATATAGCTGCCCTGCTTCATGATGTCGTCATCAACCGCACCGACTATATTCATATTAATATAGTTACTATTGACAATTTCTTTGATCAGTGCATTTCCGGCATTTCCAGCGCCAACAATTAATACATTTTTAGATTCATCCTTTTGCCCTGTCAGCTGCAGCTTAATCATTCGGATCATGCGGTAAGAATATCTGCCTAACGTAGTAAAAAGCAGCAAAAAAATGCCATAGGAAAAGTAAAAACTACGCGGCATGGGATAGACTGCCTCCTGGCCGAAAAATAAATGGACATATACAGTTATCAGCAAAGAATCCATAAAGCAGGCACAGCAAATATACATCAGCTCTGTGGATCCTGCATAAGACCATAGGCTTGAGTAAAGCCGGAAAAAATAAAAGCATACAAGCGTGATCAGGGATGCAACCCAAAATAAGTGGACGCCCATATCCAAATAATTTTTTGGAATATTATTGAAATGGAAGTCAAACCTTATCAGTAATGCCAGTATACATGAACCAATCACTGCACATACATCATAGCATAAAAGATAGAATCTGCGTATCCATAACTTCATATTTTTCATTTGCATTTCTCCATTATGATTGTTTTTCCGTCACAATAATGCTCTCCTCCAGGTTATGCACACGGTAATTCCCATGCGGGTACTCGCTCATGGAAAGATCATACGTAAAATTCCCAAAGGCTTTATCTGCTAACTGCCCGATGCGTCCAGGCATCCTGCTGGCCAGCTGTACAGCAGGTGCAAGCTGCTTTACGAGACGTATTTTTTTGCCATGGGCGCCTGCGACCATGCGTACCATCTCACAGGTACTGACATATGCATCATTTTGCGGGAAAAATATCCCAGACTCCTGATTCGTAATAAGAAGCCGTATCAGCTCACACAAGTTGTCAATATGCAGCATGGAGCGTTCATTATCTGCCTGCGGAAAGACAGGGGCATGTGCTGCAAGCTTAGCCAGCATCGGGTAATTCCCCTTGCTGCCCTTGCCATAGATCATTGGCGGGCGCAGTACACATACCCGAAAGGACGGCGATGCCAGTGCACGCACACCCTGATCACCCTGCCATTTGCTGTTTCCATAAAAGTTTGCTGGATGCGGCTTTGTTTTTGCAGTAATTTGCCTGCGTCTGCCATAAGGAGCACTGTCTCCATATATGATCATGCTGCTCAT
>CANDJR010000131.1 GCA_947385105.1 uncultured Eubacterium sp.
CTTTTTGTATGGTAGGAAACGCAAAAGCCATTCCCAAAAGGTATATGACCTCAATGCCATTATACCCCGAAATCCCGGCTAAATCAATCGGAACTTTTTTGCATAGCAACGGAACATCTTCCGGAATATGCTTTGTATCAAATAAGCAGTTTACATTTCTATGTAAGCACTGTCTTTCCTACAATTTGATTTTGCCTGTACGTTTAGATTTTTCCCCTTTTGAAACCGCTCATTATATTGTATCAATATTATACATCAAAATAACTCTTCATCTCTGCCTGGAACGAAGAATGCCTTGGGAATTTTTTCTTATATTGCTGGAAAATCATCTGTTTTGCCTCTGGTTCTCCCATATCCTCTTTAATCTCCGCTACCAAAGCAAGCAATTCTGCAACAGATCCATAATGTCTTCTAAACTGACCAGATACAATAGCATCTGCTCTTTTGTAAACAATTTTTTCCGCCCAGGTAAAATATTGATGTTTTTCTTCTTCGGACATCTGGAAATATTTTTTCCATCTCTGAAAATAGTTCCAAAACGTACTGGTCTTAAGCCTGCGACTTTCTTCAGCAATTTCACTCTCAAAATCCATTTGCAGACTCAAATCATTTTCATCCGAAAACCCTACATATCCCACTGCACCTGCAGCCGCTTTTGAAGGTAATGGTTTATCATATAAATACAATAATATGTACCGGATACCAAAACGGATAAAACTTCCGCTCCATCCTAGTGAACCGCGCGGGTTTTTCGATACATCTCTAACTTTCTGAAAATCCCCTGTATAAAAACTAAGCATATAGTATCCGTATTCACTAAGAATATTTTCCTCCAACTCTGCATTTCTTACGCAGTCAGCAGGTTTTCCCTTTTCTATGGAAGAAAGAACCTCCCGCCCTTTCAAACCATATTTCTCAGCCATATCTTTTGTTCCAAAAAGGCGCAGAAAATTTTTATCCGTTGAATCTGAGCGAAAACATTCCCAGCAAAACTGCATGCACTTTTCTATATCTCCCAGGCAAGAAGCTGCATATGCTGCCATACGCGCTATTTTGCTTCTGATTATAAGCTTACTTTCAATTTTTTCAAGAGCTCTTTCTCCCGTCTTTTCGATTTGCAGATAATCATGCTTTTTATTATATTCCTGCATTGCAGACAAGTATAAGGACGGATGCACATCACAGTTCTTATCTGCCATTTTTACCAGTCCGGCAATGCCTTCCTGATATAGAACTGCTTCTTGTAAAAGTCTGCTCTCCACTGCCCCGCTTTTTGTCTGCAGCAGTGCAATCCAATCTTTCCAGAATTGTTCTGTTCCATCTAATTCCTCGCGTCCTATGCAGAACATATCCTGAATATGCAGTTTTCGAAATGTATAAGCTGAAAAATATAAGTAGATATCCTCAGCTCGATTTTCTGGCTTTTGTACTTGATAATCTGCATATAGTGTCAGTAAAGCAAGCTGTTCCAGATCGATAGGAATCATTTCCTTCTCCACTAATAGTTCCAGATCTACAGGATCACATCCATATTCCTCGTCTGTACTTACACACATTTCCCATAACCACTCATAAAGATAACTGGCTTCCTGGTATTTTCGGTCATACACACAATCCTGTGCAAACCGAATCATGTATCCAATTTTATCACAAATTCCCTGATTGTCGTAATAATCTGTAATCCAGTCTCTGTCCCAATAATCATCCGAGTAGTCTTCATATTCATCAACATCCAGATATAATTCTCCCTCATCAATCTGATTCATCCACTCTCTCAATAATTCCATTTTTTCATCTACAAATTCCTGAGACATTCTTTCCGTCAATGGACTATTTCCTTTTTCCGCTGTGCAGGCTTTTATCATTATTTCCAGTTTTTCGCATTGTTCTTTCGAAAGTAAGTCTGTCATGTTTAATATAATATCCTGTAAATTTTCTTTACTGAGTGCTTTTATCTTTTGTTCCATACACGGATCGTCCCTTCTATTTTTTCCCACAACATTTTTTATATTTTTTTCCACTGCCGCAAGGGCATGGATCATTGGGATATATTTTCTTTTCTTTCACAATTGGTTTGGGTACTGGCATACGAAAATCATCATACAAATCATTATCATATTCCAGCTTTTCCAGCGAATCATAAAAGGACTTCATTTGCGATTCTATCCATTTTAAATCTTCTTTCCGTTCCAGATGCTGCGCCAAAATCTTTGCACGCTCGAATACCAAGATATTTTGTATCGTACAGGGAATACCGATTACTTCTTTTCGTATAAGGCGATATGCAGCTTCTGCACCCTCATGTTCCTGTACACACCAGCTAAATACATTCCAGGCATTTGGATTATGCGGTTCTGTCTGCAGCCAATTTCTGAACCAAGCTTCGCCTTCCTCTATTTTTCCTGCCGCATAGAGCTCCTCCCCAATTGCAGAGCGAAAAGTACTGCCGTCATCAACTGTCCAATCCAATATATGCAAAACAGTACTGCAAAAATCAAGACGTTTCTCGTGTTCACCTAAATTACCAAGTTCCATTTCCAGATCCTGCAGCCACTCATCAACCGGATATTGATAATCCTGTTCCTCCATCAGCCCGCTGAGACTATATTTCCTTTTTTCTTCCTGCCTGATCATATTTTGAAATATTTCCCATGCCCTCCACCAGCAATCAAGCAGCTCCTGATCCTGCTCATTCTGAACCTCATAACCACGCTGCACAAATTCGTCCCATTCATCCCATTCTGTCAAAATTACATGCGTGTCCTCAAAATCTAAACTCTGCTGCACCATTTCATCCAAAGCAAGCCCGTATCTGGTTTCATCATAAGGCTGATTTTCTTTTAAAACATCATATATCTCTGTAAGTACAACCGCTCCAATTTTTTCTTTTGCTTCTCTTACAGAATATCCGGCATCCAGCAGCTTTTGGTATGCTAGTCCGGTTACCGGCGGATCATTCTCTCTTAATTGATTTTCCACAATTGCCAATATTATTTTCTTTAATCGTATATTTGACATTATCCTTTTGCTCCTTTGGATTTTCAACCTCGCCATTTCCTGTTACGTCTTGCCTTCCCTTTTTTCATGAGAATATAAATACTTTATCATATTTTCCACATATTTACTATCTGAAAAACAGTAAAAATGGAAAATAAAAACAGTTTAAAGTCTGATTTTTTGCCTTACAAACAGTTACTACAGCAGTCTGGTTTAACCGTTATAAACGCCGCTTTTCAGTTTTTCCCAGTATTCGTTTCCCTGCATATATTGAAACGATTCATCTGTGAAAGATTCCAAAAGTTTTTGTTTTAAGCCAACTGAAAATTCAGATCCAACAGTTTTAAGTGCCATATGTTGATAAAGTTTGGATTTCGCAAAATCACCAATTGTCTCAATACCATCCAAAATATCATGTATAAGCTCCGCGGTCCATACAGCATCCTTTTCCCATACGGCAACATCCAATCCATAACAAACCTCACTATACTTCCCCATTTCAAACGTGGACGCAGCAGAAGAAGAAACCTCAATAAGCTTTTTTGCCATTTCATGATTGTCATCTTCCATATAAAGGATACGCAAATCATTTAATGACATTTGAATGTGCTGATACCCAGTAAAAATCAATTCTTCGTATGCACGATAGGCTTCTGCCCGTTTTCCTGTTTTACTGTTCACAAGTGCTTCTTTGTGCTTGCGTTCTGGGTTTTCCAGAGAGAAATAATCCAAATATTGATTCGCTTTTTCATAATCCCCTTTCCGAAAATACGCATAGAACAGTAAATCTGCCGCTTGGTTACGAATCCGTTCGTTCTTTGAATGCAAACACTTCTCAAACCATCCGAATATCGTATGATCGTAATTCTCTTTATTCGGAAGTTCTGCTGCTATTCGATTCGCATCAAGGATGGCTGCTGCCTGCCAAATTAGTTTTTCACAATTTGGATATTCTTCAATTTTTTCTTTTACAGAACGAAACACTTCATGAAAACTGTGATCTTTCAAGTCCTTTTGAACATTCGATATATATTGGTTAATTTCTTCCTCTGTTAATTCATCCTTAAAGCACAAAAGTTCGTCTATTGTAATATCAAGCAGCCGTGCAATAGGTGCAAGCAAAGTGATATCCGGCAGTGTGTTGCCTCTTTCCCACTTGTTGACAGCAGGGGTAGTGATGCCCAGACAAACAGCCATTTCCTCCTGTGTCATTCCTTTATTTTTTCTATATTTTTTGATGACATCTCCAATTGCCATGTTTTACTATCTCCTTTACAATTTCTAGATCGATCCTATGGATAGTATAGCTAAATGGAGTTTCAATAACAATTGAATGTAAGTTAAACAGCAGGAATTATTTTTTACTGCCTTTTAAAAATATTTTTTCATCCAGACATGAGGGCAGCCCTCATCATCTTCTATTTCACCAAATGTTACAAAACCTAATTTTTCATAAAAAGCCGCTGCCCTGCACTGGGCATGCAAAGCCAGGCATTTTCCACCTATCTTTTTGACATACCGCTCTGCCTCTTGAACCATCAAAGAGCCTAGATTCCTGCCGCGGTATTCTTTCATAACTGCTAGCCTTCCAAGAATATGGGAATCCATGTTGAAATCCCAAAATATACGGCAGGTTGCAGCAGGCTTTTTATCTTCATAAAATAATACAATATGTACAGCCGCAGCATCTACATCATCAAATTCCTTCTGAAACCCTTGTTCCTCTATGAACACTTTCTGCCGGACTTCTTTTGCACAGTCCGGAATCTCCTCATATATTACGATTTCCATTTTTACATTTCCCTCCAGTGCCTATTTTTGTCTGCGAACTGTCAAATGATTTTGTATCCAGCTGATTCCAATACTTTTAACGCCCTATTAAAATTTTCTTTTTTAACAAGTATGTAATCTGTGTTAAAAGTCGATACTGCAAAAATGCCGATTCCATTTGCAGCAAGAATGCTGCTAAGCCCAGATAAAATACCGATCAACGAAAAATCCAATACTCCCTGTATCCGAAAGCCTTTCCATCCATCCTCCCTCTCAATTGCGCCTGCTGGTGTATCCTCAGTAATGCACACTAATGAATATTCCTCATCTGTTTTTGCAATGAAGTAAAATTCCTGATTCAGATCCACATCAAGCCCTGATGCAACCTTACAAATCGTCAGATCATAATCCAATTTTTTAAGTTCCATAGTTACCTCCTCTATAAAATCAGCAAGGGATTTCAGCAACACTTAATTTGCCAGAACCCCCTGTTACTGTTCACACAGGACTTTGCATTTACTGCAAAGTCCGTAAGAATATGATTCAGGAGTGCAAAAATTCCATCGCCAAAGGCGATTTTAGATGAATTTTTGCATGTTACTGAGAACGGAGTGAACAGTAACAACCCCTTGTTTCAGCAGCTTTCCTGATAGTCTGTCCAATCTTTTGTATGATTTAAGTGGTTTACACATCACTAAAAATATGCAGCTGATAATCTGTAAAATTTTCGGCTGCATATTTTTCCAAAAGCAGTTTTTGCATCACAATGCTGCTGCTTTCACATTTTTTTCCATACTTGTCTGTTTGTACTGTACCTTTTGCTTTGCAGTCATCTTTTGACAAACGCAAATATAGTGCAATCTGATATGTGTCCATACTGCATGCCTCCTTTTTTTCAAAAGTGCAGTGTGTGCGGCAAATTCGAAAAAAACACGCTTGCCTGCGCTTCTTTGCATGCAAACGTGGTCTTTCTATTCTATGTAGTAATCTGATTGTCTTATACCGGGCAAATATGCACGTGTATGTCAAAAAACCTGTTTCGATTCTATGCATGTTTCTTGTTTCCAAAAAGAAACGGTTCTGAAAATCTCTGGTTAAAAAATACGATCAAAGGCCCCATAAAAAATGCTGTAATCAGCGTACCGATTCCCGGCAAAAGCCCTGAAAGCAGACCGATAATCACGCACAATAAGTCACATCCAATCCGGACAAATTTAAACGGCCATTTCCTGTTATCAGAAATCACAATCGGAATAGCATCATATACTGATACCCCTAAGTTTGAGGTCATATATAAAGAAGAAGCAAAGCACATGACCAAAACAGCGATCAGCAAAAATACAATACGCACAGGCAGAGACGGCGATGGCACAAGGGCTGTAATTACCTTTCCTGTAAAATCTACAATATACCCGGTTAAAAACATATTTACAAAAGTCGCCACACCCAGACAGTTTCTGGCAATCAGTAAGTCAATGAGCAGCATGATACCGCTTAGCGCTGTATAATAAATTCCATAAGAAACTTTTTCTGAGAAAAATCTTCCCCAGACACCTTGTGCAAAACATTGAAACGGATCAACCCCAAACTGTGAATATTTAAAAAAACCAACAGCAACAGCACATAAAAATACACCAATAGTAGTCATAAAAACTCGTTTTTGAAAATAATCTGGCAGCTTCATTGTCTCCCTCCCCCTTAATTTATCTGCTATGCCAAGCCTGTATGGCCTTCTTTTGGCAGCGTTAACATCAACCGGCGTAAAAATGGCTATGCGTTTCCACATAGCCATTTGTTAAGCAACTCCATACATGCTACGAATGCTTCTATTTGAATGCTTCTATATTGAATGCTTATTGAATGCTTCTATTTTGAATGCTTCTATTTCACCGCTAATAGTAGCATATCATATTTTTAAAATTAGTCAACTTTTTTTGCTTGCTTCTGTATCCTTACTTCTACTTTTGTATCCGGATTACAGCCTTTACAATATCTGCCTTGTTATTAATACTATAATCCATAGCCTTTTGTGCATCGTCCAAATCAAAGACATCTGTTACGATTCCTTTTAAATTTACCTTCCCAGATGCAACTGCATCAATTGCCATTGGGTAAATATGGCGATAACGGAAGATTGTTTTAAAGGTCAGCTCTTTATCTAATGCAATGCTCATTGGCAATGTCATCTCACCGCTCTTGCTGTAGCCTACTAATACAATCGTTGCACCCTTTTTCGACATATGAATTGTCTGTGTCGTAGTAACCTGTGTCCCTGCTGTCTCGATTGCCAGGTCACAGCCTTTTCCATCTGTCAGTTTCTTTACTTCTTCTACCGCATCCACTTGGCTGGCGTTAATCACGCCGTCTGCCCCAAGCTCCATAGCTTTGTCCAAACGTTTTTGCATAATGTCAACAACGTATACTTTGGAAACGCCCATTGCTTTTAATGCCATCATTGTTACCAGTCCAATGCAGCCTGCACCTGTAACGACTGCCGTCTGTCCGGCCCTGGCTCCGCCCTGCATAGCAGCATGGAATCCAACTGCCAAAGGCTCAATCAGCGCGCCTTCCATTGTGCTCACCTGCTCTGGCAGCTTAAAGCATAAGTCTGCTTCATGCGCAACATATTCCTGGAAAACACCGTCTACAGGCGGTGTTGCGAAAAATACAACATCTGGGCAGAGGTTATAACGGCCTGTCTTACAAAACTCGCAATGACCGCAAGTCTTTCCTGGCTCTAAAGCAACCCTGTCGCCTACTTTCAAATGCTTAACATTTTTTCCTACTTCTACAACCGTACCGCCTGGTTCATGTCCAAGTACAAATGGCGGTTTTACAACATAATCTCCAATTGCCCCTGTCTCATAATAGTGCAAGTCACTGCCGCAAATACCTACATACTCCAGCTTTACTAATACTTCATCATCTTTTGCTGTTGGGATGTCACGTTCTTCAAACCCCATTTTTCCAATTCCAAGCATTACAGCAACTTTCATTTTTCCTTCCATAAATGCATACCCTCCTAATTTTCCTTAACACACCATACTTTATAAAACATATTTATTATGTATCTTATTTTAGGTCTTATTTCGCACTTTGTCAAGCTTAGAAATGCACTTCCAGAAAATAAATAGTTACTATTCACAGCCTAAAGGCTGCTCATAGCAACAATTCGAGGCGATATTTAAAATTTGCTTCGCAAAATCGCCCCTCACTCCTGAATCATGTTCTTACGAAATGCGCAGTTTATGCGCATTTCTGGCTGTGAATAGTAACAATAAATAATCTTCTCGTTACTGTTCACTCCGTTCTCAGTAACATGCAAAAATTCATCTTAAATTGCCTTCGGCGAACAGTCATAGACAAACGGGCACAAATGCGCTATGATAAAGCAAACTAGGTAAAACAACTTGAGGGAGGAATCTATGGAAACCATTGGTATAGATATCGGAACAACATCGATCAGCCTGGCAGTCTATGAGTCTGCAGCAGATACCATCCTAGAAACGCTGACAATCCCAAATGACTGCTTTCTCAAACACACTGCTTCATGGGAAAAGCTCCAGGATGTGCCGTCTATTATTCACAAGACCAAGCATGCGCTGGATACGCTTTTAAATCGGCATCCAAATGCAGCGGCAATCGGACTCACCGGGCAGATGCATGGTATTTTGTACACAGATCAGCATGGCGCATGCATCAGCCCGTTGTATACCTGGCAGGATCAGCGGAGTCATTTAGCGGACTTTGACGGAAAATCTATAACTGCGCTCATCCAAGATACCTGCGGCATAACTGTTCCTGCAGGATACGGCCTGGCTACCCATTGTTATGAATGGAAAACAAACCATGTGCCTGCAGAGGCTATATGCCTTTGTACAATTCCGGATTACTTGGGCATGGTTCTAACTGGACGAAAAAAGCCGCTGATGCACACGAGTATGGCTGCAAGCCTTGGTTTTTTTGACAGTCTGCACAACTGTTTTTTGCATCAGGAACTGGAAACAATGGGCATACATACTAGTATCTTACCAGAAGTAACTACAGAATGCTCTGTATTAGGTTCTTATAAAAATCTGCCTGTGACAGCTGCTTATGGAGATAACCAGGCAAGTTTCCTTGGCACTGTCGGCCACAAGGAAGATACCGTTTTGGTTAATATGGGAACAGGCGGACAGATTTCCCTTTTATCAAAACAACACTTTCAAGCGCCTGGCATTGAAGCGCGGCCTTTTGAACAGGGCACTTATCTTTTGGTTGGATCGTCTCTTTGCGGCGGCAGGGCTTACGCGATGTTCGAGCAGTTTTTCCGGGCTTATGCTGTGACAGCAGGCGCTCCTGACCGCCCGCAATATGAATTCATGGAAAAATTGGCAGAGCGTGCAGCAGCAAACGGCCGCAGCGTACCTGATCTGTCAGTCGTAACCGCCTTTCACGGGACAAGGACGCAGCCAGACGCCTGCGGTAGCATCCAGGGAATCCGGGAAGAAAATCTCACGCCTGGAAACTTAATTTTGGGCGTACTGACTGGTATGGCAAGAGAACTTTATGATTTATATGAAACAATCCAGCAGGGAACTGGCATTCAGGTAAAA
>CANDJR010000132.1 GCA_947385105.1 uncultured Eubacterium sp.
TTGTGCTGCTTCTTCACAATCCAGGTTCTTGTAATATCCAAGCTGTGGTTCTCCGATCTGTTCCCCTGTGACAATCAGCATCATCCCAGACTGCTCCTTTGGCGCAAAAAAGCAGTAATTGGCACTGCCATCTTCCCCAATTGGCGTAGCATAATCAAATCCATAGGTCAATACGTCTGCATCATCCCCAGTAACCGTAACACCTACTACGCCTGTGCTGTCCTTTTGTACTTCCAAATCCGTAAAAAAGTACACACATACTTCTCTGTCCCAGTTTGCCTCTTTTTGCAGTGCGTCTTCCTGATAATCTGTCCCCTGTTGAAGCAGCAAGCGGTAATCTGACAATTTTACCGGTTCAGTAGGCCTCGCACCAAGGTAAGTGCCTACTCCGTCTCCTATCCCATACGTAACATCCAATGCTTCTTCCCCAGAAACTTCTAATATCGTATCTTCAAAACCATATCCCACATTCAGCGAAGCTGCAAACGGATAGACCAGCTGCACAGTTTTATCTTCTTTTGCTGTGTTTGTAATCTGGTAACTGTCTGTCAAGTCCATGATAGGCTGCACACTTTTTTCATGAGATACAGCAGTCACATCTCCCCTAAGCTTACGGGTTGTTTGTAAACTCTGGGTATCGCCTGTGGCAGTTAACATTAATACCGGGCCTTCGTAAGCATCATAGCGCGTTGGCAAAGCTGGCTCTTTGCTGTCACCGGACG
Source organism: uncultured Eubacterium sp. (assembly GCA_947385105.1). Taxonomy (GTDB): domain Bacteria; phylum Bacillota; class Clostridia; order Lachnospirales; family Lachnospiraceae; genus Eubacterium_J. Next base: position 723 of record CANDJR010000132.1, read on the forward strand.
GTGGCCCTGCACTGTTTCCATTCTCGTTTGCAGTCGTCTCATTTTTCATATCGTCTGTAGCGCCATCTGTATGTCCCTGCGCTGCTTCTTCCATTTTTTCTTCCACGACTGCATCTGATCTTGAATCAAATTCTTCTCCTTTTGATGCACTGTTATCTAGTATTGGTACATTTTGTAGCACAATGGCTGCAAAGCCAAAGACAATGCACAAACACGCAGCTACTGGCAGGTACTTCAAACATGCTCCAATCTTTTGCTTACGTGCATCCTGGCGCAATTTTCGCTGTTTCTTTTTTAAACGCAATTTCTGCTGCTCCAAATCTTTTGTTTCAAACTGCTCTTTCTGCGTTTTTTTCAAATCATTCGGCAAACGATCATCTGGATCGGTTTCGTCTTCTTTTCGTAGTTCGGTCTCATCTAGCGTTTCTTGTTCTGCTCGTGTTTCATTCTCATCTTCGTTAAGTTCCCCATGAAGTGTATCTTGTTCTGCTTCTAAAATCATCTCGTTTGGAATCTGCCCCATTGCTTCAAAAAGCCATGCTCCTGCTTTGTACGTCATACCGTGATCCCTTCCTTTTCCAAAAAATCCTTTAGTTTGTTCCTGCTGCGCATCAGTGCGGATTTTACTTTACTCTCACTGAGCGCATACCGTTTGGCAATCTGTTGGATACTATCCGCATACCAATAGCGCCGTACAAATATCACTCTGGCATCATGGGACAGTTGGGTTAAAAAGTTCGTAATCGCGTCCGTAATAATCATAGTATCAATGCTTTCATCCGCTCCGTTTTTGCCAATGCATTCTTCCAGTTCTTCGTAGACCAGTGTCAGATTTTTACCGCCTCGTTTATAAGAATGGCTTTTCCGGTAGCGGTCCAGTGATAAATTACGTGTAATCTTCCCCAAAAAAGCCTGAAATAAAGAAGGACGTTTAGGAGGAATTGCTGTCCATACCTTAAACCAGGTATCATTGACACATTCCTTGCCGTCTTCTTCGTTTTTTAAAATATTGTAAGCAATCGAATAACAATAAGAACCATATTTTAGATTTGTCTGTATCAACGCCTCCTCGTCGCGGTTCCAATAAAGCTCAATAATTTTTTCATCCTCCATAACATCTCCTATCCCTTTATGGCAGCTTAAACATCATTTCCTGCTCATCCATCATCGTATTTTTTATCCTTTTCCATATCCATATAGACGTATTTTTTTACCCCAGGTTGCATTTTAATGCAATTATTTATCATATGTCCCAAAATTATATGCCGGATTAAAAAACATGTCAATGCATTTGACACGAAAAACACGGCGCATAAACCTGTCTGTCAGATTCATACCCCGTGTCTTTCATAACTGCAAAAGAGCTCTCTTTTTTTATTTTGCTGCTGGAAGCATGCTTGCAATCACAAGCATTGTTGCCGTATCATTCGTCTTATTCAAAATAGACTTACCTTCCCCGGCATCAAAATGCATAGAATCATGTTTCTTTAACGTGCAAATTTCCTTTCCGTCTTTGTCAGATACCGTCATCTCACCATCCAAAATGAAATAAATCAGTTCTACCGGAGGTTCTACATATTCTGTACCGCCGCCTGGAAGGAAATGCGACATACCAAGTGTAAAGTTTTCACATCCACTTTCTTCTTTGCTGTGCAAACGAATTGCCCTCATGTCAAAATGTCCTGGTGCATTGTACGCAACTGCGTCTTTTGGATCTACTTTTCTCATTGTTTTTCCCCTTTCTTATTATGTAATTTAAGTAATTGATATAAATATCATGCCTTATAAGCAGAATGCTTATTGCATGATGTTTGTTTTTTATCCGAATTCGAAAAAGATTGGAAATCTTTTGCTGTATCTGTATCTTTAGTTATCCATGGATACGCCTATCGCACCTTTGACCTTTACAAAGGCAAGCATAACGCCTCCTAATAAACTGATAACTGCAAATACCATATATGGCACTGTATAGCCTGAAGTCATAGAACGCAAGACTGCAAGCACTGCAAAAGAACACGACCGTACCACCCCGACAATCGTATTAATGCAGCTATAGGATACTGCAAAGTCCCTGCGCCCAAATGCATAGCTTGCCATAGACGGTGCAAAGTTGCCATTGCCGCCGATTGCAAATCCAAGCATAAAGATACCGATGTACATACAGATCTGGTTTGGCATAATCAAAAAGATAATTCCGATAAAATACCAAATCCCAAATAAAATAGATGCAAGCTTTGTACCAACCTTTTGGTCTACAATGCCCCAAAGGACAGAGCCTACCATACCAATAATCGCTGCAACGGTAATTACAAGAAGCGCGCCGCTTAATGCAAAACCTCTAACCTCTTGGAAATATCCAACGAGCTGAGACATAATCCCTACGGTTGCCAGTCCAAAAAAGCCGTATGCAACACCAAAAATCCATACCATTGGATTTTTTAAAGCTTCAATATAAGAAAGCTTTTCTTCGCTTTCCATAGCGTTTTCTTCCTTATGGATTAGTTTCGCTACCTCTGGATCATTATCCGGATAGCATCCTGCTTCTTCTGGTGTCGCTTTTACAAAGAATGCGAGAAGCACGCCGACAGCTGCAATGACAATCCCCATAATAGTAAGTGCAACTGCAATATTATATTTGTTTGACAGTGCATTCAAAATAATGCTGATACAAGCGCTTGCAAGATTCATACCGATCGTTGTAAACCCCATTACAATCCCTTTTTTCGTCGGGAACCAGTTTGTACAGATTGCAAAACCGCAAATAACAGAAAACGCATTAATTAACGTTACCATTGCTACTAAAGTTACCGCATACATGGAAACGCTCATAGAATTTCCATAAAGTATGGTAGCAACCGCCGCTAAAAACATCGTTATGACAGTCACTTGCTTTAGTCCAAACTTTTCAATTAATTTACCCCAAAACATTACTAAAAACAATGCAATGATACCTGCTGGTGTCGATATAGACAACAGCACGTTAACATCCCATCCCCGGAAGGCTGCCATTGCCGGAACAATAATATTTAATCCGTCTACCGTTAAACCAGTCATAAAAAATAATAAGATGACTTCAAAACTTATGACGGTCCAACCCTTTTTGCCAAAATTATAGCTCACCTTGTTTTGTTCCATAATCCTTCTCCTATCTCCGAAACCCTTTCCTTATGAACTTCCCTTTATAAACTTCCCTTTACAAACTTCCAATCTTTTTTTTGGTATATTGCGTCCAGGTAACGTTATACACCATAAGTATCTTTTCTATATCCTGTGCTCCTTTCTGTATCATATTCCCTGCTAAAGACATCATAGCAATTGCCGTGCCAAATTGGAAATTCATATTTTGGAAGTGATTATGTATAAAAGACATAATCATTTGCACACAGATTTCGCATAACGTTATGCAAAATCCGCTTTTCCGTTTTGCAGCCGATCCCTTTATACTGAAAGGAGAAATGATAACATAACCATATTTTTATTTTATTTCAATTAGGAGGTTTTACGTATGAATCAGGTAAATACCGTGAATGGCCCAGTCCGCGCAGATGCGCTTGGCCGCACGCTCATGCACGAACACTTTTTATTTGGCTTTGCCGGATGGCAGGGAGACGCTACGTTAGGCGGATTTCAAGAAAAAGAATATACCGATGCTTGTGTACAGGCCGCTATGGATGCAAAGGCTTATGGCATTGGGACGATAGTAGACGCCACTACAAATGAATGCGGCCGGAATGTCTTATTTTTAAAGAAAATCTCACAATTAACCGGTATGAATATTATATGCTCCACAGGATATTATTTTCAGGATGAAAGCGCCTATGCATATTGGAATTTCCGCAAAGGGTTTGCAAACATTGAAGACGAAATCTACGAGATGATGGTTACAGAGCTTACCAAAGGAATCGAAGGTACAGATATCAAAGCAGGCGTCATTAAGCTGGCCAGCAGCAAAGACCAGATTACCCCAATGGAAGAAATCTTTTTTAAAGCTGCTGCAAGGGCGCAAAACGAAACCGGATGTGTGATCATCACCCACACCCAGCTAGGTACTATGGGCCCGCAGCAAGCGGATCTGCTTATCAGCCACGGCGCTGCCCCTTCCAAAATTGCAATTGGCCACATGTGCGGCAATATCGATATCTCTTACCATGAACAGGTGTTAGCTTATGGCGTGTATGTCAATCTGGATCGATTTGGATTAGAAGGAGAGCTGTTCCATACACCAACAGATGAGCAGCGTATGGATCTGATTATGCAGCTTGCCTCAAAAGGATATGGGAACAAAATCTTACTCGGACATGATTCTGTCAATGTCAATTTAGGCCGCGGCCTGATTATGACAGATTTTATGAAAGAGGCTATGAAAGACGCAAATATCCGAAACATTGGAAATAAAGTGCTGCCTGGCCTTGCACAAAGAGGATTATCAGACGCCCAAATCAATGCCTTGCTTGCAGATAACCCTGCTGCCATTTTTTCTTAATGAGCAGCTGTTTTCACTTGGATAGTAACTGGCAAAGGAGGCGTTTATGAGCCATAAAACTGTAATCCTATTTTCTTTGTGGACTAGCCTGTGGTCTGCACTTTTTAATCATATCTATGTCGTATTTTTTCCGTCGTTTGGAATACCATGGGTTATGTTTGTATGTATGGCTGTCTTTTTTGGTATGGACTTAAAGCCAAAGCAATTTTACTGCTGCATCCTCTCTGCTTTTTGCGGTATGGCATGGGGGCAGGCTGATTTTCTGCTGATCGATTTCTTTACGCAGCTTGGACTGCCTGGCCATGTGTCAAGTTTTGCAGCCATTGTCCTTGGAACCGCGGTTGCTATGTATGTGCACCTGCGCCTGCTTGCAAACACGCCGCTTGGCCTGATGCCGTTTGTATTCGCTGGCGTATGCCTGACATTTTCCCAGGGAGGCAAAAATGTCACTGGCCTTGGATTTACATTTTTGATCGGGATAATACTTGCCGCTATCTGTTCTATCGGACTGCAGTTTTGCTTAAAAAAGTTCCCTTGATTCGTACATAGATAAGAGGGGGTAACTATCGCATCTAAGTGATAGTTACCCCCTTTTGTAATCCTATTAATCAGACAGTATCTTAACTGCTTATGCTAACTGGGTATCCTATGGGTATCCTAACTGTACAAATGAACTAACCGCATGTACTGCCCATATCTGCGGTAATTGCTTCACCTGTAATCATATAAGCAAGGTCAGATGCTAAATACAACGCCAAAGAAGCTACTTCCTCTACTGTCCCAAGCCTTCTTTGCGGAATCTGTTTGAGCGTTTGTTCTTTGTATGCCTCGTTTTCAAACACATGCCGGTTCATATCCGTTACAATATAGCCTGGGCAAATTGCATTTGTTTGAATGTGATAACGGCTCCATTCCAATGCCATCGTCTTTGTTAAGTTAATCACAGCTGCCTTTGACGCGCCGTATACAGAAAGACCGCTTGAGCCTTTCAAAGCGCCGATCGACGCGATATGTATGATCCGTCCGCCCTGTGCCTGTGTCCGCATAATGTCTGCAGCTGCACGGGAGGTAAAATAAAGACCCTTTAAATTTGTATCCATCACCCTGTCATAATCCGCTTCATCCATATCCAATATCTTTTTTGTTACAGCAATGCCAGCACAATTCACTAAAATATCTATACTTCCAAAACGCCTGGCAGCTTCTGCAACAAGCGCTTGTGCCTGCACGACCTTGCCTGCATCTGCCTGAAATCCTGCGGCTGTTGCGCCCATGCTTTCGATTTCCCTAGCAGCCCGCGTACAATCCTCCTGTTTTCTGCCAGATACCATGACTTTTGCTCCACAGCGTGCAAACGCTGCAGCGATTGCATATCCGATCCCCTTGGTACCGCCAGTAATGACAGCTGTCTTTCCTGTATAATCAAAGGATGGCAGCCTTACTGGCCACTTTGTCTGCTCCATGGATATTCCCCCTAAAATTTATGATGCAGCTTTAAGATCTCGATTAACATCTGATCCCGGTATTTTGCAATCTCTGGGTTCGTATGACCGATCTCATCCGGAAAGTTTTTCATCATTTCGTTGACAGAATCCTGGGCAAGCTCGCCATATTCTTTATTTGGCATATGTTTCCAGTCCGCCATATCTGCAAGCCATGCATCGCCACCATCTCCAAGCATTTCCATCATGCCCTTTAAACCGCCTGGATTGCCAAGCTGCATAATCATATTGTGACCAAAAATCGCCCAACGGATACCAGGGCCAAATGTAAGCGCTTTATCTGCATCCTCTGCACTGCAGACGCCGCGCATCACAAGCTCAATCATTTCCCGGTATACAGCAAGCTGCAGACGGTTAGCAATAAATCCAGGGCATTCCTTGTTCAATATCACAGCTTCTTTGCCTATGGACTGGTAAAATGCTTTTGCAAGCTGTACGTTTTCCTGATCGGTTGCCTCGCAATAAGAGATTTCCACTAATGGAATCAAATGCGGCGGATTATATGGATGTCCGCCTACACAGCGCTCCGGATGCAGCGCATTTGCAGTGACATCGGATATTAAAAGCCCTGAAGATGAGCTGGCATAAATAGCATCTGGTGCAGCTGCCGCTTCGATTTGCGCAAGGATACTCTGCTTTAACGGTAAGCGTTCCGGGCCGTTTTCCTGAATAAACGCCGCATCTTTGACTGCCTGCTCAATACTTGTCGTGTAAAAAATTCGTTCTTTTATCTGTGCTGCCTGTTCGAATGTAATTGCGCCAAATTCTACCAATGACGATAAATTACGATCTACATTTTCTTTACACTTTTCAATACATGCATCATTAATATCGTATTGATATACCTTTAATCCCCGAAAAGCAAACAATGTCGTCCAGCTGGATCCTATCACGCCGCCGCCAATAGAGGCTACTTGTTTGATATCTTCTACTTTCATACTCTCTCCTTATCCTTTTTCCCGTCTCTTTTAAAGCATTTCATAAATTCCCGCTGCGCCCATGCCGCCGCCAATACACATTGTGACAAGCCCATAAGTACCTTTTTGATCCTGCAAATAATCCAATGCCTTGCATGTTAAAAATGCTCCTGTTGCACCCATGGGATGTCCAAGCGCCATTGCACCGCCATATGGATTCACCTTTTCTTTATCCATCTTCAATTCCTTGATACATGGAATAGCCTGTGCTGCAAAAGCTTCGTTTAACTCAATCACGTCCATATCGTCTATGGTAAGACCAGCACGTTTTAAAGCTTTTGGTACAGCATAAATCGGGCCTAAGCCCATCATTGTTGCATCACATCCGGATACTGCGAAAGCTTTTAACTTTGCAATCGGTTTGATTCCAAGTTCTTTTGCCTTTTCCTCTTCCATGAGTACGACAAAGGCTGCTGCATCGGAAGTCTGCGAAGATGTAGCTGCTGTGACTGTGCCTGTTTCTGGAATAAAGCATGGATTTAGCGTTGCCAATGTTTCCATGGAAGTAGACGGGCGGATTCCCTCGTCCTGTGTCACTACTTTTTCATTCCCCTGTTCATCTATGACTGTTACAGGAATAATGGATGGTTTTAGTTTGCCTTCTGCCTGTGCTTTTGCTGCTTTTGCATGTGATTCTACTGCCATCTGATCCATTTCTTCTCTTGTAAGGCCGCGGTTTTTTACAATATTTTCCGCCGTAATGCCCATAGCCATATAGGCACCTGGTGCATGCGCATTTAACCATTCGTCCTGATCCTCAATTGGATATGGTTCAAATGTGCCTGTCATGTCCTCTACACCACCAGCAACGATAACGTCGCCTTGCCCGGCTGCAATCGCATTTGCTGCTGAAGCAATTGCCTGCAGACCGGAAGAACAAAAGCGGTTAATCGTATGGCCTGCTACACACTCCGGCAACCCTGCCCTTGCTGCAACGCTTTTTGCAATATTCATCGATGTTTTATGATGCTGTACTGCACAGCCCATAATGACATCTTCGATATCCTCTTTCTTTAACTGCGGAATTTTATCCAATACTCCATTTAATACTTGTGCGGAATATTCAATTGGATGGGTTCCTGCAAAAGAACCTTTTCTTGAACGGCATACCGCAGAACGCCCATATGCTACTATCACTACTTTTCTTTCCATTGTTGTTTTTCCTCCTGATTTTTAGAAAGTATCTAACTTCTTTTTATGACTGTAATGTTTTGTTTCTTTCCAGTTTTATGTTTATTGACATTTATACCTTTTCTTGTATAATTAAATGAAATAATAACCTAAGATAAGGAGAGTTCGTATGGATACTAACCGCCTAAAAGAATTTATTGTATTGGCAACCCATTTGAATTACAGCAAGGCTGCAAACCAGCTATACCTAACCCAGCCTGCACTCAGCCGCCATATTCATGATCTGGAGCAGACTATTGGCGCAAAATTGTTTATCCGAGACACACATAATGTTTATTTAACTTCTGTCGGAAAAATTTTTTTTGATGAAGCGCAAAAAATCATAACGAATTATGAACATGCCCTGGAACTTGTGCGGGAAACAACGTCCTGCGCAACGGGAGAAGTAAAGCTTGGTTTTCTAGGGGCTGCGGTACAGCCATTTTTAGCCCAATTTTATGCGATGTTTATAAAAAAATATCCGAAAATCAATATTTCTTTT
>CANDJR010000133.1 GCA_947385105.1 uncultured Eubacterium sp.
AAGCAAACGAATCAACTTAAGCAAATCAATCAAACATTACTTAAAGCAAAAGAATGAAACAAACGAATTAACTTAAGCAAATCAATCAAACATTACTTAAAGAAAGCGATGAAGCGAACGAACTGGCATTTTAAACAAAGCAATAAATTTTTTTAAAGCAAACCAACGAAAACGTTTCTTAAAATTAAGAAACTCATTCAAGCAAGCAAAAGTAGAAAATCATTCAATCAAACAATTACGAAACGTTTTCGAGCAAGCAAAAGCAGAATCTTTTTCTAGATACGTTTCATATTATATATATGGATGAAAATCTTATTTTGGTATACGTAGATCTTTTAACGTGTGCAAGCTTTATCTTCATTATACACAATCACATAGGAAACAGCAAGAGACAGAAAGCCGCAATACAAGGCGGGGTTACTGGGAACGGAGTAAACAGTAACCCTGGGGCGAGACAGTGAATGAGAGAAAACAGACACAGTCTTGCGTATTGAAAAAAATTATACTATAATACGAAATAAGAAGATAGTTTTGAGCTGGTATATGATGTATGACACTTGGCTTTGTCATATGCAGTATTTCAAGACTGCTTTTAAAAATGAAATGAAAAATTAATAAGTAAGGAGGGATGTAGTATGACTAGCATTTCTGTAATTAACAGCCCATATTCGTACCAATCGTTATATGGACAAATTGCAAGTGGAAATAAGCTCACTTCAGCAGCGAATGGAGCTGCAGAACTGGCGATTGCACAAAAGCATGAATCTCAGATCCGTGGTACTGACGCAGCGACAAACAATTTAAAATCCGGTAAAGATGTATTGAACATCTCCGATGCAGCGTTAAGCGGTATCTCAGATTATTTGCAGAGAATACGTGAACTTGCAGTTCAGGCTTCCAATACAGCTACAGTGAGTGATTCTGATCGCAAAAGTATTCAGAAAGAAATCGATCAGATGAAACTGGGTATCCAGGATATCGCCTCACAGACGCAGTACAATACGAAAAATCTGCTGGATGGCAGCTTTGGTAATGGCCTTCAAATTGCGTCAAATGCAAATGGCGATTCCATTACAATCAATCAGTCCACAAATTCTACGCTGGATGCGCTTGGAATCGCAGATTTTGATGTGACTGGCAAATTTGATCTCAAAACGATTGACAAGGCTTTGCAAAAAGTAAACAGCAACCGCAGCCAAGGCGGTGCGCAGTCCAACCGTTTGGATCATGCGATTCGTTTTAACACATATGCTTCGCTTCAGTCAGTATCAGCAAAAAGCAGGCTTGCGGATACCGATTACCCGCAGGCAGTTTCTGAAATGAAAAAACAGCAGACACTGCAGACGTATGCATTCATGATGCAAAAAAGAATGATGGAAGACGAAGCGCGCAGAGTACAAAATTTCTGGCTGTAACAGCAATATTTTACGGTCTGTGCAATGTTTGCACAGGCCGTAAAACGGCGGAAGTCTTTTGTGCATAGGCAAAATGATTACGGATTCGCTAAAGCAAGCAGTCGTTTTTTTGCAGGAAGATAAGATTCGCATTTTTGGTAAAGTGCCGCTGCCTCCTCTTTTTTTCCAAGACATTCGTAAATGACACCGGCATTATAATAAGCTAAATAGCTGTTGACTACAAAAATAAGGCCGTCTTTTTGTGCAGCTGCTTTTAAAAATTCTTGCACAGCATTCTCAAACTGTTCGTTATTCATATAGATAAGACCCATGAGGAACTGAAAATCTGCACGTACGCCAAAGGTATCATAGATTTGTTCAAAACTTAAAGCAGCAGCAGCCTGGCCGCTGTTTATAAGGGCATAGCCAAAGCAGTCTACCATGTCCACGACATATTCTAAATCTGGATCTAAATCAAAAGAAAGCGCCTCATTAAAATAATCGGCTGCTGTCTGATATTCGTGAAGCATATAGTAGCTTTTTCCAAGCTGATATAAAATATAAGGATCTTTTTTGTTTTTTAATTCTTGTTTTAATAGTTTAATATTGCGTTCTGCCTTTTTTTGGCGGGCTTGTTTTGTGAGCAGATAGCCAGTATGTTCGATTACGAGCGGTATGCAGTAAGTATCATAGCACATACCGTCTATTGCTGTAAGCTGTTCGTGGATTTTTCCTACATAATGATAAAGGCGGCGGTCAAATAAGCGGTTAATGTATTCTTTGCTTTTGCGTATTTCCTGGTTTTGTTCCATTTGATTGACACGCAAAATCCGTCCGACACGGGCAGGAAATTTCTGTATACATGCACAAAGCTCGTCAAAATCAATGCTGCATAAAAATTCATCGCTGTCAATTACTAAAACGATGTCGTTTTTTGCTTTCGAGACAGCATAATTTTTTGCCTTGGAAAAATCATCACACCATGGAAATTCATATACGGATTGTGTATATTGACGGGCCATAGAAAGCGTATCGTCCGAAGAACCAGTGTCAACGACAACCAATTCAAAAGGATAAGCCGAAAAGCTGCGCAGGCAGCGCTCTAAATTCTCCTTCTCATTTTTTGTAATCACACATACTGATATCATAAGATAGCTCCTTTTCATATTTGCTCTTTTCAGCAGTATATCATATAATAGAAAAAAATTCGATGTAAAAATGGACACCGAAAACGAAAGGAATGAGTGATGGTTATTGTTCACATAGGACTTTGTATTTACTTCAAAGTCCGTAAGAAAATGATTCAGGAAAGCAAAAATTCCAATGCCGCAGGCGATTTTAGATGAATTTTAGCATGTTACTGAGAACAGAGTGAACAGTAATGAAGGATGCATATGAAAAAGAGATTTATTTTTTTTAAAGGGCTGATAGCTACGCTGGATCTGTATACAGATGTGTTTTTAGAATTATTTTCCGCGCAGGATACAGAGTGTCTTGTGATAGATGCTGCGCAAATAGATGCAGAAATGCTGCGGTTAAGGGCTTTTTTGCTGGAAAAGGTGACAGCTGTGATTTCATTTCATAATATTGGCATGCATTTAGAATTTGAAGACGGCAAAAATATTTGGGATAAGTATGGTATTCCATTTTATAATATTATGATGGATCATCCGTTTCACTATAAACAGGCATTGGATGCAGCGCCAAAGCAGATGGTTTTATTATGTATGGATAAAAACCATATATCATATGTCAAGCGCTTTTTCCCAAATATCAGGCAAACGATGTTTTTCCCGCATGCAGGAATCGAGCAAACTATGATCCGTACACAAGGGACTACATTAGACCGTTTCGAAGCGCGGCCTATTGATGTGCTATATGCAGGAGGGCTATCCCGATACGCTGCAGAAGGACTGATTCCAGATTTAGGCCGGATCAAACAATTTGACGCATTCCAATTGGTGCGGGATGCACTCGAAAGACTGATTCAGGAACCTGAACGGACGACAGAAGATGTAATCGAACAATGGCTGCAAGATCAAAAGGTTTGTTATACAGATAAATTTTTAGGTGAAATTATTACAGAGCTTCGATTTATAGATTGTTTTGCAGCTTCGTATTATCGTGAACAGACGATTCGTATGCTGGCTGAGCATGGCATTAAGGTTACTGTGTTTGGCGCTGGGTGGGAACGCTGTGAATGGGAACATCCAAATTTCATGTATGGAGGAATCGTACCGCCAGTTACGATATTGGAGCTAATGAGCAGGAGCAAAATTGTGTTGAATACAATGACTTGGTTTAAGAGAGGAACGCATGACAGAGTATTTAATGGAATGTTGGCAAGAGCAGCAGTTGTAAGCGATACATCAGAATATATGTCAGAACACTTTACAGATGGGAAAGAACTGCATTTCTTTTCTTTGAACAAACCGCAGGACTTAGTGCAAAAGGTACAGTATTTACTGGACAACCCTAACGATGCACAACGGATAGCAGATTGTGGATATCAGGCAGCAAAAGAGAAACACCTGTGGAAAAATCGGTGGGAAGATCTTTATAATCATTTGCAGAATACCGATGAAACAAATACAAGAAAGTATATGAATAATTAAGTGTTCATTCAAAAAAGGAGTACAGTATGGATTTTCAGGAAAAGCGAATTTTAATCTATAAATGGAAAGCATACAATTATTTGGACGTATATCAGACCTTTTGCAAAATGGGCTTTGAAGTAGATGTGATAGAACAGGATTTGGCCTCATATGACGAGGACGAGGCTTTTTCCGAACGTTTACTGGAAATACTTCAAACGCGTGCCTATGATTTTGTGTTTACAATCAATTACTTTGGAGTTATATCTGATACATGTCAGCAGGCTGGCGTTGCCTATGTATCCTGGTCTTGCGACAGTCCATTGATCAGCATGTACCATGAATCTGTGTTTCATGACTGCAATTACATTTTTTTGTTTGATAAAAGCAGCTATTTGTTTTTTCGCTCATTGGGCGTTGCGCATATCTGGCATTTGCCTCTTGCTGTTGATGCGGGCCGAATTGATTATATTTTGCAAAACGCATCAGATTTAAAGTTATATCAAAATGATATTTCATTTGTCGGGAGCCTATACGAAAGGAATACATACGATCGACTTGTGCCGACACTGCCGCCTTATCTACAGGGATACTTTGACTGCGCTATGGAGGCGCAAATGAATATTAGCGGCGGTAATCTTTTAGAACGATTGCTGACAGATGAAATATGTGGACAGCTGCAGCAGTATTATCGGTTACAAAAAACAGAACGTTCGTTTTCTGACCTGCGTCTCATTTTTTGTACCACTGTACTTGGATTTAAAGTAGCAAAAGAGCAGCGTACGAGCTTTTTACTTACACTTGCTAAAAAATATCCGGTTTCGATTTATACAAACAGCAATACAAAAAACCTGGTGCGGGTTACTTATCGCGGTTCTGTGGATTACTGGACACAAATGCCGAAAGTATTTCATGGAAGTAAAATTAATTTAAATTTTACAATACCGAATATTAAAAGCGGCATCCCATTGCGTGTTTGGGATATCCTTGGTTCAGGCGGATTTTTAATGACAAATTATCAACCTGAACTGGAACTTTATTTTGACTTAAAGCAGGATATGGTTGTATTTGAAAGCAAAGAAGAATTAGAAGAAAAAACAGCATTTTACTTAGAACATGAAAAAGAACGGATGGAAATAGCACATAGGGGTTATGAAAAAGTGAAACAGTTCCATACGTATGAACAGCGTATACAGCAGATGCTGGATACGGTTCGAAAAGCATTAGGACGCGTTTGAAGCAGCTTAAACGCGTCCTAATATTTGTTTAATCTCATCTTCATGAATGGCAGTGACTCTAGCGATAGTAGCAGTCGGAATCCCGCAGGTGGACAAGTTGCGAATCGTTTGATCCATCTGCTTTTTTTGCTTTGCAATCGTATTGATTAATGTAGCTAAATAGTCTTCTAATGTGACAGATGCCGGATAAATCTGCCCCATGACCTTAGAAATCATAGAAGCTCCAGCTGCTTCTGAATCAGGTGTAGAAAGACCTAACAACTGATCAGCAGAAACTTTAAGCAGTTTGCAAAGTTTTTCAATCGAATCTTCAGATAATGGGACGCGTCCAGTCTCGTATTTAGATACTGCAGCAGGCTTAATGCCGAGTTCATTTGCAATATCTGCCTGAGATATGTTACGCTGTTTCCGTATCGTCTTCAACTGGTTCATAATGAAGCTTTCCTTTCGTAAAACGTTGAAATTTCATCGGATTAAATTTACATTTAATTGGAAAAATGGGTAATTATAAAAAGATACTAAATATCATGATAGGAAGGTAGAAAATAGGATAAAAAAATTTTTTGATTCCAACGAAAAAGGGCGTTTTTAAATTTATGCAATACCTAAGTCAATTGAGCGGAATAAATAAACATAAATCCTGCAATCCTATCTAGATAAGCATCTTTCTAAGATATCATAATACAAGTAAAATCAAATGTAAAGGGATTTTCCAAAAAAAGTTATCTTAGACAGAAATACAATTCTATTAAGTTGTCATTTCTACTCTTTACACGAAAATACGAATTTTTACAGGTAAAACAGAGAGAGTGCAGCAGAAATACAAAAAAAGTACTTGACAAAATATTTTTGCTTGCGTTAGTGGATGTTGCCTCATATAAAACTATAAATATAAAATGAGTGATAATAGTATAAATATTCTGATTTATTCTAAGAAAAATTAGGTCAAAAAAGCATATGATATTAAAACAAAAGTTAAATACTTTAGTATTTATTTTATATAGTGTAATATTGAAATTAGAAAAAATAATCTATCCGTGTTTGATTTGCTTTTATTTATATAATTTCCTACTTTTTTGCCTATGTATAAATTCAAATAATGTATTGAATTACAATAATATAAATTTATAAGTGGAATAAATATGCATTAATTGAATAAACTACAATTTAAATTAAAACAGCAAAAAAATTTTCATTGTGTATAATAATTTCATCTAATCAGCAATAGGAAAGTAAACAGGAGGATAAAAGTAATTTTTAACACTTTGTACTGTCTTATCCAGATTGCAGAAAGACAATATGAAAAAAGAAAACCACAATACCGGTATCACAGATATCCTGTTCGGTATTGTGGCTTTTATAATAGAGAAAAAGAGTTTTCATATATCTCACATTTATTTTAGCAAATACGGTCTACCATCATCCCAGCATATACGGAAGTAATATATGGTGAAACTAAATTTTTTGACGAATTTGGATTCCGGTATATGACAAGTGTTTTGCTGACATAATTCATTGGGTCCAGGGACGCTTCATCCGCTTTTCTTCCAACAGCATCTTTAAATTGATTTAAAATATCTAAATTTTGTTCTGCCTGTTCCGATACAACAGATTCTTTCAATTTGTCAGGATCTATCTGAATTGCACCATTGTCAGATACAGATAGTCCGATTGCTTTCAGGTCAGAAGCATACATCTTTGAGATACTTCCCATGTCCTTTAATAATTTTTCATTGGACTGGTCGATATGATGTTTTTCAGCAACTGATAAAATAGAATTAAAGGAATTTACCAGCAGCTCTATATCATCAGTTACTGCTTCTGTGCCAGGTTTAAATCCAATTTTTACAGGCTCATTTTTTTTACTAGTATTATTTAAAGTAACGGAAAACGAATTATTAATCGTAAAAGTATTCGAATGGGACGAATGTTTCATTCCATTTAAAAGAAATGAAGAATTTTCCGCTGCATTGGTCACTGCATCAATACCTAATATTTGCATCATATTGCGTGAATCCGGATTATTTTCAGATTTAATCTGAAAAATAGCAGATTCTTTTGGTGCAAGGCCAGTTTGTTTAGATTCCAAACGGAGCGCAACCATTTGACGAGAAGTACTTAAAATATCAGCCTTTAAACCAATATGGGCATTATTTACAAGGCGTGAAAGCTTGTGCAGCACTTCTTCATTCGTATCACCGATATTAATGTTGTATTGAAATTCATAGGAATTTGTGTTCGTAATTAAGTCAAAGGCATAACTGCCCGGCAGGAAATCGTGCTCATCCCGTTTTAAAAAATTTCCAATATTCGTCTGTGGCGTAGCTAACTGCAGCACCTCAATTTCAAAACCATCATTTGACGTAAAGAAAGTTGTATCACCGACATATTCTGCGGTTACTACATCTGGGTTGCTGGATGTAGCAATTTTTTTATGAAAAGCTGCGCCAATGCCTTCTTCTGTTTCTGAAAACGAAGCGACAATATTTTTGATATTTCTGGCGCTCTCCTTTATATCAATTGCAAACTTCTGCACTTCATCAGAAATACGTATTTTGTACAGAGGAGATTCTTTATTCAGTATTTTGATTTTGTTGACGGTGTTGCGTAATTCTTCCTTTTTGTGCGAATCAAAGCGTGACGCCTGTTTGGAACCGTACGTCGTTAAATAGTAATCATAAGCTGAACTGATTGATGATGCCATAAAAAATCCCTCCTTTCATCCTTGAAATTGCAGCAACAACTGCACGGGCATGATAAATCCATTTATGCATATACTTATGTTATCGGAATATATCCATAAAATCATTACATATTAATAGTAAAAATATAAAAAATAATACGTTTTGACAAGTTTTTTACTGTAAACTGATGTACTTAGAATATTTCTGCAAATTAGGTATCAAATGAAAAAGTATTTATCTTATATTTTATGGTGTTATCTGATTTGTGTGTATAAGTGAGAATGCGAACAAACAGCACAGATACACAAAAAATTTGAAGATTAATATGAATATGAAAAGGATAAAGATGCTTGAAGGCGGTATATGTCTTATGATATACTTAAAATATGCCGCAGGCAAATTTCTATTGGGCTGTATTCAAATCTGTTATCTATTACTAATTTATTTCTTGACAGTTTCTTGCAATCGTGCTATGCTGAATGGGCAATGGAAGTAGGTCTTTTTTTTATGCCTAAAATTAGAAGAATTTAATGGAGGTGGAAGTTGTGCGCACAAGAATTACATTGGCATGCACAGAATGCAAACAGCGTAATTACAACATGACAAAGGACAAAAAAACTCATCCGGATCGTATGGAAACCAAAAAGTATTGCAGATTTTGCAGAAAGCATACGTTACACAAGGAAACCAAATAAATTCGGATTGAGCAAAGGAAGTGACAAGTAATGGGAAAAGAAAAAGAAATAGAAACCCAGAAGTCAAACTGGTTTACCGGTTTGAAGGCTGAATTTCGTAAGATTATTTGGCCTACAAAAGAACAGCTTGCCAAAGAGACAACAGCCGTTGTCATAGCATCAGTCATTTTAGGCTTAGTTATTGCTATGCTGGATTTTTTTATACAGTATGGCGTCGAGTTCCTGGTCAATCTATAAGGAGGAGCAGTCAATGGCAGAATCGAACTGGTATGTAGTCCATACTTATTCTGGTTACGAGAATAAGGTAAAGGCAAACATTGATAAGACAATTGAGAATAGGCATCTTGAAGACCAAATTCTTGAAGTCAGAGTTCCGCTGCAGGACGTTATAGAATTGAAGAATGGGGCGAAAAAACAGGTTCAGAAAAAGATGTTTCCTGGATATGTTCTCATCAATATGGTAATGAATGATGACACATGGTATGTTGTCCGAAATACCAGAGGCGTCACCGGATTTGTTGGTCCGGGGTCAAAACCAGTACCGCTTACAGAAGCTGAGATGAGGCCATTAGGCATCAAGTCTGATGAAGTAATTGTAGATTTTGATGAAGGAGATACAGTTACTGTCATTGGCGGCGTATGGAAAGATACCGTCGGTGTCATTCAGAGTATGAACCATAGTAAGCAGATTGTGACGATCAATGTCGATTTGTTCGGTCGCGAAACACC
>CANDJR010000134.1 GCA_947385105.1 uncultured Eubacterium sp.
ATTTTGTTATTTTCTGTCAGCTGCATGAGTAGCTCCATTGTCGATTATAAGCGATTTTTTGTTATTTCTGTCAGCTGCATGAAGCAGCTCTATTGCCGAATTTATAAGCAGTTTTTTGCTATTTTCTGTCAGCTGCACACATAACTCTGTTCCCAATTATACGTGGAAACAGCTGCCGCCTATAAATTCTCTTAAAATCGAATTCTTATTAATATCCTCGCTTGGTACCTGTAAAAAATAGTCTAAAAATTTTAGGAGGCGTTTTGCCTGTAAATGCTGCGGGCTGTCTGGTGTAATTGCAAACAGCAGTGGTTCTGCATACATCTTAAGTACAGCCATCTCATAAATGAGCGCGGAATTAAACATAACATCCGCATGATCCTGGAATGGGAAAATATTTCTTTCTTCTCCTCTGCGTACAGACTGCCACATACGGATTGTGCGTTCTGCAGAACTGCCGCGTGCACGGGCGTCACGCACAATTCTGCGGATCAGCCTGCCGTCTGTCGTAGGAATTGCATTATGCTCATCAATATTTATCTGTGTCAATGCGCTAATATAAATTTTAAATTTAGTTTCCATCGGAAGTGTGTAAGACAACTTATCATTAAGTCCGTGGATTCCCTCAATGACAAGTACATCATCAGCACCTAGCTGTAACTGTCTTCCGCTCATTTCCCGTACACCAGTCTGAAAATTAAAATAAGGCAGTTCTACCTGTTCCTCATTAAGGAGCTTTGTCATATCTGAATTAAACAAATCAATATCAACAGCCTCTAAACATTCAAAATCATACTGTCCATTTTCATCTAACGGCGTCTTCACCCGATCGACATAATAATTATCCAATCCAATCGGATGCGGTGTCATCCCGTGTGCCTGCAGTTGGATGGACAGTCTATGGGAAAATGTAGTCTTCCCGGACGAGGATGGCCCTGCAATCATAATAAACTTTTTATTTTTCTGATTGGCAATCTGTTCTGCCAGCTTACCGATACGCTGCTCCATCTCTGCTTCCTGCAGCAAAATAATATCCTGAATCCTGCCAGCTGCAATCTGTTCATTTAATTCGCCAATCGTACTGATCTTCATCTGCCTTGCCCATGCTGCAGATTCCATTAACGTATCATAATATTTTTTTGAGGTTGAAAATTTTGCTGCCTCTCTTGTGTTTTCATAAGGGAAAACTAAAACAAACCCTGCTTCGTATTGCTGCAAATCAAAATATTTTAAATAGCCTGTCGAAGGCACCATATAGCCGTAAAAGTAATCTTTGTAACCGTCAATTTCATATAAATTCACATGGGAACTTCTGCGGTAATGAAAAAGCTTTTCCTTATCCTGCATTCCATATGCATGAAATAAAGCGACCGCCTGGTCCGTATGGATCGTACTTTTACGGATTTGAATATCTGCTTCTACCAGGCTAAGCATTTCTTTGTGTAGCTGCTCTAACATTTCTTCCGTAACCTGTACGCCATCCAATTCACAGTACTGCCCCTGACCCAAAGAATGCATGACATGCAGTTTTACATCTGTATGATAGAGATGAAATAAAGCTTTTTCCAAAACCATTAACATGCTTCTGCGGTACGCTTTACGCCCTTTGGTATCTGCTGTTGTAATAAACTGCAGCGTTCCGTCAGACGGAATCGCACGATTTAATTCCCGCAGCTTATTATTAAACACTGCAAGTACAATATCATCCTGATAGTATTGCTGAAATTCCTGTGCAACTGTGATAAATTTTGTGCCCTCTGGATACTGCCTTGTTTCTTGTTTTTCACTTTTAATTGTAACCTGATACATGTTTTGTTCGTCCATACAAATACCTTACCTATCTTTTTTATATTCTGACAGAGATCTGCCCTTTGCTTGGCATCCTAAATCATCTGAAATGGATCTGTTCTGTCCTGCATAACAACTTCAACCTGCGGCGCATGCTTTTGTAAAAATGATGCCATATAGGGAATAAAAATGTGCTCGATCCCATAATGTCCGGCGTCAATAACTGCCATCCCGCATGCCCATGCATCGATTCCTGTATGGTGGTCAATATCTCCGGTAATATAAACATCTGCGCCCGCTTGAAGCGCATACTCTACATCACTTTTTCCTGCGCCTGGGCAAATTGCGACGCGTTTCACCTCTTTTGTAAGCGATCCAAATACTTTTACCTGATCCAGCTCAAATGCTGTTTTAACCAGCTGGCAGCATTCCTGCAAAGAATACGTATCTGCCAGGAAGCCAATGCGTCCGATCCCTTGCGCAGCACCGTCCTCGATACAAGTCTGCTCCAACGGCTCACTGTTTTGTAAGCCCAGCTTTTCTGCTGCAAGCTGCGCCATCCCTTTTACATCAAAATTCGTGTGCATTGCATAATAGGACATATTTGCCCGAATAAGGGCCATCACTCTGCGCCCGATAAAATCGTCCTCTGTAATCCGTTTCATGCCCTGAAAAATAAGCGGATGGTGCGTAAGAAGCATATCTGCACCGCTTTTCACTGCCTCATTCACTGCTTCATCCGTGGCGTCCAGTGCAATATATATTTTTTTTACTTCGTTTTCCCGGCTGCCTACCAACAGCCCTACATTATCCCAGCTGCATGCATAAGCCTCTGGTGCTTGTTTTTGTAGAATTTCTATGACCTGTGAACACTTCACTCTAATATCTCCTATTTCTAATTTCTATTATGTATGCGAAAGACTGCTTATTTGCAGCAGAACCTGCATGCCCTTTACCTGTTCTTCCAATTCCTGCCTTCTTTGTACCTTTTTTTGCTGTGTGTAAGGTATGTCTGATGCTGTCTGGCTGCCCAAAGAATCAAACAACGTTTCTGGCTCAGACGGAGTCTGATTTGTAAGTGTGCATAAAATATTTCTTTTTACTGCGATATCCCTCTCTAATAACTGCACCAGAACCGGATTTGCATGATACAGCATGTATTCCCCATATTGGTCCAGCATCTGAATGCGCAGTGAAGTATCTGTAAGTTTTTCTTGTAACAGTGCTTGTTTTTGCAGAAAACTATGTTCTTTTCGATAAGCTGGCTCCTCCCATCCTGCATGCATCACAGGATAAAACTTCCCGTCCTCATACACAAGCGTTTCTTTATCTATATATAGCTTATGCTGACGCAGGAACGCACGTACCTTGCCAATATCTGACTGGGGTGCTAAAACAAATTCCTGAATGCCAGAAAGGAAAGACAGCCTGTCCGTTAAAATTTTGATGATCGTTAAGCCACCCATCCCAGCAATGACAATACTGTCCGCTTCTCCTTCCTGCAGCTGTTTGATCCCGTCAGACAGCCTTACTTGTATCCGTGCTTCTAGATTTGCTTGTGCAATATGTGCGATCGCCCGTTCCAGCGGGCCATTTCCGATATCCATTGCAATTGCCCGCTTACACCGTCCGCTCTGTACTAAATAAATGGGCAGATAGCCATGATCCGTCCCAATGTCTGCGACACATCCATGAACTGTCACAAAATCTGCCGCTGCCTGCAGGCGCTTTGATAATTTCTGCATCCTCTTACTCCAAATAATCCTTTAACTTCCTGCTTCTGCTCGGATGGCGCAATTTACGCAATGCCTTTGCTTCGATTTGGCGGATACGCTCACGGGTGACATTAAATTCCCTGCCAACTTCTTCCAAGGTCCTTGCTCTGCCATCTTCCAATCCAAAACGCAGCGTCAAAACCTTTTGCTCCCGTTCAGTCAAAGTACCAAGTACTTCGCTCAGCTGTTCTTTTAAAAGCGTAAATGCAGCTGCATCTGCCGGAACTGGAACGTTATCATCTTGAATAAAATCACCCAGATGTGAATCTTCTTCTTCACCGATTGGGGTTTCCAGTGATACAGGTTCTTGAGAAATCTTTAGTATCTCCCTTACCCGTTCTACCGGCATGCTCATTTGTGCGGCAATTTCTTCCGGGGTAGGTTCACGGCCAAACTCCTGCAGTAACTGCCTGGAAACACGGATCAGTTTATTGATCGTCTCTACCATGTGCACTGGAATTCGGATCGTTCTGGCCTGATCCGCAATGGCCCGCGTAATTGCCTGGCGAATCCACCAGGTTGCATAAGTGGAAAATTTATAGCCCTTGCGGTAATCAAATTTTTCTACTGCTTTAATAAGACCTAGATTGCCTTCTTGAATCAAATCCAAAAACAGCATGCCGCGTCCTACATACCGTTTGGCAATGCTGACAACCAGACGTAAGTTTGCCTCTGCCAGTCGTTTTTTTGCTTCTTCTCCAATATCCTGCTCCAGTGTCAGGTTTCGGATTTCCTGATCATAATCCAGAATTTCTTCTTCTGAATCAGTCTTTTCCTTACGTCCCTTTAAAATAATAATTTTTTCATGGGCAACTGTTCCCACTTCCATTTTCTGTGCCAGGTCGATTTCTTCTTCTGCACTTAAGAGCGGCACTTTCCCGATTTCTTTTAAGTACATCCGTACAGGGTCTTCAATGCTAACGCCATCTGGTACAGTCAAGTCAATGTTTTCTACTTCTACATCATCATCGTCATCAATTAAAATATCGTCATCATCGTCAGAAATGCGCAAAACGTCCACGTTATGGACTTCCATATAATCCAAAATATTTTCCAGCTGTTCTGGCGTTAGGTTCATGCCATGGAAAGCATCATTAATCTCTTGATATTCCAGCATATTTTTTTTCTTTTTTGCCTGTTCTACCAAAGAAGTCAAGATTTCCAAAAATTTCTGCTGATCAATGACTACATGCTCTGTGTCTGTTCCTTGTGCCGCCTTTTCCGCTTTCTTATTTTTCTGTTTGTTTACTTCCATATTTGCCATTTTTTCATCCTCTCTTGTTTTTATTACTACTTATTCCGGTAACAAGAACTCCTTTTTCCGCAGTTCTTCGAGCATCTTTTTTTCCCTCACCATCTGCTGAAAACGCTCCTGCATACCGTCTGGCTCGTGGTTCTCACGCAACATCTGAAGATGGTTTTCTTTTAGTTTGATCATTGTATCTTTGAGTGCACGCCCGCGTTCTTCTTTTGTACGTACCTCTTGAATCGTTTCATGAAAGGCCGCTGCAATTTCCCTTTGTTCCTCTGGATTCTCAAAGTGGCTGGGTATTTGCGCAAGATTTAACTGCCCCTTTTCCAGCTGGTCAAACAATACTGCTGCTGTATGTGCGCACACTGCATCGGAAAAATCCTGTGGTGAAATATAATCTTTCACCAACGGATATAACACGGGATCTTCACTCAGCCAAGTCAGCATCAGCTTTTGTGATTTCTTTTTGCCGTCTGCTCCAGCTGCTTCTTTTTTATGACTGCCGGACTTATACGATACCGTCTTTTTTACAGGATCTGCCTGCATACTGGCACTGGCCACCAGTTTCCGCAGATTTTCAAAACCAAGCTGATATTTTGACGCAATTGCTTCTATATAATTATTGCGCTCAACCTCATCTGAAAATCCCAGTAACTTTTTGGCAGCAGCACGATAAAAGGCAGTCTTACCCTCTGGATCTTCCATATTATAATTTTGCTCCAAAATACGGATTTCAAACAAAAAGCTGTTTTCTGCCTGATCTATCCGTTCCTGGTAAGCCTGTGCGCCCAATGCTTTTATAAATTCATCCGGATCTTTATATGGTTTCATAGAAATGACTCTGGTTGCAATCCCTGCCTCCTTTAAAATAGGAATTGCACGCAGCGCCGCTTTGATGCCAGCGTTATCACTGTCAAATGTCAGATAAACTTGTTTGGTATAACGTTTTAAAAGGCTTGCATGGCCGCTTGTCAAAGATGTCCCCAGAGAGGCTACCGCATTGTCAAAGCCTGCCTGATGCAGTACGATGACATCCATGTACCCTTCACACAGCAGCAGCTGCGATCGCCTCGTCTGCTTTGCAAGATTTAGTCCATACAAATTCCTGCCTTTTTCAAATATCTGCGTCTCTGGAGAATTTAAGTACTTAGGTTCTCCTTCCCCCATCACTCTGCCGCCAAATCCGATAATCTTATGGTGCACATTCATAATCGGAAACATTGCACGGTTCCAAAACTTATCATGCGCTCCCCGCTTTTCATCTAATATTACCAAGCCAGAATCTCTCAGCAGGCTGTCCGCATAACCTTTGGATTTCAAATAGCCATATAAATCATCACTATATTTGTCTGCATACCCTAATCCAAACTTTTGCATCGTCTCATCGGTCAGCTGGCGTCCGCGAAAATATTCGTATGCATGTGTGCCGCGTGCATTGCGCAGCAGCATATAGTAATATTTTCCTGCCTCGCGGTTTACCTCCATCAGTTTTGAACGGTAATCTGCCTCCCGCTGCTCGGCAGCTGTCTGTTCCTGCTCAGGCAGCCGGATGCCTGCCCTGTCTGCCAATGCCTGCATTGCTTCTGGAAACGTATAGTTTTCATATTCCATTAAAAATGTTAGTACATTTCCACCTGCACCGCAGCCAAAGCAATAATACATCTGCTTATTTTGCGAGACGCTAAACGAAGCGCTTTTTTCATTATGGAATGGGCACAGCCCAAAATAGTTGCTGCCCTTTTTTTGCAGCCTTACATATCCCGATATGACATCTACAATGTCATTCGCTGAACGTACTTCTTCAATTAACTCATCTGAAAAATACGGCATGTGCCTGACTTCCTTTCTAAACCTTGTCCAAGCCCTGCGGCTAAGCAATGCTGCTTAGCAAACGATAGATAGCTTTTTTAACGCTGCCACTGTACTGGCACAAAGTAATCATTAAATTTTTCAATCGCATACTGGTCTGTCATTCCTGCAATATAATCACATACCGTCCGATCCTGTTTTGCTCCAGCTGCAATCATATCCGTATACTGCTTCGGCATCTGCTGGGGATATTTCATATAATAGTAAAATAAACGCTCCAACAATTCTTTTGCTTTGTTTTCTTCCCCTTTTGCAGCCTGATTGTGGTACAGATGCTCAAACATATACTGGCGCAGACCCTGCATGGCATCTGCTACTTCTTGTGACATTAATATATCGTCTTTACCCATGCTGTTTGTAACAATATTATGTATCAAAGTATTTAGCCGCATACGTACGGAAGTGCCTAAAACCTCCCGAAACTGCGCGGGAATACTTTCCTCGCTCAAAATCCTTGCCCGGATTGCATCATCCACATCATGGTTAATATACGCAATCTTATCAGAAAGGCGTACAATTTTACCCTCAAGCGTAGCCGGCATGCTGCTCATCTGATGGTTTAATATACCATCTCGGACTTCCCATGTCAAATTTAGTCCTTTTCCATGCTTTTCCAGCTTTTCTACAATCCGTACACTTTGTACATTATGGCGGAAACCGCCTTCGCAAAGACGATTGAGCATAAATTCCCCTGCATGTCCAAATGGCGTATGCCCCAAATCGTGCCCAAGAGCGATTGCTTCTGCCAAATCTTCGTTTAGCCTTAGTGCTTTTGCAATTGTACGGGCATTTTGCGATACCTCTAGCGTATGAGACATACGGGTGCGGTAATGATCCCCTTTTGGCGTTAAAAATACTTGCGTTTTATTTTTTAGCCTGCGAAATGCCCTGCAGTGAAGAATCCTATCCCGGTCGCGCTGGTAAACCGGACGGATATCACATGGCTCCTCCGGCCTCTTTCTTCCAACAGACTGATCACTGAAGGCAGCGTATTTGGTTAAAATGGTATGCTCTCTTTGCTCCATTTCCTCCCGTATCGTCATGAGAAATTCCCCTTTCCTTTCTCCCTTACTTAAAAATTCTGTGTTTTTTGTAAAAATCCTTTATTTTTTTTAATTTTTTTGTATAATCATATCAAAGGGTAGTGACAGCGCCTTACTTTACATCGCATAGGCGATGAAACTTAAAAAGAGCGGAGAAATGAATATGTTAAAAGCAATAAAATCCAGACAGCAAGTGCAGTTGGCAGAAACAGTTCTTTTTGTACTATTTTCTGCTGTGATTCTACTATCCCGAATCTGGTATATCCGCGAATCAAACGTACTTGCTATCCGTAACGATGAATATGGCTACTGGTCGCATGCAGCATTGTTTTCCGGGCATGACTGGTCAGATGTGCTGTCCGGGCACATGAACTGGTATTCCTATGGATACAGCCTGATATTAACGCCTTTATTTTGGATATCCCATAATCTGTATTTCATGTACAAAGCAGCAATTGTCTTAAACGGAATCTTCAGCATCCTGAGCTTTTGTATCTGCTTTGCCTGTGCAAGGATATTGTTCCCCAAAATAACTCGCTGGGTTCTGTTAATCATTTCTTTTACGGTATGCATGTATTCGTCTTATATTACGCAAGGCCCAATTGCCTGGAGTGAGACGTTTTTGTATTTCATTGTATGGCTGATGATCTACCTGTTTTTAAAATTCTCGCAGGAACCGACTGTTCCCCGTGCACTTAGATTAAGCTTATGCATAGGTGCATGCTATATTACGCATAACCGTACGATTGGCATCGTAGCAGCGTATTTTTGTATCGTGCTGCTGCTTCGTCTGACAGATGCGATTAATTGGAAAATTTTTCTGGCACTGCTAAGTCCGCTTATACTCATTTTATTTGTGAATGTAAATATCAAGACCTACTTATGCATTATGGAAGGATTTGGCTTAAAGCCCAAAAACGGCATGGGTGCGCAGAAGGAGCATCTGCTGTCCTTACTCACTTTAGACGGGTGGTGGAATTTCATCCGATCGTTTAGCGGACAGATGTGGAGTCTTATGACTTCCAGTTTTGGCCTGCTCTTTTGGGGACTGCTGCGCTGTGTTTCACAGGTGTTTTCCGCTGTCCGCAAAAAAAGCGCTGAGCCGCATACGATCTTCTATTTGTTTACGCTGCTTGCCTCACTTGGAACGTTCTTCGTCTCAGCAATCAGCTTAATTGATCCGGCTTCGATTACCAATCTGGATACGAATGCAGATTTAAGCTATTTTATTTATACACGGTATGACGAATGTATCATTGGGATACTGCTGCTGTGCGGACTTTTAGAACTTGTCACCCGTAAAAAAGATCTGCTGTTTGCATGCCATACAGCTGTTTGCGTTTTTTTATATTTAGTATGCAGCGTGATTTTATGTTTTAACCTGCAAAGAATTACCGGAAACTGGCATTATCGTTCCTTTTGTGCAGCTGGTATTGGATTTTACCGCCTGTATTCCGAAAATTTTTCTATGAAACAGTGTATGCTCATTGCAGCGCCTGTTTTTTTCGTGCTGCTTCTGCTGCTTTCTTTTTCGATAAAAAGATTCCAAAAGCTGCATATTGCCATTGCA
>CANDJR010000135.1 GCA_947385105.1 uncultured Eubacterium sp.
CCCACTTCAGGTCACACTCTTTCCCTACACGACGCTCTTCCGATCTGCATAGATTGGCTACTCTTTTTTTCAAAATTTTTACTTGGACAGACCTTTGTTTGTTCTTGTTTACACCTTTGGTGCTCACAGTAACTGCAATCCGCCCTTTGCAAGTCTGCCTGCGTCAAAGGACTCATTCACGCTTGGCTTTACATATGCGTTCTTACAGGTTTTGCAATCAATGCAAAACTATGGTGCAACCAGTAACCTTTGTTTCTTTTTTGTTAGCCGATTACATGTGTGCAATTTCCCGCAGCAATGTTACATTTTCCTCTACTGCATCTACTGCTGTCATAACATCCTCCATTGTTGTCGCCTCTCCGAGCGTCATGCGAAGCGTGCCATAAGCAAGCTCTGGATCGCGTCCAATCGCTGTAAGTACATGCGAAGGTTCGCTTGAACCTGTAGAGCATGCAGACGCAGCTGACGCACAAATGTCCTTTGCATCTAACAAAAGCAGAAGTGTTTCCCCTTCGATTCCCTCAAAACTAAAATTTATATTATTCGGCAGCCTGGCATAGCGATCCCCGTTTAGCCATGCATGCGGAATGCGACGCTGGATTTCCCGGATCATATAATCACGAAGCCTTGTTTCCCGGTACAGCCGCTCTGTCATCGTCTGCATGGCGATTCTGGCAGCTTCTCCAATTCCTACAATGCCTGGAACATTTTCTGTTCCTGCACGTTTTCCCTGTTCTTGCCCGCCCCCATGAATAAACGACGCAGTTTTTACTCCATTACGGATATATAAAAAACCAGTCCCTTTTGGCCCATAAAATTTATGCCCGCTTGCGCTAAGCAAATCAATATGATAAAAATTTACATTGATTGGTATTTGCGCATAAGCCTGCACTGCATCTGTGTGGAATAAAATATTGTGCTTGTGTGCGATTCTCCCAATTTGTGCAATTGGCTCCATTGTCCCAATTTCATTGTTTGCAAACATAACAGAAATTAAAATCGTATCCGGCCGGATCGCTTCTTCTAATTTCTGCAGCTGTACAAATCCTTGCTCGTCAACAGGTAGATAAGTGACCTCATAACCAAGCTGTTCCAAATATTTACATGTATTTAAAACCGCATGATGCTCGATCTGCGTAGTAATAATATGCCTTCCCTTATCACGATATGCCTCTGCCGTCCCTTTTAAAGCCCAGTTATCTGACTCACTCCCGCTGGCAGTAAAATAAATTTCATCGGGCTGCGCATGCAAGGAGTATGCGATAATTGCACGTGCCTGTCTCACTGCTTCTCTGCTCTTTTCTCCAAATTCGTATATTGTAGATGCATTTGCATATTCTTTTGCATAGTAAGGCTGCATACTTGCAGCAACCTGTTCTGCCATAGGCGTTGTAGCTGCATGATCCAGATAAATCATAATTCTCCTCCTGTTTTTACTTTTTACCTTCTGCAATATCTTCATATTTTGTCTTTTTCCTCATATATTAAAAATGAGAGAGCAAGTATTCTCTTATTGAATGAACAATATAAAAATCGACAGAAAGGATCTTTCAATGCCTCGCTTATCATTTGGAAAACTGACCAACCACCCATTGCTTTTTGGAACAGCCCTGCTTACTGCTACTGGGCTTGCCAGCAGGATTATTGGTTTCTTCTATAGAATATTCCTATCGCATACAATTGGTGCGCAGGGAATGGGAATTTACCAGTTAATTTTTCCAGTCTTTGCACTTGGGATTGCTTTTTGCAGCGCTGGAATCCAGACCTCAATTTCAAAATACACCGCACAAGCAGTCGGTTCTGGCAAACGCCCGCAAGTCTACCTTTATGCTGGCATGATTCTCTCGCTCAGCTTGTCTTTTATTTGTTATAGCGTCATTCATCTTGGATCAGACTATATTGCAAATACTTTTTTGGATGAGCCGCGCTGTGCATCTTTGCTGCGTATTTTAGCTATTGCACTGCCGTTAGCGAGTATCCATTCCTGCATTAACGGATATTATTATGGACTGCAAAAAACAGCAGTGCCTTCTATCTCCCAATTAGTTGAGCAAGTTTGCCGCGTATTGAGTGTTTTTGTCATTTATCAAATCTATGTAAGTCAGGGACGTACTGTGACCGCAGAGATCGCTGTATGGGGCATTGTGTGCGGAGAACTGTCCGGCGCGCTTTTTTCACTTACGTTTGTGCGCTTTTATAAAGGCAGCACCCACTTACTGCAGGCGTTGCGCCGCATCTTTGCATTTTCCATACCACTGACAGCCAACCGTGTGCTTGTCAACTTTGTTACGAGTGTTGAAGCACTTTTAATTCCGATTTGCTTAAAATCTTATGGGTATGCCAATGAAGATGCACTTAGTCTTTTCGGTATTTTAACAGGTATGGCAATGCCTATGATCCTATTTCCTTCTGTTTTAACAAACTCTGTATCTGTGATGCTGCTGCCGTCTATCTCACAGGCAAAAGCACAAAAAAACCAAGCATTGATCCATCGTACGATTCGCCGTACAATTGCATCTTGCCTGGTTCTTGGATTTGCCAGCACACTGTTTTTCCTGCTGACTTATTCATTGATTGGCCAGTATTTGTTTGCAAACACATTAGCTGGCTTATATATCCGGACATTGAGCTTTATCTGCCCGTTTATGTTTTTATCGACTACCTTAAACAGCATCCTGCATGGACTTGGACACCCTACCATTACTTTATTGTTAAATCTAGGCGGCTGCTTGATCCGAATTGCTTTTATTTGGTGCTTCGTGCCGCTTTATGGCATTCGGGCTTATTTATATGGCATGCTTGCTAGTCAGGTTGCTGTGGCATTATGTGCAGTAAGCGCCCTAAACCGTGTTAAAGAGATTTAAGCTTTCCCTAAGTTTGCATACGTTGTTATGTTTATTCTCCAGAGGCCCAATTTTCTGATGGTGCACAGTTAAAAGTAAGATCTGTTCCGTCTGACGTAACCACAATCGTTCCTTGATCGTCTGTACGGAACATCTGCACACCTGCCATCCGCAAGCGGTTTAATACTTCTGCATGGGGATGGTGATAACTGTTGTCATCTCCACAGCTAATGACCGCATAGATTGGGCGTACGTGCTGGAAAAAATCTTTTGAGGTAGCTGTCCGGCTGCCATGGTGCGCAGCCTTATAAACGTCTGCCGACACATCGTAAACAGCCGCTATATCTTGCTCTGCCTCCTCCTCAGCGTCCCCTGTAAAAAGAAATCTGTTTTCTCCATGTTCCAACAAGAAACAAATAGAACTATTATTTGCATCGCTGTATTTTTTTACAGGCCCCAATATCGTAAATGTCGCCTCTCCGAGCGGATAGCTTTTTCCTGCTTCAGGGTATGTAATGTTTAAATGGCGGTATGCAGCTGCCTGTATGACTTCTTCATAGGTCTTTGTATCTTTTTCAAAATCCGGCATGAAAAATTTTCCCACAGGAAATTTCGTAAGGATTACATCCAATCCGCCAATATGATCCGCATCTGGATGTGTGCCAATCATATAATCCAGTTTTTCTATTCCCTGGCTTTGCAGATAGCTTTGTACAACAGTCCCTTGATTGTTATTCCCAGCATCTACAAGCATTGCATGTCCATCACAAACAAGCAGTGTCGCATCCCCTTGGCCGATATCTAAAAAATGTACCTGGAGCTTGCCATTCGTGCTGTTTTGCGTTTTCTCTCCCTCTGCGTCTGTATCCAGCCAGTCAAGAAAGTCCATGCACTTGTCTGCAAAGCGGCTAATTTTTTGCGGCAAACGACCACTTGCCTGCGAATTTCCTATTTGCCGAATGTCCCCGCCAAAGAGGGCAACCAGCATCAGTACAAATAAAATCGCCGCAAGGTATTTCTGCCTGCGGCTGTTTTGAATCTTTCTCTGATTCCTTTTTTGATCTGGTTTTTTATTTGTTTGATTTTTTGTATTACTTTTTGATCTGTTATTTGAATTTTTCATATCACTCGTTATGATCCCTGTATATTAATTGTCCACACCAATGATATCCTCAGTAGACAAGCGGATACACGGTTTCGCACCACTGAGGGTATGTTTTTTCTTAAATCCCGCAGCAGCAGCCAAAACATATATTCATCATGACCATGGACATGCAAAAGCGGCTGAACCCTTCATACGGCCTGCCATAACCCTCGCCCATACTGCTGTACCAGGCACCGCCAAAATTCAGCTGCTGCATGAGTTGGCGGTACTCTAAGCTGCTTGGTTCCATCTGAACAGCCTGCTGTGCATATTCACTGGCTGTTACATTATTGCCAAGCCCTGCATGTGCCAGCGCACAATAATAGTACCAGCGTGCATTGCGCTCATTGATATGTTCCAGTACGTTTAATGCCTCCTGGTAGCAGCGGTTCGCCAAGTAACTGGCTGCTGCCCGCATCTGCGGGTTATCTTGTGCCCTGTTTCCATAATATCGGTAAGCGCCGCCTGTACCATTCCCACGATACCCGCCGGCAAACCCGCCATAACCCTGATTGCCGTCAAAGCCTTGCTGTTTTTCATGCATAATCTGGTTGTATGCCTGCTGGATCTCTTTAAAGCGTTCTTCTGCCTGCTCTTTCTTAGGGTTATTCACATTTGCATCCGGATGGTATTTCCGGCTCAATGCACGATACGCTTTTTTTACTTCTTCGTCTGTCGCACCTGGGCTGACCCCAAGTACATCATAAGGGTTTCCCATTATTTCCGGGACCTCCTATTTCTAATAAATTGTGTCTGCTTTTTTTGCTGACCTGCTTCGTTTTTCATCTTTTGCTGCTTTTTCTTACGCAAATATTCGTATTTTGTCCAAACGCCGGAATATAAAATATTTCTGCATATTTCTGCATGCAGCAAAATCGGCAGCCGCTCAAATGACTTTGCACATTCCGCCATCATACTGGTCAGCATTAACCTGGAAAATGTTTCAAAATCCTGCTCCGTCTCCTGCTGCATCATCCCTAAGACATTATAGCAGCGTTTCTTTTCGTCTTTTGCAATATCTTCGTAAGCATCCATTAAATAAATAAATTTGCCCATATAAAATCCAAGACAGCGCAGTTCTTCTGCCCAAATGTCATTCTCTTTCCAGGCAAAAATCTCACCCAGCATCTCTCCCGTCAGTCCTGCTACAACATCTACATTCCGTTCCCTTTGTTTTTCTGACTGATCCAGTTTTCGTAAGTATTCAAAAATTGCTCGTTCCTGCCGCGGATATTGGAGACGTACTCGTTCGTAATCTTTTTTAAATATTTGCGCCAGCGCTTTTTTTGTGTGAGAGTGGTGATCATTCCAATCATCTTCAAAATTTCTAGATGATAAAAGTATATTCATGGCTGCTGCATAACTTGTTGCTTCGTTGCAGCGTGCTATCTGTTTTTTCGAAGGATGCATGCCGCAGATAAACTCTGTCTGCTGATCCTCTAATTCATATAATCCCGTCAGCAAAACAATTAAAAACGCCATGTCATAATTTAAAAGCAGCTGGCCTTTTCTGCCAAATTGCTCTTTGAGAGTCCTGCATAAGCCGCAATAGTAGGACTGGTATATGCTGCGATCCTGCACGTTCATTTTTTCCCGATTAACATTAATATATCCAAACATACCGATCTAGCTCTTTTTAATAAACTCGGTTTTACATTTTGGACAGGTAATCGCAATTTTGCCTCTTCCTCTTGGCACCCTGACCTTTTGGCTGCAGCTTGGGCAATGATAAAACCGATAGTCTTTCCGTTGCGCCCAATGATTTTTTGACTGGTTTAATTTGACTGCCCGTTTATACCGCCAGTTCAAATAGTTCTGGTTTTGCGCTGACATCTTTGCAATATTTTTGGAAAAACAACGATATATTTCATAACTGAGCAGTAAAAGCCCTGCCCAAAAAATAAGCGAAGAATGTGTAAATATATACAGGATAAAGCAGAAATTTGCTACCCAAAGATATGTTTTTGACAATTCATCATATCCATACCTGCCAGACATAAACCGCGTAAACCGCTCACGAAAACCATTCATTCTCCCACACTCCCATTCTTTAAAAATACGATACTAGATCCTATGGTATATGTGAAACTTTTTTCTGTCAATGGCCTGCAAGGTCTTTTCAGAAAAAATTGAGAATCTTTATAATTTCTTTATACAGCAGACATTGCTTGCAAAACATCTATGCAATTGCACGATCGCCATTTATTCGCGCGAGCAACGAGCCAAGTCGCTGCTTGCAGACATTTGACGACTGCCGCGAGGGTCAAATACCCCGCTGCTCTGCAGCGCTGCAAGTTTGATACCCCGTTGCTTGCAGCGGGGTCTTTGATTCCCGTGCTTTGCAAAATCACAAATTTGAGACATAATCATCTTTGGATCCAAAGTACTGGATCTTGATGTCTTACAGCAAACATCATCTTGTCCACTAAGCGTAGTGTTTTTAAAGAGTGCAAGCAGGACTATAAGCCGGGTTCTGTTATGATGATCATCTGTCTAGGACGGCTGTTGCCAGCCGCCTCAAGCAGCCTACCTGAAGCTGGCGGGCCACGTCAATGCTTCTTCTCGGCCTTGCTTCGGATGGGGTTTACATATGCCCTCCCTGTTACCAGGAAGGCGGTAGTCTCTTACACTGCCCTTCCACCCTTACCAGCGTCAGCTGGCGGTATATTTCTGTTGCACTTTCCTGGGAGTCGCCTCCACCGGACGTTATCCGGCATCCTGCCCTATGAAGCCCGGACTTTCCTCACCTGCGGCCTTTCGGCACCTGCAGCCGCGATCATCCATCCTGCTTGTCACTCTACAACATATTTATTCAAGCACATTTGCTTTGAATTGTAAAGTATTTTTTCCAGATGACGCTAAAATAGTTTTCTATGCAGTTACTGTGCGCATCAAAGGTGTGAACGGTATCCTAAAATGGTTACTGTTCACACAGGACTTTGCATTTACTGCAAAGTCCGTAAGAAAATGATTCAGGAGTGCAAAAATTCTATTGCCGAAGGCAATTTTAGATGAATTTTTGCATGTTACTGAGAACGGAGTGAACAGTACCCTAAAATGGCGCAAATATATACTGATTCAGGTAAATCTGTTGTATGGCCTTTTATCATATGCTATAATGAGACGGACTTACGCTGATAAGGATCACACAGGAGGATGCGCGTTATGAAAAAAATTATTACAAACAAATTATGTCTCTACATGCTGGCAGGTATGGCAGTTGCTGTTTTGTCAATTTTTTTGCTGCAAACCTATATCACACGTACAGCCAACACGAAAAATAGTTATGAAAAACTGACTGCTGTAAAAGAAAAAATGGAAAGCAATCAAGAACAAATCGAACGGTTAACAACCAACTTAAGTGAAAACTCTTTAGCAAAAACAAGAGCATTTGCGAATATGCTCGCTTTTGATCCAACCCTGATGGAAAGTCAAAAGCGTATGATAGATCTTATGGATGAAATCAATGTAACCGAACTGCATATTATTGATGAGAACGGAATTATCACCCACAGTACGCGAAGCAATTATATTGGCTTTGATATGCGCAGCGGAGAACAGTCTGCTTCTTTTTTGCAAATCCTCGATGATCCTTCTTTTGTCCTTGTACAGGAACCGCAGGAAAATGTTGCAGAAGGCATTTTAATTCAATATGTAGGCGTTGCGCGCAAAGATGCGCCTGGTCTGGTACAAATCGGTATCCGTCCAGAGATTTTGGAAAAAACATTGGAAGGTACTTCGATTGATGTCGTTTTAAGTGAAATTGATTTTGGTGATACCGGATACATATTTGCCATTGATTTAACAAGCGGAGAATTTATTGCACATCCAGACAGTTCTATTATTGGTACTGCTGCAGAAAGCGTTGGTTTTACCCGCACTTCTTCAGGCACTGGAAAAGCTACAATCAACGGACAAAAAGGTTACTGTGTGACAGAGGAATATAACGGACAGTTAATTGGTACGTTTATGCCTCCAAGTGAATACTATAAACAGCGTTTCAATCAAACACTGTCTGTTTCCATTAGCTTGTTGATTATTTTAGTACTTTTACTTGTTCTAATCAACCGTATGGTACAAAAAACGGTTATCGATGGCATTTATCGTATTGGGGAAAACGTAAAAAAAATAGCTGCCGGAAATTATAACATAGAAATAAACGAAACCGGAAATCCGGAGTTTCAGTTACTAAGCGATAACATCAATACAATGGTGCAAAATATTGTAACCAATCTAGACGAAAATGGAAAGCTATTAAAACTGCAGCAGGAAGATGTTGAAAATAATATAATGTTAATTGAACAAATCAATCAAATCTGCAGCAATCTGGATCTTGTATCAAAAGAAACATTAGAAAATTCCAGAGCCATCCACGAGGGTACAGGGGAACAGGAAATGGCTGTTGGCAATTTAAAAGAAATTATGACCCTGCTGTCAGACGGATTAAACAAAAGCGCTGGTGTATCTTCCAAAATTTCCAATGATACAGAGCAAACCGCATCTACCATGCGTACGGGCAGAAAGCAAATGGAGCAGCTAGAGCAATCAATTCAAAAGATTAGCGATTCCTCCATGGAAATAGAAAAAATTATTGGTGAGATTGATTCCATCGCGCAACAGACAAATATGCTCTCTTTAAATGCTTCTATCGAAGCAGCCAGGGCAGGAGAACTTGGCAAAGGTTTCGCTGTTGTAGCAACGCAAGTCGGTGAATTGGCTGCACGCAGCTCACAGGCTGCAAAAGAGACAAACGACTTAATTACAAGTTCTATCCAGGCAGTACAAAGCGGCCGGGAAATTACCGATTTAACGGTACAAGTATTTGACAATATTACGGAAGAAATCACAAAAGCAAGTGAAAACGTCAAGCAAATTTCAGACATGGTATCAGAAAACGCCAACGTCGTTTCCACTGCAATGCAAGGGCTGGAGCAAATTTCTGATGTCGTACAGCGAAATGTAGAAATATCCAGAAACAGTGAGATGGCATCATCTTCTATGGCAGAAGAAGCCGGCAAATTGTTAGGTCTTGTAAAAACAGAATAACGCTTTCCATACGAAAATTACATGAAATGTAATCCCCATTCGGGCATCCCTTCATTCATGTCTCTATGAATGTCCCTATGGGACTGACGGACTTTGTCCAACAAGATATACGAAAAAACGAAATAAAATACCGCATCTTCTGCTTGCACAATGAAACTATGTGAAGTATTTAAGATGCGGTATTTTGTTATTTTCTGAGATCGGAAGAGCGTCGTGTAGGGAAAGAGTGTGACCTGAAGTG
>CANDJR010000136.1 GCA_947385105.1 uncultured Eubacterium sp.
CACTTCAGGTCACACTCTTTCCCTACACGACGCTCTTCCGATCTATTCTACAGCGAGCGGAACAGGGGCATAT
Organism: uncultured Eubacterium sp.; assembly: GCA_947385105.1. Taxonomy (GTDB): domain Bacteria; phylum Bacillota; class Clostridia; order Lachnospirales; family Lachnospiraceae; genus Eubacterium_J. The sequence goes on from CANDJR010000136.1 coordinate 74, forward strand.
AAGCTGGAGCAGTTTCCAATCGGTAATAAGACTGCGGAGTATAAAGTGCCGGAACTGCTCGGATTTACGTTGACAGAAATTGGGCAGGGAGCATTTTGGGGTGCGCAGAATCTGGAGACACTGGCACTTCCAAATACAGTAAAAACCATTGATCACCGTGCATTCGCAGAATGTAAAAAATTGAAAAAAGTCACACTGCCAGAAGGATTAACCTCCATTGCATCAGAAGTATTTTTAGGTGATATTGCAATTGAAGAAATTACGATTCCATCCGGCGTTACGATGATTAACCAAGGCACCTTCCAGGGCTGTGAAGCGCTGAAGAAGGCGGAATTGCCAGAAAAACTGACGATGATTGCTGCGAATGCCTTTAAGGGCTGCAAAGTACTGGCATCCATTGTTGTGCCGACAAATGTTACGACGATTGGGGATCAAGCCTTTGCACAGTGCAGCGGGCTGCAGGAAATTACAATTCCGAAAAAGACAACTGCAATCGGAGCTTCTGCATTGGCAGGTACAAAAGCAACGGTATTTTGCAATAACAATTCAAGAGCAGCAGCTTATGCAAAAGCAAATGGCCTTTCAATAGAACAGACATTTACCGTGAATTTTTATACAAATAACACCTATTCGACACTGATTTCCTCACAAGAGGTATTAGAAGGCAAAGATGCTGAACCGCCGACATTTGAGGGCTTAGAAGGTTACGAAACACAGTGGAGTGGAGATTATAAAGGTGTCACACAGGATTTGATGCTCTATCCAGTCCAGAGCAAAATATACGAGGTCAAGTTTGTAGATTCTTATAATGGGCAGGAAGAATCCGTACAGGTTGCGGATGGAAAAGCACCAACACCGCCAGCATGGTCGATGAACGGGTATTCGTTAAGGTGGGATCCAGAGCTGCCGACAGAAGTGCACAGCGATATGACAATTACGACAGTATGGTCAAGTAATACGAACGGCGAAGTTATCGAACCAGATGCTGTACGGCCACAATCTGTTGGTACAAAAATAACAAGCGGCAATAACCGCTATGCAGTTACTTCAGATAATGTGTCGAAGCCTACTGTAAAATTTATTGATGTCACAGGAGAAAAAACAAAAAAAGTAAAAATACCAGCAACAATTACTTCCGAGGGTGTTACATATAAAGTAACATCGGTTGGCGCGAATGCAGCGTGCAAAAACACGACGATTACGAGTGTTGAGATGAATAAAAATGTAAAAAGCATTGGTAAAAAAGCATTTGCGAAATGCACAAAGCTAAAACAAGTGCGGATGAAAACAAAGACAATATCCGCAATTGGAAAACAAGCATTTAGTGATGTAAATAAAAAAGTAAAATTTTATACGTTTAATTCAAAACTTTCGAAATATAAAACATTGCTGAAAAAGGCAGGGATAAAGAAGCCGAAAATGAAACGTTTATAGGATGGAGGGTCAGAAGGTGATGGCGGAGAAAAGAAAAAAGAGGATAAACTGGTATTTTACGCCGCTGTTTCTTGGTCTGTTTTTACTTTTTAGTATTTGTGGGATGATGAATCCGCACATAGTAAAAGCAGAAGGAGAAAATACAGATGAAACTGAAATACTAGAGACACCGGAAGGCTCTTATACACCGGAAGGAAGTTTTCTGACTTATACGTTTACTGGAGATTCGACAGACAGTGCAAACGGATTTGTTGCAAATATAACGAGTTATCGGCCAAATGCCATAGATCCTAATTCCGGCCGGCTGACGATTAGCAGCTACATTACGTACAAATATACAACGAATGCAGGCGACGTAAAGGAAAGACAGGTTAAAGTAGCAGGCATTTTGCGCGGGGTGTTTAAAGGCAGTACAACATTGCGTTCTGTGCTGCTGCCAGATACGATTAGTTATATTGGTCAGGAAGCATTTTGCGATTGTATTAATTTGGCTGAAATCAGGACATATTCAGAAATCACACATCCGACGGGACTTAGTGGTTATTTAGCAGCATCAGATATTGAGTACCGTGCATTTTATGGGTGTACAGCTTTAAAGGGAATTACACTGGGCGAGCATTTGGAAATTGTAAACGGTGTACCGTTAACGGGTGTACAGCGTGTGCAGAATGAAGCTTTTATGAACTGCAGCCAGCTTAGCAGTGTAGAGATTGGGCCAACGGTAAACTGGATTGAGGGCGGTGCATTTGCAAACTGTCCGATGCTGGACGGTTTAAGCGGGAGTATCAAGATACGTGATAATCCATATTACTTTTTACAAAACGGTATTTTGTATTTCCGGGAAAGTGAACGCAGTGATGTATTGCTGCTATGCCCATCCGGAACGACAGTTGGAGCACTCACAAGTTTTCCGCAAAATTTGACGCAGATTAAAAATGCAGCATTTTATGGCTGTACAGGTATAACAGCCATTGAAATTCCAAATACTGTTGTGACACTGGGTGACCAGGCGTTTGCAAACTGTACGAATTTGGGGAATGTTAAAATTCCAACTTCGGTTGTTAATATTGGTACAAAAGTATTTGAAAATTATGGTCAAAAGCTTTGCATTATTTGTATTAGCGGCAGTGCAGCAGAGCGGTATGCAATTACCAATAATTTACCAAGAAGTGTAGAGTGTACAGTTACATTTATTAATACGTATAATGGGGAAAAGGTTGTTAAGACTGTTATGAGCGGTCAGACAATTGACACACCGATCGGCTGGGAGAGGGATGGCTATGTACTGCATTGGTCAGATGATTTTAGTTCCACTACAGTCATTAATGAGAACCGTACAATTAGTACCGTGTTTGCGAAACTGTATACCGTTACGTTTCGCGACAGCAATTCTGGTCAGGAGTCCGTTGTGAGCAATGTAGAAGAAGGAACAGAAGCCAAACCGCCGGAATGGACACGAAAAGGGTATCGTTTGACTTGGTCAACGGAAAGTTACAAACGTGTCAATGCTGATATGGTTGTTAATGCAATTTGGCTTATATCTATGACAGACGGCGTTGATCAGGAAGAAGATGAATATGAAAAAGGAGATTTTGTAACCGTTGGGAATGTGATTTATAAGATTACGAATTATAAATCCGGACGGGTACGCGCAATGGCTTTGGAAGATGATACGGTTTCAAAAGTGACAATCCCAGCGAGTCTTACATTTGGAGGGCGTACCTACCAGGTAGTTGCAATTAATGCGAATGCATTCCGCGGCAACACTTATCTTACAAAGGTTACGATTGGCAAAAATGTTACTTTGATTGGCCACCATGCATTTTATCGTTGCACGAGCTTGAAAAATATAATTATCAATACAAAGAAACTCAGCACAGCTGGATATTATTCTTTTAAGCGTACAAAGTCAAAAGCAAAGGTGCAGGTACCTACAAAGAGTTTGATTCGCACATATCGTATGGAATTGCTGGATGCAGGATTAAGTATAAAAGCAAAAGTTATCAAGAAAAAATAAGTATATTAAATAAAAACAACAGCAGCAGAGCAGTATGTTCAATGCTGTAAATAAGCTATGGAGGCTGACATATGGAGATCATTTGGTTTTTAGGAATTTTAATCCTGTTAGTAATTATTGTCGTTGTGATTGCAGTAGTATCATCTGTAGCAGGCACGGCAGCAGCAGTTGCTGATGAGGATGCTATGGAAGAATAAATACAGGCATAAGTGCAGGGAAGTATCGCTGAAGAAAAGCAGAGGTATACCAAAAGTATACCGAAAAGCAAGATAGCACGAGCAAGGAAGTTTTAAGCAGAGACAAAATAGATGCACGTGGAAAAGCCGGCAAGGTAGATACTTGCCGGCTTGAAATTTTTGGTTTTATAAATAAGGCATACCAAGCTTTTTGAACAAAATTTGTATAGATGTGGAATCTAAAACTAAAATGAGGCCGCTTTTCATTTCGCTGTCACCAATATGCAGCTTTTCATCAATATAAAGTACAGGTTCGTCAAAGCTTCTGGATAATTTTTCAGCAGGGATTGCGACAAGGTTCGACACATTATCGCAATAACTGTCTGGTGGTTTGATATTAATAAATAATTGCGTCATAGCAGCAATCGAGTTTACATAAGCTGCAGTCGTAATATTGCTCATTTCGCGGACAACAGAAATATCCATATCATCAATTTGTGAAAGCTCAGCGATTTCTTTTGGATAAAAAGTGTTAATTAATTTTTTTGCGAAATCGAGGTGGACAACTTCCAGCATACAGCCGCGAATATCACCCTCTAAATCAACAGTCATTCCGAGTGCTTTTGTATTTTTTCCACCTAAATAATCAGCGACTTTATCATAGCTGACCAAACTGATTACTGGAACTTCAATATCCACAACTGTATTAAGTAATGATGCAAGCGCTGTAGCAGCATTACCAGAACCGATGTTGCCGATTTCCCTTAATACATCCAGGTGCATTGAACTGAATTCATCAATTTTTCTGTAAGCCATACCTTCCTCCTCGTGTCTACGGCATTGAACCGATCTTATTTCAGCCGATCTTATTTTTTAGCAGATCTCTGGAGCCGGATAGTCAATCCCAAAAGTGTCTACCGTTATTTCCTTTATCCGCTGTGTTTCCATAGGGCGGTCATTATAATCGGTAGGAACTTCAGCAATTTTGTTTACAATCTCAATACCTTCCGTGATTTTGCCAAATGCTGCATAAGCGCCGTCTAAATGTGGAGCTTTTTTGTGCATGATAAAGAATTGGGAGCCAGCTGAATCAGGATCCATCGCACGTGCCATTGATAAGACACCTGGATCATGCGCAAGTGCATTAGCAAACCCATTCTGGGAAAATTCACCTTTGATACAGTAACCAGGGCCGCCCATGCCGGTGCCTTCCGGATCACCGCCCTGCAGCATAAAACCATTAATTACACGATGGAAGATTAAACCATCGTAGAATTTTTTTTGGATGAGATGAATAAAATTATTTACTGTATTTGGGGCTATTTCAGGATATAATTCGGCTTTTAAAATATCACCGTTTTCCATTTCAATTTTAACAATTGGATTTTGTGCCATGATTCCTCTCCTTAATAAGTGATATATTAATATTACTTCTATTTTAAATGATTGTAAAGTAATCGTAAAGAAAAATCACTGCTTTTCCAAAAGTTTTTTTTAAAGAACAGAAAGAGGTGTAATCGTTTGCTATTTGATCAAAAGAAACAGGCGCTCATTCAGTCGCAATTAACACTGCGTGCGATTATTTGGGATGTTGCCGGAAGTAAACAAGCGGCAGATATACAACACATAGAACATACGAACACGACCAAAGAGATTTTGAAAGCGCAACCTAAAAAAGCGCATTCTAACATAGAGCATGAAACAGCAAAACTAGACAGGGAATTGGAACTGTTTGCTGTTAAAAAAATATTTGTTGGGCAATCAGGCGGGAAAAAGGCCGAACAAAAATATCTTCAGACAGCCAGGGATAGTAAGGCGGTCTATCAGGATATGAAACAGCAGCTGCATCAACTTAAAATCGCTATGAAAGAGGCAGTGCTTGTAACAGATGACAGCTGCCTGGCTTATGAGGTATATTATGCGCAGCCAGCAAATGCGCTGCTGCCTATATATAAGAGGAAACCTGGTATGGCAGTCGTATTTTATGAGGATATGGACAGACAGGAGGAGGCTGCAGCAGATTTTATTGTACAGGGATTTGAAGAAATCGGAATTCAGTTTTTCGATCGGGTACAAAAGCGCAGAAATGGCCTGCCATGGAACATCTTGTATACAAAGCGTACCTGTGTCAGAGAAATTACAATGGCTGATTTGGATGAATTGTATGAAATCTACCAGGCGCCGAATATGACAGATTATATCGAACCACTGTATGAGCGTGAGATGGAAGAAGCATATACAAAAAGTTATATCCAGTCAATGTACTATTACTATGGGTATGGTATGTGGGTAGTCCAGGATAAGAAGACGGGGAAATTGATTGGCCGAGCAGGGATTGAACACCGCGATCAGGATGATGAAGTCTGGATGGAGCTTGGATATGTGATTCGAAAGGAATACCAAAATCAAGGTTATGCGACAGAGGTATGTATGGCAGTTTTGGACTACGCAAAACAAGAGCTGAAAATAGACGAGATGCATTGCTTTATTTATCAGGACAATCAGGCATCCATACAGGTGGCAAATAAGTTAGGATTTGTTTGTGTTGGCAATATGGAGAATGGAACGCAAGATACCCTGCATTTTTTGAAAAAACTCTAAAATGATTCATAGATAAAAACGACCCTGCATACAATGCAATAGGACAAAAACAAGTTGTTTTTACATTGTTTTGGAAACAAAAAGGTAGGGAGGAATCAACATGGATCATACGGAAAAAAAAGAAATAGAAAAAAGTTTTACAATGCCAATCCTGATAGATTTAGTGGCAATGTATGTCATAACCGGGATTTTGCTTGTCGTGCTTGCAGCGCTGCTTGGGCGGGTAGATATGAGTGATGCAGCTGTCAGCATTGGGATTATTGCTACGTATATTATTTCCTGCTTTGCAGGTGGGTTTTTCATTGGAAAAAAGAAAAAGCGGAAAAAATATCTGTGGGGGTTTGGCGTAGGTGTGTTTTATTTCCTAGTGCTGTTGCTTGGAAACCTGGCTGTGAACCGTGGATTAAACGGACAGGTGATACATATGGCTACGACAGCGGTGTTGTGCAGTTTATCTGGTATGGCTGGTGGTATGATCAGTTGATGTATCAAACGTACATACGATACTATTCACTCCGTTCTCAGTAACATACAAAAATTCATCTAAAATTGCCTTTGACAATAGAATTTTTGTACTCATGAATCATTTTCTTACGGATTTTGCAGTAAATGCAAAGTCCTGTGTGAACAGTAACGTACATGCTGCAGGAATTCAGAAAAAAGCAGAAAAAATGCTTTTCTTATAAAAAAATATGTGTTATACTAAAACATGTTTGAAAATTACAGTGGCTGAAGCAATATCATAGCAAGCGAAAGGAGAAACACATGAAACATATTAAAACTTTAAATACGAGAAAATTGCAAAATACAATCAAAAAGGGCGGATGCGGAGAGTGCCAGACATCTTGCCAGTCAGCATGCAAGACTTCTTGTACAGTTGGAAACCAGACATGTGAGCAGTGCAAATAAAAAAGTTTTATGTTAATCGTGAGGCTGCGTATAAACAGTGAAGATAAACAATAAAGATAGCATAAAAGGCTGCATAAATCGACCGTTCGCCAAGCGTGCGGTCATTTGTGCGTTTGCTCGTGTGTATGAGACACGCGCAGCATACATTTGAGAAAAGGTTCATGGATGAGGAGGAGTACCAGTGGTACATCAATATAAAAATAACGGCTATAACATCGTGCTGGATGTAAATAGCGGGGCTGTCCATATCGTAGATGACATTGTATATGATGTGCTGCCATTGTATGAAGATCAGAGTGAGGATGAAATCATTGCCAGCTTAAAAGGCACATATGCAATAGACGAATTAAAAGAAGCTATCGCAGAGATTGGAGAATTAAAAGAAGCAGGGGCATTATTTACCCCAGATGCATACGAAGATTATATTAGCGAATGCACGGAGCAGCCAACAGTTGTTAAGGCGCTTTGCCTGCATATTGCCCATGACTGTAATCTGGCATGCCGTTACTGCTTTGCGGAGGAAGGCGAATACCATGGAAAACGGGAGATCATGTCTTTTGAAGTAGGAAAAGCGGCGCTTGACTTTTTGATCAAAGCATCAGGCAACCGGAGAAACCTGGAAGTGGATTTCTTTGGAGGAGAACCAACTTTAAATTTCCAGGTAGTGAAGCAGCTGGTAGCATATGGACGCGAACAAGAAAAGGTGCATAATAAAAAATTTCGTTTTACATTGACGACAAATGGCGTTCTTTTAAATGACGAAATTATGGAGTTTGCAAACCAGGAAATGTCGAATGTTGTACTCAGTATTGATGGAAGGAAAGACGTAAACGATAAGATGCGTCCGTTTCCAAATGGGACAGGCAGTTATCATTTGATTGTACCAAAGTTTCAGAAATTGGCGGAAAGCAGACAACAGGATAACTATTATGTCAGAGGAACATATACTCGTCATAACCTGGATTTTTCAAAAGATGTGCTTCATTTGGCAGATTTGGGATTTCGGCAGATATCAATCGAGCCGGTTGTTGCAGAGGAAACAGAAGATTATGCAATCCGGGAAGAAGATTTACCGCAGCTGTATGAAGAATATGATAAACTGGCACAAGAAATGATACGCAGGCAAAAAGAGGGAAAGGGATTCCAATTCTTTCATTTTATGATAGACTTAGAGGGTGGCCCATGTGTGGCAAAGCGTTTATCGGGCTGTGGTTCCGGCACAGAATATTTAGCAGTCACGCCATGGGGAGATTTCTATCCATGCCATCAGTTTGTAGGCAATGACCAGTTTTTGATGGGAAATGTATGGGAAGGAGTAAACAATACAGCACTCCAGCGTATATTTAAAGGCTGCAATGTCTATGCAAAGGAAAAATGCAGATCGTGCTTTGCACGGTTTTACTGTAGCGGTGGCTGTGCAGCAAATGCATATCATTTCCATGGAGATATTAAGGAAACATATGAGATTGGCTGTGCGCTGCAAAAAAAGCGCATAGAATGCGCAATTATGATGAAAGCTGCATTGGCACAGGAGTAACAGGGAACATCCTGATAAAAAATGAGAAAGGAATATAAAGATGAAAAAAGGAAAAGGTATTACAATACTTTGTATTGTCCTGGCATGTATCCTTGGATTGGGATATTATGCATCAATCATTTTGTCCTCTACAGGGCGCGGTGAGAATCAAAACATTATGTTGGGACTTGATTTAGCAGGCGGTGTCAGCATCACTTACCAGATTGTAGATCAAGATGCAACAACAGAAGAAATTAACGATACGGTCTATAAGCTGCAAAAGCGTGTAGAGACATACAGTACAGAAGCAACCGTATCCAAAGAAGGAGACGACCGCATTACAGTGGCAATTCCAGGCGTTACGGATGCCAATGATATTTTAGAAGAACTCGGTACGCCAGGATCTTTGGAGTTTCGCGATCCATCAGGTAATACCGTCTTAACTGGAGATGATGTGGCGGATGCACAGCCACAGTCAGTTAATAAAGATCGGAAGAGCACACGTCTGAACTCCAGTCACCGTTAGAAATCT
>CANDJR010000137.1 GCA_947385105.1 uncultured Eubacterium sp.
ATAAAAGTTCATATTTTATTTACAATATCCTCATTTCTTTCACATACGAATTTCACAAATTCACTGTATCCTAAATACAGTTGATAAACATCAATCACAAATTAATCATCATTTTCATATTTATATGCTGGCTTTTCCTCAATAGAAGCCACATTACCCTGCCTTTACAGGCAGGGTTCCTCCCAAAGCTATTTACCTTAATTTCTTTTTCATATAAAGCCGGTGTCCCCTAGCACCGGCTTCCCCTTATTGTTCTGTTTCACCTTCCTCTTTATAACGTTCTTGTCCCAAGCGGATATTCATATATTTTGTATACCGCGCGAAAGCAGAAGGAATCGCATACTTTTCTTCGGAATCTGCTGCTTCTGCAAATACATAGCCCGGTTTTTGGCTTCTGCTGTCGTCCAGCTGCGCCACACGTACCATATAGCCAGCCATATGCCACTCAATATGTGAAAAAATATGTTTGCTTTGTTCCAAAGGTTCAATTTTGACGGGTTCTAACTGCATATGTTCCACATAAGCAAGTACTTCCTCACGCGTCAGATGTCCTGCTACGTTTGGAAATTCGTACATCCCGGCAAGCAGCCCTTTTTGCGGGCGGCGGTGCAGCAATACTTTCCTGCCGTCACGGATCAGCAAAACCGTCTTTTCTTCTATTTTTCTGGGCTTCATCTTCCCTTTGACTGGAAGTTGCATATAAGTGCCGTGTTTTTTCGCAAGACAATACTGCTGCCACGGGCATTCCCCGCACTTTGGTTCTCCATTTGGCACGCAAACAGTCGCCCCAAGCTCCATCAGCGCCTGGGTAAACATGCCTGCACGTCCTTTTGGAATCACTGGATACAAAAGCTGCTCCACTTGCGTTTTTACAGACTGTTTCATAATATCTGCGCCGTCCTCAGCAGCCCGCATCAGAATTCGCAGCACATTTCCATCAACTGCTGGTACCGCGATGCCAAACGCAATTGAAGCAATTGCACCTGCGGTATAATGCCCGATTCCTTTTAACTTAAGCAGCGCTTCATAATCCGGCGGGATTTCTCCGCCGTATTGTTCCATGACTGTGCGTGCAGCCTGCTGCATATTTCGCACACGATTATAATAGCCAAGCCCTTCCCATAGCTTGAGCAAACGTTCCTGCTCACAGGCTGCAAGGGCAGCTACATCCGGCAGCTGTGCCACAAATTGTTCAAAATAAGGCTTTACTGCCTCTACCCTCGTTTGCTGCAGCATAATTTCTGACACCCATACCCGGTACGGCGTAGGGTTGTCTCTCCAAGGCAAAACCCTTGCATGATGGCTGTACCATTCCAGCAAGGGTTCCGTTAAAAGATCTAAAGGATAATTGTTTAGCATGGATGTCCCTTTCACTAACTACATACACCTTTGACACGTTTTGACAGCAAACTTGTAACCTTCATTTTATTTTGCACATATCCATACTTTACCTTATAGAAATATGTCTTGCCTGCTTCTACCGCTTTGTCTTTATAGCTTGTCTTCGACATATTTTTCATCAGCTTTATCTTGCTATATTTCCCGCCCTTTTCCTTGCGGTAAATATATACCCGGTTGATACTGTCAAATTGATTCCATGTCACTGTATTTGCATTCGCACTGCTTTTGAGTGCTAACGACGGTTGCTTTCCTTGCACAGCCAGCATATTTTTGATCACACTCTGCGTCATATCGCCGGCAATACCGTCTGCCTCCAAACCGCATTTTTGCTGGAAATTGCTCACACGCTTCGTCAAAGTAGATGACCACTTTCCGTTTACAGTCATTTCCTTTTCTCCCAAGGTCATAAGCGCTGCCTGCAGCCATTGTATATGCTGCTGTTGCATTGTTTTCCCTTCATAGAGTGCTCCTGAAGGAACTGCGTATGCATCCGGATTTGTCGCATAGATTGTCACAGGTATCGAAAGCGCTGCTGCTGTATATTTGCTTGTCTCCGCCTGGGAAACTGTAATCTTAGCGCTCCCTGCACTTTTCACTTCTACATTGCCGTCTGCACGAATCGTTACCACTGACGGATTTGAAGAAACATACTCCAGCTTTGTTTCTGTATGATTGCTGGTCACATTGACCGTAAATGCTTTATTTGTATCATTCACTGCATAGCTTGCTTTCTCTGCACGCAGTACCGTTGTCTTTTTCGCAGGCGTATCCGGTTCCTGCGGCGGCGTTACTGGTATGTCCGGCTCCTCGATCGGCGGTTTTTCCACCGGCACATCCGGGTTTGGTGCATAGATCATTTCTCCATTTACAATTGCTTTGATGATCTTGACAATCGTATTTCTCCCTGCTTGTCCGTCTACTTCTAAATTTTTTGCAGACTGAAATGCTGTGACTGCTGCCCGTGTCGCTTCATCATAAACACCAGAAACAGACAGCCCGGCTTTCATGCAAGTATTTAAAGAACGCTGAATCCACGCTGCACCATTGTTCAGTGCAGATGGATAGTCGTATGGAATAAACGAATCATTTGTATTGCAAAACTTCCATCCAAGTCCTGCTGCATAATTATATGTACCAAACCGCCTGCTGTAGTATGCGCTGTTTCCCATCACAGAATCACAAATTGCCGCTTTATGCAGCTCGTTTAACGTAACTGCCCCATAGCTGCCTGCGATCTGTGACGCTGCACGGCCGACACGTCCGGCTGCCCCGGAACCGCCCTGGTTTGCCAAGTCTGCAAAATATATTAAAGCCGCTTCGTTTGTAATGCCAAGACGCAGCCCTTGCTCTACATAGCTGGTAATATCCCGATGCGCAAGCTCATCCTGCGCTGTTTTACTCTCTGCGGTACTTAACAGCTTTTTTGCAGCTTTTGCCTCTGCATTGGTAAACTTTCTTGTACTCCACTTGGATGTATCTGTCGTTGTTATCACTTCCTGATACAATTTATTACCCAGCAGCTCCTGCGCCTGCGACACATTCGCCTTTACAATTGTCTGTAGAAGCGATAATGCTCGCCAGCCATGCCACTGAAGTTTTCCTATCGATACTGCTCCATTATCATCTGGATTTACAGAATCATAACTGCCTTCATTATTATATAATATTTCGGCAGCTGTTATGACAATTCTTTCCGTATCCGTTTGCGCAGCCAGCACAAAATGAAAATCAGATAGGAGTAAGGCAAACATCAACCCAATAACTGCTGCTATTTGAAACATTCTTCTATTGTTTTTCATATGTCTCATCCCTCTCTGTCCTGTTATAAAATGCTAGGAAATATTGTATGAATACAGTCTCCTTATGGAGTACGAAAAAAGTGCCTGAAATAATGGTATCTTTTTTGATTTTTATTGACAATTTATGCCAAGGTTTGCAGATGACAGCTGATTCATTAAGAGGTGATACCCTCAGTGTACTAGGGATATACGCCTTTGTTCACTGATGGTAAGCTAAGAGATTGTAAAATATTATTGACAACTTCTTAACAAAGATATACATTATATTTATGGTTATAACGTATAAATTTCATATAGGAGGATTATAAAAATGAACAATTTGACACTCGAAGTTGAAAATCAAATCGCGGTTCTTACCATTACCAGACCAGCAGCATTAAACGCTTTAAACAGCGAAACTCTGGATGAGTTGGATACTGTCTTAACAGAAATCGAAGCAAGAGACGACATCAAGGTTGTTATCTTAACCGGTGGCCCAGATAAAAAAGGAAATGCGTTTAAATCATTTGTAGCAGGTGCTGATATTGCAGAAATGGTGAACTTTTCAGCTGCACAGGCTCGCGCTTTTGGTATGAAAGCTTCTGCTCCATTTTTCAAATTAATGAATATGCGCCAGGTTACTATCGCAGCTGTAAACGGCTTTGCACTTGGCGGCGGCTGTGAAATCTCTATGGCATGCGATATCCGTATTGCTTCTGAAAACGCTACCTTTGCACAGCCAGAATGCGGCCTTGGCATTATCCCTGGTTTTGGCGGTACACAAAGGCTTGCACGTCTGGTAGGAATGGGACGCGCAAAAGAATTGATTTTCACCTGCGACAATATCAATGCAGAAGAAGCTTACCGTATTGGTCTTGTAAATAAAGTAGTTTCTACGGAAGAATTAATGCCAACTGCTAAAAAAATGGCTGAAAAAATCGCTTCAAAAGCAAGCTACGCTGTTTCCATTGCAAAAGCTGCTATCAACAATGGCTATGATATGGATATTAAGAACGCTGTTGAAATGGAAGCAAACTTGTTTGGCATTACATGCTCTACACATGACAAACAGGAAGGCATGTCTGCTTTCTTAGAAAAACGTGCTGCTGATTTGACTGATTTCTAAATCATGACATCATAAATCAAAAACTGCCAAAAAATAATCATGCCGTTTGGCAAATTTATTTTTTGGCAGTTTTTTTATAATTTTTGCAAAACTTCTAATGCATCCTTTTGCAGCAAACAGACTCCATGCTCAGCCAAATAGGCTGCTTTATAGAGCTCAGCACAAGCGTCTTCCATAAATTCGACCGAAGCGCTGATGACTTTACAGATTTCTTTGTCGCCTAATCCGTTCCGTTCAATCAGTAAATAATAATTGTCCACCCCATGCTCCCGTAACCGGAAAACACTGCTTACAATTGGTTCTTCCAATACAATGGATTTTGCATAGGTAATAATTTGATCCATACTATTAAATTGTAATATGTATAAACGTTTGTCATACCCTTCGACCAGTGTATCCTGATCTGTTTCTGCTGTCTCCTGTCTGGCTGCTTCTTCAGTATCTTCAATTTTTTTCCCTAGCCCAGACAGGCTGTCAACTGCAGATTTTAAATTCTGCAGGATATTCATAATGTTGTTGTCCGCCCGCTCTGAAAAAGTTAACGCAAGTGAATGTTCCGGCAAAATTGCAACCTGCACAGAAAGAGGCCCGCCTTGCACTTTAAATCCGACTTCTTCTTCCGCCATAGAAACAATTTTACGTAAAAATTCCTCTGTTTTGCCGTCATTTTGCAAAAAATCATCCATCTGCAGGCCATTTTCGTTTAATTCTGTCTCTGACACAATGCATCGCACTGTATCCACATTAATTCTTTTAAACTTCATTCCATCACCCTATTTTATCCGTATCCATGCCTAATAAAAACGTTGCCCACTGTATTCATAAACAGTATACACCATTCACACCCGATTTGTCCATTGGATTCTACTACCATTACAAGAATAAAAATACGTACCAAAATATAGTACAGATGCAATAATCACAATCATAGGTCCAGTAGCTACATTTGTGAAATAGGAAACAAGCAGCCCAAATATCCCGGAAAACATGGAAAATATGACAGAAAACAGATGATATTCACGCAAATTTTCTGCAATATTTCTGCTGGCTGCTGCGGGTAAAATCAGCAGCGCATTAATGAGCAGAATGCCTACCCACTTAATAGAAAGCATCACAATCAAGGCTACAAAAACCGCAAATAAGTTTTCCATCAGCTTTACTGGAATATGCCAGCTCTTTGCCAGTGTTTGGTGAATACTAACAGCATGCAGCCAGTTAAAGCAAAAAAACCAAAACAACAGTGTCAGTCCAAAAATAACAGCCAGTGATACGATTTCGTCTTTTGTAATGCTTAAGATATCCCCCACCAGCAGACTGGAATACTGGCTGAAATTGCCCCCTTTCGATAAAACGGCCAAGCCAATTGCTATGCTGCCGCTTGAAAATACAGAGATGGCAGTATCATTTGCACCTGCACTGGCGCGTATGATCTTATTTAACATAAGCGCAAACACAACTGCAAATAACAGCATCGATAGATCTGTATTGGAACTCCCAAGAATGACCCCCACTGCAATGCCTGTTAACGCTGAATGTCCTAATGCATCGGAAAAAAAAGCCATCTTACGCTCTACAATCATTGTGCCAAGTATTGCAAACAGCGGCGTTATAATTAAAATTGCTATAAATGCATGTTTCATAAATCCATACTGCATCCATTCTGTAAAAAACCAGGTCACACAAGCACCTCCACTTCTTTTAAACAAGCAGCACACCTGCCTTATTTGTTTCATAAACCCAATGCCGGCTAATCATTTGGAACCCTCTGCTGGATAGTTTTAGCGGCTTTGGACTAGTACCTCGTACACAAAATGACTCAGAGTTAGGCGCAGAATATTTTTTCGGCTAACCCCGTATCCCAGCTTCTTTAAATACTTGCCGAAACTCCGGGCTGCGATAAACTTCCCTGACTGTCCCCTGCTTTAAAATGGTCTGATCCAGCAGCACCACACAGTCCGCATACCGCTCCACATAATCTAAATCATGGGAAATTAAAATAACTGCCAAATCAAAATGCCTTTTTAAATGATCCATCATCTCATAAAACAGTTCAATACCAGTTTGATCAATACCAGATACTGGCTCATCTAAAAGCAGTAAGTTCGGTTCGCCCATAACCGCCAAAGACAGCAGCACACGCTGGAGTTCCCCACCCGATAGATTGCATACTTGTTTATCGATTAAAGAATCTGCCTGAAACAAGCGCAGGCTTTCTCTTATTTTTGCATAGAGCTTTTTGCTTTTCACAACAAAGGCCGGAATCCGTGACTGATAGCTCGCCATCAAGTCGTATACACTGACTGGCGTATGTTTTTCGATATTGATGCTCTGGGGCACATAGCCAATTTTTAGCTTTTGTATACAACCATCTTCTCTGTCCTTAAATTCGATATTACCTGTATAAGGCACTTCACCCAGCATAGCTTTGACGAGTGTGGATTTGCCAGCCCCATTTTTGCCAATCACTGCATTGAGTGTGCCGCAATGAATATGGAGGTTAATATCTGTTAAAATCTCCTGCCCGCTAATCGCAACGCTTAGATGATTTACCTTAATGCAGTGCAGCCCGCATGGCTCTATAATTTTACGCATGATACGGCTCTCCTCTTTCCTTTTTCATATCTGTCTGGTTCCTGCTCTTTTGTTTTGCCTCTTTTGTCTGTCTGATCCCGGCTCTGCTGGTTCATCTCTTGGTGCTTCTGGTTCCTGCTCTCTTGTTTTGCCTCTTGGTGCTGTCTGATTCCTGCTCTGCTGGTTCATCTCTTGGCGCTGTCTGGATCTGCTTCTGTTGTTTTGCCTTCTGGATCTGTCTGGCGTCTGCTTTTTGTTCTTTTGCTTTTTGTTCTTTCGCTTTTTGTTTTTTGGACTCCTGGCCCTATCTGCTTACTGCCTGTGTCATGGCCTGTCTGATCTGTTTGATATTTTGTTCCATTGCCTGTACGTAACTGTCTGCTTCATAGCTGCCCCGTACACAAGGATCTAGATAAATTGCCTGTGCATCGGTTTCCGCTTGTATGGTCTGGCACATTTTTTTCCCATAACGTTCCTCAGCCAAAATCAGCCGTACCCCCTGTTCTCGGATCTTTCCTGCAACCTGTTTAACTTCACCAGCACTGACCATGCGTTCTTCGTCTAAGTCCATGGTACCTGCCACATGCAGCCCATAATCTCTGGCTACATATGCAAAAGATTCGTAAAAGATCATCACATTCCTGCCTGCTGCATCGAAAGCAGCTTCTTTTTGCTGCTCGTACAAACGCTCCAGTTTTTCTAAATATGCCGAGCAATTGCTCGCATACTCGTGGCTATGGCTTTCATCCGCACGGCTAAGCCCTTGCGTGATGTTTTGTACCTGTTCCATATAAGCAGGGATGCTCATCCATACATGCGCATTATTGTCAAGTAACTCTATCCCTTCACAAGCATATATAATAGAAAGATCTGGATATTGTGCTGCCACGTCTGCTAAAAAATTTTCGATGCCGCCGCCATTGACAATAAAGAGATCCGCCCCAGAGAGTTCTTTCATGTCTTTTGGTGTCAGTTGGTAATCATGCATACATCCGGTTTGTGGCTCGCTCAAATTAACCAGGGTTACTCCGTCACTTTCACCGATTATATTTTTTGCTGCAATATACATTGGATAAAAAGATGTTACGACACGAAACCCGCTGTTGTTACGGCTGTTTTGCCCGTAGCTGACGTATAACCCAGTCATGCCAACGCCTGCCAGCATAACAATAAGCAGCAGCCATGCTACAAAGATATATTTGTGTCTCATAGCATCCCTTCCATCACTTGCCAAATTTCTTCCCTGCCCTGCTTTGTTTCTGCTGAAAACGGAAGTAACAGATCGTCATGGGTAAGGCCCAGCCCATCTTTAAGTACTTTCACGTTTTTGGCTACCTGGCTGCGTTTTAGCTTATCCAGCTTGGTGGCAATGATCATTGGGCGGTATCCTTGATATACAATCCATTCATACATTTTCTTATCATTTTCTGAAGGCGCATGACGGATATCAAGCAATAAAAACACTGCTTTGAGCTTTTGGGACGTATGCAAATAACGTTCTACCATCTCGCCCCATTTCATCCGTTCTGATTCCGGAGCGTTTGTATAGCCATAGCCAGGAAGGTCAACCAGATACATTTCTTCGTTGATATTGTAAAAATTTATAGTCTGTGTTTTTCCTGGTTTGGAAGAAGTCCTTGCTAATGACTTGCGGTTCATCAAGGAATTAATGAGCGAGGACTTCCCTACATTTGACTTTCCGGCAAATGCAATTTCCGGCAATTGTGTCTTTGGAATCTTGCTTGTAACGCCGCATACAATTTCCAGCTCTACACTTTTTATAATCATGAAATCTCCATTCTGCCGCTGTTTTTCGGCTTTACAAATCTTAATTAAATTATATGCCCTATCAGTAGGCATACATATGTCTCGATTTTTGCGTAGTACTAGCGGACAAGCGCAACCTCTAACACTTCTTTGAGATGGCTGACAAATACAACCTTCATGCCTTTTGTAATTTCTGCATCGATTTCTGACAAATCCTTTTCATTTTTCTTAGGGATGCAAACCGTTTTGATGCCTGCAAGTTTGGCTGCAAGCAGCTTTTCTTTCAGTCCGCCAATCGGCAGCACCCTGCCGCGCAGTGTAATTTCTCCAGTCATTGCAACATTTGCACGCACTGGAATACCTGTTATTGCAGATAAAATAGCTGTAGCCATTGTGATGCCTGCAGAAGGCCCGTCCTTTGGCGTCGCGCCTTCTGGTATATGAATATGAATATCGTGTTTTTCCATATAGTTATCTGCAATATGATACTTTTTGCTTAAAGA
>CANDJR010000138.1 GCA_947385105.1 uncultured Eubacterium sp.
TGTTTTGCATAAATTTGTCGCTTGTAATCAGATGCGGATAGACATCATAGCGGTTACAGTCATACATATATTCAAAAGAAACAATCGCTGCAATTCGATAGGTTTTTGTATGATAGCTGCCGGTATCTTTGAATAACTCATAGTCCATATGGTCTGTCTGGAAATCTGCCCGGTATTTTATTGTAATCGAATCACCTGCCTGGTAGTCCATGAGCCGCTTGCCTTCGTGATACCATCCTGCAATTGGCTCACTTTGCCGCTCATCAATACTAGGGATTGCTAGTATAATTTCATCTTCTTTTAAGTTTTCTGGATCGAAATTGCCAGAGACTACATAGTTCTTTAACTTTTGCAGTGCGAGAGTGTTATATCCAAAAAAGCAAGTCTTATAAACTTGGTCTGAACCATCAAAGCCGCTTAGCGAAAATCCCATGTGTTCTTTCATCTGTGCATTGATCCGATTATAATATGCATCATTGCGTGGGATATTGGGATCATCAATCACACGTACACGGATGCCGGCCGAGGTTTTTACACTTTCCACACCATCTAATGCAGTTATGCTGGATAAATCTTTTCTGTCTACTCCCTGATAGGCGCTGTAAAAGCTTAACAGGCTCATTTCATACTGTCCGTTTAAATACTGCAGCTCTTTGGTATCCTGCCGATAAGTCTGTAAGGTACTCGTTTTATATGCCAGCGCTACAAATAATGTGATGCCTGTACTGATTGTAATCACTACAAAGATACTTAGCTTAATATTTCGAAAAATATAATTACAGCTTAAGGAAAGCAAAGTTTGCAGCTTTCCCGCATGGTAGCTGATGCCTGGGATATGCAGACTGTTTTGGTGCTTTTGCGCAGCGCCGGATATGGTGTCTATCACAGGCTTTTTTAATATGCTGCGAGCTGTATAACAGCCAAAGAGCCCGATCAGGAGCATCATCATTCCAAAGCAGAGGAGAATCTGGCGTACAGGCAGGACAAGCTCATAGGTGACACGTTCCTGATATAAATATACGACAGTGCCAATATCGCCTGAAATATGAGCAATGATCCATGCCGCCAGTATCCCGGCAGTGATCCCGGCTATCGCACCAGGAAGACAGACTTGGTATAACTCAGACAAAATCATACGCCGCAGCTGTTTTTGGTCCATGCCAAGCGCACGCAGGATACCGTATTGCTGCTGCCTTGTTTCCAGTACAATTTTGTAAATACCATAAAATACGACAAGGCAGATAAATAGAATCACTCCCATAATCTGTATGTCAATCCAGGCGAGCTCTTTAAAATCTTCTCTTGCCGGGCACTGCCTGACCTGCTTGTCAGTAATGTTAAGCTGTTTGCATAAATCCTTGATGACAGAATCATATACGTTACTGTTCACACAGGACTTTGCATTTACTGCAAAGTTCGTGAGAAAATGATTCAGGAGAGCAAAAATTCCCTTTGCGGCATTTTCATGAAAAGTAAGATATGCCAGATACAAAGTGTCTTCTGTTTGCTCGATTGCAGTATACAAATGCAGCGTTCCGTATGCGATATTTCCACGCATGTCTGATAAGATTCCTGTTACCTTTCCGGTTTTTGTATGGCCGCTGCTGTCCTGGTAGGTAAATGTTTCATTTGGTAAAGGCCGGATGCCAAGGTTTAACAATACCCACTTTTCCGCAGCAATTTCATCCGGTTCTTTTGGCAGTCTGCCCTCTGTAACTGCGGCCATAAGCGTGACATAGGCATCATCACCCTTATGCAGATAAAAGCTTTTCCCGTTCCGGCTGTAACCGCTGTCAGAAGATTGTTCTTCTAATGCCAGATGACAGACAGCAGGAGACTGCTTTAACTGCATCACCTGCTGATACGACAGTCCTTCAATGAGACAGTCAGATGGAGTAAATATAGTTTTATATTCAATATTTGCTGTTCTGTGGTTTGTATGAATCAATACAAGCATGGCAGAAGAGAGCATGAATGTAAATACAAAACAAAAAAACAGTGCCAGGGAATCCTTTTTATAAAAGCTCAGAAATCTTCGGTGAAGTGAAAATGTTTCCTGTTGTTTCATGTCTGCCTCCTTATACGAGTCTGCCGTCTTCAATTCGGATGATGTGCTCCGCCAGCTGGGCGATTTCTTCATTATGTGTAATCATCAGAATGGTTTGGTGAAATTTAGCACTGGTAACCTTTAATAAACCAAGTACATCCTGGCTTGTTGCAGAATCAAGGTTCCCGGTTGGCTCATCGGCCAGTATGATGGCTGGCTTAGTTACAAGCGCTCTGGCAATCGCAGTCCGCTGCTGCTGTCCGCCGGACAATTGGTGAGGCAGGCTCTTTAACTTGCTGCTTAAGCCGAGTGCTTCTGTGATAGCAGATACATACGTATGGTCTGCCTTTTTGCCGTCTAACTTTAACGGCAGAATGATATTCTCAAAAACATTGAGCATGGGGATTAAGTTGTATTGCTGGAAAATAAACCCGATTTTGCGGCGGCGGAAAATGGTGAGTTCTTTTTCTGATAATGCACCAAGATCTTTTCCATCCACAATGATTTGACCGCTGGTAGGCACGTCCAGGCCGCCAGCGATATTTAAAAAAGTAGACTTTCCGCTGCCGGATGTACCGACAATGGCAGCAAATGCGCCTCTTTGGATGGTTAGGCTGATGCCATCCAGTGCACGAACCTGCACGCTGCCTGTGCCATATACTTTTGTTAGATTTTTGGCTTCTAGTAAAACCATGTTCTTATCGAAAACCATGTTTCTATCCTCCTAATCATCAATTATCGCGCAGTGCCTAACGTTTGCATAGAAAAAGCCTGCACATCAGGCGTTATCCTTACCTGATATACAGACTATACTACATAAATGTCCCAGGGCAGTCACTAGAATGGATCACTTTTGTGACAATTGGTGCTTTAAGAAAAAAAGAGAAAACGTACTGCCAGTTCCTTCCTTGGAGGATACTTTTACGTATCCATCCTGCGCCTTCATGACCTCCCTTGTAATATAAAGCCCAATGCCTGTACCCATCTCATCCTGAACGGTACCGCAGCGGTAAAATCTTGTAAATATTTTTCCATGCTCGGATTCATGGATTCCGATCCCATTGTCTGTGACATCCAGCCTTAAAAACATTTGGTAAGGCGTCACACAGACAGAAATATTACCGCCAGCAGGCGTATATTTTATGGCATTATCTACGACATTGGAGGCTGCCTCAATCGTCCATTTTCTGTCAAAGACAGCAGTTTCAGAAGAAGATGCGACAGTAAGCCGGATGTTTTTTTCCTTTGCCTTTAATCCATACTGCTGTTCTAAAGCATGCAGGACACTGTCAATACGCTGTTCCACAGGCTTTAGTGCGATGATATCTTTTTCCAGCCTGGCGATTTTTGTAAGAAGCTGAATAAAAAAGTCCATTTTTCCAGCTTGATCTAAAATAGGGGATATATATTGCACCAAATGACTGCTGTCTGGTATGGATGCAAGATCTTCTTCCAAAAGCTGGGAGTATAACATAATATTAGCAACAGGTGTTGCTGCCTGGTGAGAAATATCAGATATTAGCTTTTGCATGTTCTCTTTTTGCTCAAAAAGTTCCGTATAAGACAGCTTTTGATCGCATAAATAGCGCTGCATACTTGTTTCCAGCAAGGAGAGCTTTGATTCATCCAGCTGTCTGTCTTCGAATGTCCCAAATATGGCACAGTCTAGCATCTGCTGCAGGCGGGCAAGCAGCTTTCTTTCACGTATGTGGTAATAGAAGATAATCCCAAGGCACAAAAGGCAAAAACATACAGCTACCATATATAACCGATCCCATACACTGTTTTTATATGCTCTGGCTGGTCTTTTTGGATTCCAAGCTTTTTGCGCAGCCGGTTCATAGCAACCGTAAGCGCGTGAGACTCTACAAATTCCGATTCTCCCTGCCAGGCTTCATCAATTAACTGTTCCCTGCTGACACTGCGGCCTTTATGCTTCGTTAGGCAGCGCAATAGACGCTGCTCTGTCCTGCTTAAGCTGACTGGCATACCATGTTCCAGAAATTCCATTTTGGAAAAATCAAAATAAAAATCGCCTTCTTTAAAAATATTTGCGTTTGGTGTTTCTTCCCGAAGCTGTACATTTACTCTGGCCCGCAGTACCATAAGGCTGAATGGTTTTGTAATATAGTCATTAGCCCCTTGCTCCAGCCCGGATACAATATCCATTTCCATTTGGTTGGCAGTAAGCAGGATTACGGGGATGGCACTTTGTTTGCGGATTTCCGTCAGATAATCTATGCCGTCGCCATCTGGAAAGTTTACGTCAAGCAGTATTAAATCAAACTGCTGCACAGGAAAGTCCTTTTTGGCAGATGACAGAGAATAGGCCTGGGAACAGGAATATTCCTTATGCAGCGCAAGTTTGATCCCATCACTGAGCTTTTTATCATCTTCGATAATAAGTATTTTTTTCATAACATTCTCCTTGTTACATATTTCGAATACGATACAGAAATGCGTATTTTATTTATAGCATTCTCCTTGTTACATATTTCGAATACGATACAGATTAGGATTCAGATTCTGCCTTTTCCAAACAGGTCAGAGGCAGAATCTTTGTCCTGCCGTTATGTGTGAGTGGATCGCGATTTTCGTAACAAAAAAGTACAATACACGGCTGCTCAAAAATAAAAGAAAACACTTCTGCATGCAGCAGCTTGGTTAGCTCTCTGTAACTGCATCCAGACAGCGCAGGAAACAGCGTATGCGTGCGAGACTCCTCTTGCAGGACGTTACGTATGGTATCTTTCCATGGAGTGAGAGGGCAGGCAAAGGCAGGACGGTTTTTGACATGTTCGCGCAAGTATAAATCATAGGTTAGGTATTCTGTAAAAGCATGGATCTGCTTTTGAAAAGAAAGCGCATGCGCTGTGAAATACGAAACAGCAAATTCTAATAAAATCTCGTATTTGCGCAAACGGGATGATTGGATACCAAAATAATGGTGCGTTTCATACCAGGATGCCAGGGCATCGTACATGTCGTAAGGCGTGTCAAAATAAGGGCATAAAAAGTCCAGCGCATGTGTAAACTGTCCGCTGTTATAATATAGTTCCAGTACGGCTTCAATTTGTTTGAGAAGGCAGATATCTTCATAGGAAAGCCAATTAGTAGCAAGTACTTCGTAAGGCGGCTTGCTAGTGTAAAGGATTCCATAGGATGCAGCAGATGCCTCTATCTGAGAGCCTTTCAGCACTTTCAGGAAACCTAACTGCAGCTGCTCAGGCGCCAGAGCATAGACATCATGAAACGATTGACGAAACGTTTGCAAATCCTCATAAGGCAGTCCCGCAATTAAATCTAAATGAATATGGATATTTTTAAACGCACGGATGCGATGAACATGCGCAGCTACTTTGTGAAAGTCCATGCGGCGGTTAATGGCAGCAATTGTTTTTGGATACGTGGACTGTACGCCGATTTCTAACTGCACTGCGCCAGGACGCATCTGAGAAAGCAGTGCAAAATAATCTTCATCTAATAAATCAGCCGCAATCTCAAAATGAAAGTTGGTAATCCCATTATCGTGTTCTAAAATATGCTTTAAAATAGGCAAAGCATGTGATTTCTTACAGTTAAAGGTACGATCAACAAATTTGACTTGCGGCACCTTTTTTTCCAGAAAAAAATCAAGCTCTTTGCATACGCGCGAAACAGATCGAAAATCCATAGCCTTATCAAGCGAAGAAAGGCAGTAACTGCAGGAAAACGGACAGCCGCGGCTGCTTTCATAATAGATGATGCGGTTGGCAAAATCAGACAAATCTTCATACCAAAAGGGAATATCGTCCAAAAGGCGCCGCTTTGCAGTTGTTTCATCAAGAACCGCAGGCAAATGATCCGCAGTGCCGTTTACGTAGGCAGAAACTAAGCAGGAAAAGGTATTTTCTCCTGGGCCTGCCATAACACCGCGCAGCTGCCAGCGGCTTATGATCGCAGAAGTGTGGTAGGACACCTCCGGCCCGCCAGCCCAAATGTCGGTATGCGGCAGCAGTTGATGCAAATCGCATATCACGGTGTCTATCATCTGATAATTCCAGATATAACAGGAAAATGCAATGACATCCGGACGCCTGCGGTAGATTTCCTGCAGCAGGAAAGAAGGCGCTTGGTTGATTGTAAATTCAGCAACAGACACATAGGGCTTATATGTTCCAGTGCATGACTGCAAAGAATAGACAGCTGGGTTGGAATGGATGTATTTGGCATTGATTGCTACAAGTAAAATATTCATAAGGACGAGATTCCTTTCTATTATGACTTAGTTCTGCGGTATTCGTTCGGACTCCTATCAAAATACTGCCGAAATTTTCGGCAGAAATAGCCTGCATTGGTAAATCCAGTATCCGCTGCAATCGCTGAGACAGATTTTCTCGTTGTAGAAAGCTGTTCTGCAGCCTGGGACAGACGGTATTGGATGAGGTATGCCACTGGCGGTATATGCAAAAAAGACTGGAAAATATGTAAGGCGCTGCTTTTACTGATAGAGGCAGACGCTGCGATTTCTTCCAGTGTCAGTGCATTCATGTAATGGTCATGGATATACTGCATCATGGTCTGAAGCCTTGCTTGCTGGTGGCTGAAATGCTGGTCTTCTAATGAATGAGAGGTTAAGTCTAAATGCCTGTATAAAAGATCCCAGACCTGCATTAAAAGCTGCACAGTGCCCAGTTCATTTTTCTGATCGCGTTCCTGCAAAGCATAAACTTCATCCAGTATCCTAAGGATATCACGCTGCCATTCTATCTGAGGGTCAAATATCTGATAGGACGTGGAAGACATGATGGCAGGATAAATATATTTTTCGTAAAGCAAGCTGTTTTTCGGCGCTAACAGACTGGGAGAAAATACAACATTTGGAATCACAGCGCTGCTTTTGGCTTCGTAACGGTGTAAGATGTTGCTGTTAATAAACATTCCAAAGCCTTTGGGCAGCTCTATTTTATTTGTTCCGGCAAGACAAATGGCTGTACCTGCGGTTACAGATAAAAATTCCAGCTCATGATGCCAGTGCCAGTCAATGCAGTGGCAGTTAAACTGCCAAATATCTTCCAGGTAGTAGGCAAAAGGATAACTGCTGTTGCCATGCTGTATCATTTCTCTGAGTGTATCATCCGTTGTAATTTGAAAGCAGCACATAATAACTCCTTGTTTGTTCGAGTAAAGTATGCAAACAGATATATCTGCCTTTACTTGCTCCTGCTCAGATGGAAAGACAGAACCTAATTTTTGCGATATTATACCATAAATTAGTGATTATGTGCAATGATTTCACATGAGAAATACGATATAATGCCCATATGGATCTTGAAGTAAATGACATTGGTCCACACTTAGGTTTTGTACAAACTACAAAATCTGTCAAAACGTAATGAGCTAGCCATTTGGAAATAAAACCCTTCTCGAAACTATTTCCGATCAGCTAAAATTCTTTACGATGAAGTACCAAAAAGTAGCAAAGGTGTGGACCAATGTCATTTACTTTCTAGATAAATAAGGGGCTTTTGCCTGGGTGGACCGAGAAAGGAGACAGTAAAAATGAAAGATCATTACAACAAAACAATTACAGCCTGTTTTGTAGGATATATTGTACAGGCGATTGTCAATAATTTTGTCCCGCTGCTGTTTTTGACGTTTCAAAGAAACTACCAGATTGGGCTTTCACAGATTACGTTGTTAGTAACGTTTAATTTTGGGATACAGCTTTTGGTAGACCTTCTTTGCGTCGGATTTGTAGATAAGATTGGATACCGGGTTTCGATGGTTCTTGCACATGTGACAGCAGCTTTAGGGCTGATTTTGCTTACGATTCTGCCGGAAGTGTTTGGCTCGCCATTTCTTGGGATTTTAGTTGCGGTTATGATTTATGCGATCGGCGGCGGCCTGTTAGAGGTGCTTGTCAGCCCAGTTGTAGAAGCGTGCCCTTCCGATAATAAAGAAAAGGCGATGAGCATGCTGCATTCGTTTTACTGTTGGGGACATGCGGCCGTTGTGCTGCTTTCCACTGTATTTTTTTATACCGTAGGTATCGACCATTGGAAAGTGCTGGCATGGGTATGGGCGCTAGTACCGATTTGCAATGCCGTCGCGTTTACAAAGGTTCCGATTGCGTCTTTAATAGAAGAAGGAGAGCAGGGGCTTCAATTAAAGGAGCTGTTTCGTATGCGCCTTTTTTGGATTTTGCTTGTGATGATGATCTGTGCAGGAGCCAGCGAGCAGGCAGTGAGTCAGTGGGCTTCTACATTTGCAGAAAAGGGACTTGAGATTTCTAAAACAGCGGGAGATTTGGCAGGCCCGATGGCGTTTGCAGTGTTAATGGGTGCATCCAGGGCGTTTTATGGAAAATACGGCGACCGTATCCACTTGGATAAGTTTATGATTTACAGCTGCTGTCTGTGTATCTTGTCTTATTTTTGTATATCATTTTTTCCATTGCCAGTCCTTAGCCTGATTGCCTGTGCAGTCTGCGGGCTGTCTGTTGGGATTATGTGGCCGGGAACGTTTAGTAAAGCAGCCAAAGCCTTGCCAAAAGGGGGTACGGCTATGTTTGCCTTATTAGCGCTAGGCGGGGATGTGGGCTGTTCCGGCGGCCCTACTGTAGTAGGTATGGTGTCCGGCGCATTAGGGGATAACTTAAAGATGGGTATTTTGGCAGGCGTTATTTTTCCAGTTTTATTGCTGCTAGGAATTGTATCGTGCAAAAAAGCGGAGCGTTAGAATGTAACCAGAATCTTATTTTCACAGAACGTAAATGTAACTTGCATTTAGCTTACATTTTACAAACATGTAATGGGAGTCCAAACTTTTGTTCTGGGGCTGTCGCAGGAAGCGAAAAGTATACATATGCAGAGTATTTTCCGATGCGGATTACTTGCTATTGTATGTTATCTACTTCGTGCGACAGCCCCAGACTTTTTATGCACAGCTTTGTGCAGGCGGTACACATGCAAGGACATATGTCCCTAAAAAAAAGGATGGGACATTGTGAATATTATCCTCCTTGGGAGCCACCAGTTTCCCGCTTGAGAGCCACCCGGAAT
>CANDJR010000139.1 GCA_947385105.1 uncultured Eubacterium sp.
CCACTTCAGGTCACACTCTTTCCCTACACGACGCTCTTCCGATCTCCAATGTATGTCCAGAACAGTGGATATTAGAACACCAGGAAACAATGATACAACTGCAGCGTGCTTATGTAGCAGCTGGTACGAATATTTTATATACACCGACGTTTACTGCAAACCGCATAAAGCTGGCAGAATATGGGTTGGCAGAGCATTTAGTAGAAATGAATACCCGTTTGGTACAGATTTCAAAAACAGCAGCTGACGGCAGAGCTTTTGTAGCAGGCGATATGACAATGACTGGGAAACAGATGTATCCGCTTGGCGATATGCTGTTTGAAGATTGTGTTAATGTCTATAAAGAGCAGGCAAAAGCGCTTGTGAAAGCAGGCGTGGATTTATTTGTTGTAGAGACCATGATGAGCCTGCAGGAGACACGGGCAGCGATCCTTGCAATACAGGAAGTGTGTGATCTGCCAATTATGGCAAGTCTGACGTTTGAAGCAAACGGCAGGACATTATTTGGTACAGATCCAGCGACTGCGGTTGTTGTACTCCAAAGCCTTGGCGTAGATGCAGTGGGATTAAACTGCTCGACAGGGCCGTTAGAAATGATTGAGATT
Source organism: uncultured Eubacterium sp. (assembly GCA_947385105.1). Taxonomy (GTDB): domain Bacteria; phylum Bacillota; class Clostridia; order Lachnospirales; family Lachnospiraceae; genus Eubacterium_J. The sequence goes on from CANDJR010000139.1 coordinate 606, forward strand.
GTAACGCGGATGTATCAATATGCCAATCTTCCAATTTTGGCAAAGCCAAATGCCGGACTTCCAGAATTGGAGGATGGCACGACTGTATATAAGACAACCCCACAGGAATTTGCAGAGGCAGCAAAGCAGCTTGCACAAGCTGGCGCACGTATTTTGGGAGGCTGTTGCGGGACCTCTCCAGAACATATCAAAGCACTTGCCGAAGCAATCCAAGAGATGTCCCCAGCAGCGGTTTCAAAGGAAAAACGCCGTATACTGGCTTCTGAGCGTAAAATTGTAGAGATTGATTTAAATGGTACGTTCCAAGTCATTGGAGAGCGTATTAACCCAACAGGAAAGAAAAAGCTCCAGGCACAGCTGCGGGAGGGTAATTTAGATCTGGCGTGTTCTATGGCTCGAGAACAAGAAACAAATGGGGCAAATATCCTGGATATTAATGTTGGGATGAATGGTATAGATGAAAAGCAAATGATGCTTGAAGCCATCTATGAAGTTACAGCAGCTGTCGACTGCCCATTGTGTATTGACAGCAGTAATGTCGATGTGATAGAAGCGGCTCTGCGTATTTATCCAGGCCGAGCACTTGTTAATTCCGTGTCATTGGAAAAAGAAAAATTTGAGCGGCTTTTGCCTATTGTACGAAGGTATGGAGCAATGTTTATCTTATTGCCGCTCTCAGACGAAGGACTGCCAAAAACACTTATAGAAAAACGAAAGATTGTAGATACGATTGTGGCAGAGGCACTTCGGCAGGGATTTTCGAAAGAAGATATCATTGTAGACGGACTGGTAGCCACTGTAGGCGCAAATCCACAGGCAGCCTTAGAATGCTTTGATACCATTCATTACTGCAAAAACGAATGCGGGCTTGCGACAGTTTGCGGACTTTCGAATATCTCTTTTGGGCTGCCGGAACGGATGTTTGTAAATACAGCTTTTTTAACAATGGCAATTGCACAAGGACTTACGATGGCGATTGCAAATCCATCGCAGGATTTGCTAATGAATGCTGCAGCTGCAGCAGATATGCTTTTGCAGAAGCAAGGCAGTGATTTGCGTTATATTCATCGGATACAGCAGTATCAAGAAAAACAGAAACAAGCGCATCCTGTATCGAATCATCCATCCAGTGTGCCAGCAGCTGCGGGTGCAGGCGCAGGCAGAGATAGTCAAGCAGGTGTGAGTGTTGGCACAAGTAGAGACAGCCAAATAGCTGCGGGTGCAGGCGCAGGCAGAGATAGTCAAGCAGATAAGAGTGCTGGTCTAGGCAGAGATAGTCAAGCAGCAAATGCAGGTGCAGGCAGAGACAGTCAAACAAATACAGAAGCTGATTTGCAGTCAAAAGCCATCTATCGTGCAGTACTGCAAGGGGAGAAAAATAGTATCGTAAATTATGCAAAAGAGGAACTGGCAAACGGCAAAAAACCAGATCAGGTAATCAATCAATACCTAATTCCAGCCATTCAAAAAGTTGGTGAGTTTTTTGATCAGCAAAAATATTTTCTTCCGCAGCTCATTGCCAGTGCAAATGCCATGAAAGAGGCAATTGAATATTTAGAACCGCTTATTGAACGCAGCGGAGACAAAATGCATGCTGCAACGATTGTTGTAGCTACAGTAGAGGGTGACATTCATGATATTGGGAAAAATCTGGTAGTGCTTATGCTGCGCAATTATGGTTACCAGGTTATCGATTTAGGAAAAGATGTTTGCGCAGAAAAGATTGTTTCCACCGCAATTCAAGAAGGCGCAAAGGTGATAGGGCTTTCTGCATTAATGACAACAACGATGCTGCGGATGCAGGATGTTGTAAAACTTGCGAAAGAAAGAAAATACAAGGGAAGTATTATCATCGGAGGCGCGGCGATTACACCGAGCTTTGCAAAAGAAATTGGTGCAGACGGGTATTCAAAGGACGCTGCTGCTTGTGTGAAATTAGTTGCAAAGATACTTGCAGATGAAACCGAACATCAATAGGCTTGCACTTTATAGCTGAATTTGCAGTGCTTATGTATCAAAGGGCTGTCATCACTTTTCAGTGATATACTCCTTTCTAAGCGACAAGTTTTTATGATTTCACTTGTGTGCCTAGAAGGGAGCATATGACTTTCCAGCGACAGTCCACAGGAAACGAAAACATATAAGAAAAACTGCCTGCAGCAGGCTGCATATTTCCTGCACTGGTGGTTGCTTATAATTTCAATGAAACTATAACAAAACTATAATGGAACTATCATGAATGAAACTATAACAAAACTATAACAAAACTATAATGGAACTATCATGAATGAAACTATGACGGAACTATTAATCAAACTATAACGGATCTATTATTGAAACTATAACGGATCTATCATGAAACTATCATAAAACTTTAGCGAAACTTTAATGAAACTTCAATAAATCCTGAAGCATAAGGCCCAAGGGAATAAGGATCTGCATAAAATCGCAAAGAGTTATTTTTTATATAGCAGTTTTGACTAAAATTCATTTTTTCAGCAGTTTCCCGGACTACTTTGCGTTTAAAAAATGGCATATCATTGGTATCCTTTTGCGCATCGTATTTTTTGAGATATAATTTGACTACTTTTTTATTTAGCTGTTCTGTTGTCAGTCCAAGGATTGTTTCCGGAGACACAGGCTCTCCTGTGCTAACATCAAAAATATACGAAATCCGATATGGTAACCCATGAGCGCCAAGCGTATTCGAGTAACCAGTCTGCAAAATGCTCAAATATGTTTCGTCTGTGCTGCTAATTTTGCATGTGACTTCATCTGAATAATGCCGGTTGTCATCTTTGTTGAATGAGGCGATTTCTTCTTTGGCGGTTGCCAAATCACTTTTTGCCTGTTTCAGCCAGTTCTTTTTCTGTTTTTGATAGAATGCATTAAACGTACTGGCAGCTTCACTGTCACCAGAAGCAACTGGATATTCATAAGATATCTTTTTATAGATTTTACCTTCTTTTGTTTTATAGGAATGCTTGTATGTCTTCATTGTAATTTGCAACGACTGATCAGTCTGTCCAGCTGCGCGCAATTGCAGCGAAGCTTGCATCGCTTGAGCAGGAACAGCTGGTGAATATGCTGAAAATACAATCCCAAAAGATAACAGAACGATTCCTAGTTTTTTTGCTAGAGTTATACGATTCATAGGACATCTCCTTTTTTGTGTGTGATATGTTGGTATCTACCAAGATACATATTTACAAGCGGGTTAAATCCACTTTTCCAGTGCGAGAAAATTTACAGTATAACCAAGGTACATACGTACAAGCAAGCTAAAATCTCCTTTTAAGGTGCAAGATATTTTAAGGTAAGAACCAAGGTACATATATACAAGCGGTTAGAATCCACTTTTCCGATGCAAGAAAATTTACAGTAAGAACCAAGATACATACGTACAAGCAAGCTAAAATCTCCTTTTAAGGTGCAAGATATTTTAAGGTAAGAACCAAGGTACATATATACAAGCGGTTAGAATCCACTTTTCCGATGCAAGAAAATTTACAGTAAGAACCAAGGTACATACGTACAGGTAAGCTAAAATCTCCTTTTATGGTGAGAGATGTATTACATATCAACCAGGGAGCTTTTTTATTTGCTGTTTCTTAATTTACTGCAAAAAGCTTTGGGCCTTTTGCAGTTTTTGTTAACCAATTATGAAATGTCATTATCTTCATCGCTTTGTGAAGCAATCAGAATCCCAAGTTCTTGTAACTGTCCGCTATCTACCAGATCTGGAGCTTCAGACATTAGATCAGAAGCGTCCTTAACCTTTGGAAATGCAATGACATCTCGGATAGACTCTGCATGCACCATATGCATAATCATACGATCCAAACCATAAGCAAGTCCTGCATGAGGCGGTACGCCATAGCGGAACGCATTTAATAAAAATCCAAAATTTTCCCATGCTTTTTCCTTTGTAAAACCAAGCACTTCGAACATTTTTTCCTGAATATCATTTCGATGGATACGTACAGAACCGCCGCCAAGCTCTGTGCCGTTTAAAACGATATCATAGGCTTTTGCACGTACTTCCCCAGGAGCGGAATCAATCTTATCCCAATCCTGTTCCATTGGCATTGTGAATGGATGATGCATGGCAACAAAACGGTTTTCTTCCTCAGACCACTCTAATAATGGAAACTCAGTAACCCAAAGGAACTGATAATCGTTTTCATCCATAAGGCCAAGCTGTCTGCCCATTTCCAGGCGCAAGGCGCCTAAAACATTCCATACGATTTTGTTTTTGTCTGCAGCAAATAGCAGCAGGTCACCTGGCTCACCATGCAGCTGCTCAACGAGTGTATGCAATTCCTGTTCTGTTAAAAATTTTGCAAAGGAAGATTTATAACTGCCGTCCTCGTTTATACATAAATAGGCAAGGCCTTTTGCGCCATAGCCTTTCGCAAATTCTACTAATTTGTCAATTTTTTTGCGCGGCATGGCAGCTTGTCCTTTAACATTAATTCCCCGAACAGAGCCACCCGCTTCTAATGCGCTTGTAAATACCCCGAAGCCGCATGCAGCCACATGTGCGGATACATCGACAAGTTCCATGCCAAAACGGGTATCTGGTTTATCTGTGCCAAAACGATCCATTGCCTCCTGCCATGGCATACGCTGCAGCGGCAATTTGATGTCAACGCCAATTGCTTCTTTGAATACGTATTGCAGCATCCGTTCATTAATATCAATGACATCATCGGTATCAACAAAGGAAAGTTCCATATCGATCTGTGTAAATTCCGGCTGACGGTCTGCACGCAAATCTTCATCCCGAAAACATCTGGCTATCTGAATATAGCGGTCGTACCCAGAGCACATGAGAAGCTGTTTAAACAGCTGCGGTGATTGTGGCAAAGCATAAAATTTACCTGGATGCACACGGCTTGGCACAAGATAGTCTCTGGCGCCTTCTGGTGTAGACTTTTGCAGAATCGGTGTTTCGATTTCCAAAAAGCCTTCTTTTTCCATAAAGCTGCGTATCAGTGATGCAACTTTGCTTTTCATCATAATATTGTGCTGCAGATCCGGACGTCTAAGATCCAGATAACGGTATTTTAACCGCAGCTCATCTTTTGTCTGGCTGTGTTCTTCGATTGGAAACGGAGGAGTTTCAGACTCTGACAAAATGCGTAAACTTTCAGCAATTACTTCAATTTGCCCTGTCTTTAAATGCTCATTGACAGCAGCACTACGTTTGCGTACTGTGCCGACTACTGCAATGACGTACTCACTGCGCAGCAGTTCTGCTTTTGCAAATCCGTCTTTTCCTACTTGATTTTCATCAAATACAATTTGTAATAAACCGGATCGGTCTCTTAAATCTATAAAAATCAGGCTCCCTAAATTACGCCTTTTTTGAACCCATCCCATTACGGTGACTGTGCTCCCGATATTCTGGACGGATACTTCGGTGCATCTGTGGCTTCTATGCAACCCCTGCATGGATTCTCCCATGGCTATTTAACCTCCTTCACACTTTTGATTTGCAGCACTATATATGATAGTGCTGCAGAAGTGGATGTTTCTTTTTTGTTCAGAGCTGTTATGTTATCTTACTTTAGTCTATTCTGTTCTTTGAAAAGCAATGTAATTGAATTTCATCGTATAAACAGCTTCTGATTTAGTTTATCAATTTTATTGTTTGCTGCTTTTCTTGCTTTATTTATTACAAAAAAATTCCTCGAATTCTTCATAACCATCTTTGGAAAGCTGCTCTTTTTGAAATTTTTTATTTTTATTCATACGAACAACTAATACCTGATGACCATTTTTGCGAGCCTCCTGCGCCTGTGCAATTACATTTGCAAGCTTTTCACCCGGATAGCCTTTTTCAATGAGATAAGCAAGCTTTTTCGGCTGCTTGGGAACTTGAAATCCATTTTCTAACAACAGCAGAATAATACGTTCAAAGCCAATGGAAAAGCCGCATGCCGGCACATCTTTACCTGTAAAATTTCCAATCATTTTATCATAGCGTCCGCCGCCGCCGCAGCTACCGCCGAATTCTGGCATAGCGATTTCAAAAATTGTTCCTGTATAATACGACATGCCGCGTACTAACGTAGGATCAAATACAAGGTGAAAGGACGCTGTTTTACATGCTTGCACGCTACTTGCAATTTCCTGCATATTTGCAATAACCTCATTCTCTAAAAAGCCGTGAAGCTCTCCTGCTAAATAGGAAAGCCCGTCCTCAGCAGTTTTGACACCCTGGAATAATGCCAAATATTTTTCAACAGACGCTTTCGCAAAGCCAGATTGTTCGAGCTCTTTTGCTACGCCATCCAGCCCAATTTTATCCATTTTATCTAAGATAATAAATACAGTGTCAAAATCCTGCTCTGAAAATCCACTGTAAGCGGCCATTGCTTTTAAAATTCTGCGTTCATTGATACGCACTTCAAAATTTTGAAAACCTAACTTGCCAAGAGTCGTTGTTGTAGCTAATATCAATTCAATTTCTGCCAAGCTTGACGGCTCTCCTAAAATATCGATATCACATTGCATAAACTGGCGGTATCGTCCGCGCTGCGGCCTGTCTGCACGCCACACTGGCCCCATTTGCAAAGCCTTAAACGGTGACGGCAAATCATTTGCATGGTTTGAATAATATCGGGCAAGCGGTACAGTCAAATCATAACGCATACCATAATCCACTAAATCAGTTTCGGTCTGAGCGGTTTCTAAATTTAATTTTTCACCACGCTTCATTACTTTAAAGATGAGTTTCTCATTTTCACCGCCCTGTTTATTTGTCAAGTTTGCTATTGTTTCCATACAAGGCGTTTCTATTTGGACAAATCCAAAGCTGCGGTAAGTTTCTTTGATTACATGCTGCACATAATCACGTACTTGCATTTCCGCAGGCAGAATATCCTTCATGCCATTGACTGGTTTTTTTACTAAAGACATGTATTTTCCTCCAAGATATCAGTATGATACGTAACAGCACAGGCTCGTCAAAAGGTATGACGGCAAATCATTTCACAGGCAAATGTTGCCAGCCTGTACCAACTGCTATTATAGACTATTTTTTTACCATAAGCAACTATATTACGATCATGTTGCAAAATGCACATTTCAGTCTAGAAGTGAAGTATAAGGCAAATGTATCTAATCTGGACAGGAATGTGGATTTCATTGATTGCAGCAAAATTATTTCTGGTGATAACTTTTCCAAACCGGATATCTACCTGCTTCTTTACAATGTGATGGATACTTGCTTGGTAGCATAAACCAATCGCTATCATCTATGCAATATGCAATGGAATATATTTGTGATTCTCAGTTTTAATCAAAGCACGACTCTAAAGAATATATTTCTAGTAACTTATTATGTTCTTGCTTAGTGTAGTCTTTATGTTATATTAGAATCAATTTTCAAAACATTCTATGTCAAATAAATCAATTGTGGCTTAAGATTTATCTTGCTATTTCCTAGTTACATTATTCAGAAATATGCAAACATTTTTTTGTTTATTATATTAAGCCCAAGCCCATTAACAGAAAGAAAACGTTCTTTTCTTACTGCTGTAACTGATTATCCTAATGATATGTTATGTATCGTATGTAATGAAATTTAAATGCAAGGTAGAAATAGAATTTTTTGTTGGATTTTTTGTTGAATTATTTTTAAAGTAGTTGAAAAAATATTGGTATTACTATTGAAATAAACTGCTTTTTGTAAGTCGTAACAATTAATTATTTACAACATGAATCTATGCGTTAGATAACGGCTGTTTTTTTTGAAGCTCGTAGATGAACAAAATATACTTGCGTTTCATATGCGTCTAATTTATAATAACTATATGTTGAAAAGTGAAGATACCAAGTCATTTTTAATAGTATGCTAAGTGCTTTTTGGGACATATACAGTATTTTTATGGATCAAATAATTTAGGAAAATAATATGCAGAGAAATATTTATGTAAAAAGCCAATACCCTTCTTTATACATTTTTTGCGATGCAAGAAAAGCAAGTATAGTGAAGTAAGTGATGTTTGCATGTCATATCTACTTGTGCCAAAGGTTTTCATATTGGAAATGATTTAGATTTTGTAGCTATTAACATGCAACTAGTTATCGACAGATTTATGACAAAGAGTTCTTTCTGCGAAGAATTTGCAGAATTAGCAGGGATTGGCTGTCTGGCGAAACAAGATTAACTTTGAGAGATATTAGTTTCATATAAAGTTTTGTTCTGTTTATTTGCAGCATAACAGGCAGTCAAGGCCATATAACAATACGAGGTTGACGCTATACCACCCATTACTTACAGCTCTAAACTTCACGGTTTATAAGGAAATGTATAGCAAAGAAAAAAGTAAAAGCTGACGGTTTGGAGTTTTACACTACTTTACAACTTTATAAATGATGCCCCTGTTTCTTAATTAGCTGTTTTA
>CANDJR010000140.1 GCA_947385105.1 uncultured Eubacterium sp.
TTTTGCACTCCTGAATCATTTTCTTACGGACTTTGCAGTAAATGCAAAGTCCTGTATGAACTGTAACATTCTTATATCAAATGCAAAAAGCAATGTAAAATACAAAAGAGGAAAGGGAGGTATTTTATATGGTATACAAATGCAGTGTATGTGGGTATGTATATGACGAAGAAAAAGAGGGCAGGCCATTTTCCGAACTGGAATGTTGTCCAATTTGCAAACAGCTGCCTGAGAAGTTTGCCAAAGAACAGAGCCAGACACAGACGCACACAGATGAAAAAGAGGTTGTGTCTACGGACTTAAGTTATCCGAAAGAAACGGCAAAGACAGACAGCAACTACCGTTATATGAAAGAGATTCATGAGATGGCAGTTACAGGCAAGTCAATCATTGAAGCAATGGGGACGCAGATGCATATGCCAAATTGGGACGATATCCTTGTGCTTGGCGCACAGTTAAACCCTATGCCATTAGATGAACATGCCGATGTATCGCTTCAGACAGTGATTGGAAAACATGCAAGGCAGCCAATGGTGCTTGATATGCCGGTTTATATTTCCCACATGTCTTTTGGCGCACTGTCTAAAGAGACGAAAATTGCGATGGCAAAAGGAAGTGCTGCTGTAAGAACAGCGATGTGCAGTGGGGAAGGCGGAATTTTGCCGCAGGAAAAAGAAGCTGCTTATAAATATATTTTTGAATATGTGCCGAACCGTTATAGTGTAACGGATGAAAACTTAAAAACATCAGATGCAATTGAAATTAAAATTGGACAGGGAACAAAGCCTGGAATGGGCGGCCATTTGCCAGGCAGCAAAGTGACACCGGAAATTGCAAAAATTCGCAATAAACCGCTTGGAGAAGATGTAATTAGCCCTTCGAAAATTCCTGGCATTGACACGGTAGAGGATTTAAAAAATCTTGTCCTCGAACTGCGTATGCGCAGTGAGGGGCGTCCAATTGGGATAAAAATAGCTGCCGGGCATATTGAACGGGATCTGGAATATTGTGTCAGCGCAAATCCTGATTTTATTACGATTGACGGACGCGGCGGCGCAACCGGGGCATCGCCTGCAATTATACGGGATTCTACGAGCGTTCCGACGATCTATGCGCTGTACCGTGCACGCAAGTATTTAGATTCTATTGGCTCAGATCTGGATCTTGTCATTACAGGCGGACTTCGAGTGTCTTCGGATTTTGCGAAAGCAATCGCTATGGGCGCAGATGCTGTAGCAGTTGCATCAGCAGCCATGGTTGCGGCAGCCTGTCAGCAATATCGTATTTGCGGCACAGGTATGTGCCCGGTCGGCGTAGCAACCCAAGACGAAAAGCTGCGGGAAAGGATGAACATCGATTTGGCAGCAAAGCGTGTAGAAAATTATCTGTCTTGTTGTGCGCAGGAATTAAAGACATTTGCAAGAATTACCGGAAATGCGGATATCCATGGCTTATCTGTAGATGACCTTTGTACGATCAGCCGCGAAATCTCAGAACATACCAATATCATACATGCCTAAGGCAGATTATCTGAGAGCTGTTTACAGCGTTCCGTATGGAGTTTAGGATCAGGGCTGCAGAGAAATAACAGGACTTTATAAAAAGAAGGAATGGTATCTAATATTGTATTTTATGTGGAAATAACCTGATACAATCAGGCTGAGGAAGTCTTTGGCTTTGCAATGCATAACATTTTACAAAAGTTGGAGAGGTTGATTTCATTATAAAAAAGAAACCAAATTCCTATTATGGATATGTTGTTAAATTGTTAAAGATAATTAAACATCAAACTTTAAATCTAAACCGTAAAAATAGGGTAGGAGAGAATAATGACCTGCACAATGCCTGCACTCCAAAATGAAATACAGGCATTGTGCAAACTCAATTTTAGATATTTCGCCTGTCTACTTGACAAGGGGCATATAAGAAACAACCATTCGCAAAGTAGTAAGGGACTGGAAAAAAGAAATACCGGAGGCTACCATTTATGTGTATGATAATAACTCTACTGACAATACCGCTAAAATCGCCAAAGAGGAGGGAGCGATTGTCAGAAGAGAATATAAGCAGGGTAAAGGCAACGTCATAAGGCGCATGTTTCGGGAGATTGATGCTCGGTGTTACATTATGATTGACGGAGATGATACATATCCTGCCGAATGTGGCAGGCAGATGATAAGTTCGGACAGGGCTTGTGCCGAGATTTCCGACATTGATTACATCAGGTTTTATTGCCATGTCTGCACTACAGAGCTTTTTTTCAGGAATGATCTTAGATACGATTGTGCAAAAAAACAGGCAGGAATTTGAAATGGAACTTAATCTGGTTGAAAGGGAGTACGGATATGGATGTAAATATGAAATATAAACAGCAAGAAAAACTGATGGCAGCTTTCCTGGCTTTTAGCGGGGCCTTGGGGATTGGAACGGAGTTATCTGTTGTTTGTCAAAACAATGCGGCATATACAGAAATTTTGCTTTTGCCCTGTATTTACATATTTTATCAGCTGTATTTAAAGTATTTTTTATCCAAGCGGTCAAAGGGATTTTATCTGCTTACAGTGGGCCTGGCGATGGTATTTTCCATATTGCTGGTTGCCGGAGGGATACTGGATGGATATGCAGATTATAGTTTATCTACAAAGTTTTTTTTGCGGATTTTAACACTTGTCGCTGCAATAGTTCCGATACTTGCAGCAATTACCGAATGGTTAGAAAAAAGCGGTAGGAAGGCGGAACGGATACAAAACGACAAAAGGCTGCTTCCGGTATGCTTTGGATTGGTAGTGTTGTCCTGGCTGCTTGGTTATCTGGCTTTATTTCCGGGGGTTTATGGTACAACTGCGGATGCTCCATATTGGTATTATGAGTTTTCCAGACCGGATGTGCCGATATCTTCGCAGTGGTCACCGCTATACTGCGGCATGTATTATGGGCTTATGAAATTGGGAGAATTGCTGTTTGGTAGCTATGATGCAGGATTTGCAGTTTTTAGTTTTGTGCAGATGTCATTTGTACTGGTTACTGTCTGGCATGTATTGTCATTTTTTAACAGGTGGTTTCGGGGGACTGTACTTGTATGTACAGCCGCATTTTTTGCTTTGCTGCCAACGCATATGATCCTCAGTCTGACCTCTGCGCAGGATCCGGTATTTGCAGGGTGTTTTGCAATGTGCGTGTTGCAGCTGCTTGAGTTGGCGCAGGATCCGGAAGCATTTTGGATGAAGAAGAAAAACTATATAAAACTGGCGTTGTGGCTTATACTATTTTGCCTGATACGAAATAATGGGATGTATGCCATTTTTGTCATGATCTTTTTTGCAGCAGTTTTTCTGCGGAAATATCGCAGACAGATATTTCTTCTGACCGGAACGGTGATTGCAGTAGTGCTGCTGTATCAGGTACCTGGTTATTATTTGATGGGTGTGCAAAAGGGTACTGCGCTGCGGGAAATGCTGAGCCTTCCGCTGCAGCAGATGGCGTATGTCTATAATTATGAAAATGAACATCTGTCAAAACAGCAGATAAATAAAATACTGCGCTATATGCCGGATGACGCCTGGCGTACATATGCGCCTTGTATTGCAGATCAGATTAAGAACCGGGTAGATACGGAGGCAATCAGGGAAGATATGGTCGGATTTATAAAATTATATGTTGATATTTTTCTGACAGAGCCAGGCGGGTGTTTGAAAGGGGCAGCTGTGCAGACATTTGGATTATGGTATCCAAACAAGAAATGGCCGGATGAAAGAATCTGGCATCCTTATATTGGCTATCAGTGTGCGGATACATATGGTATAGAACTGGTAGGATTTGCTGTCAGCCGTTCCAGTTTGTTTCCTGCGTATGATGAACTGTTAAGCACATTATACGGAAAAGGAGAGGATCATTCCGGATATGGAGGAAATCTGTCTATGAAGTTTTCGAATGTGCCGGTTTTAGGTGTACTTTCAAAAGCGGGAATTTATTTTTGGATGACGCTGTATCTTTTCTTTTATGCAGTTTATCGGAGATGGAGGGAGCCATTTTTGATACTGGGACTGGGAGTCGGGATTTTTATAACGGTTTTTCTTAGCCCGGTTATTATGTATCGGTATTGTGCGCCGATGATATTTGCCGCGCCATTATTTGCCGCCGTATTTTTTATGCCATGGAAAGAAAGTGATAACTATTTTTCGTGCAGGCCGGGGAGAGGAAAATCTAAACACAATAAGGGAACGATATAGGAATCAAACTTTGGGAGGGACGAACAGATGGCGATGTTAGTTTGATACACAGGATTTGTTGGCAGCAATATTTGTATTTCAGCCGGCAAGGACATACAGATGAAGCATCATTCCAATACAGATGCCTATGGAACCGCTCCTGATTTGCTTATTTATGCCGGACTGCGCGCAGAGAAATATCTTGCGAATCATGCTCCGGAAAAAGAGCTGGAGCTGATTATGCAGGCGGAGGAAAATAAAGCAAAGATAAAGCCGAAAAGACTGGTATTGATATCCACAATAGATGTGTTTCCGGCGCCAAATGGGGTGAATGAGTTTTTTCAGGATCATTGGCGATTATGCGGCTTCCAAAGGAACCGTGATAGGCATGGAGGCAAATCCGCCTGTTTATCACACAAACTATATCAAAAAATGCGTCTGGTGAATATAATCCGAAATAATACTAGAGTGTGTCTTAAAATTGCTTTCTGTCAACTGTGACGTGCAGATAGCAGGGATGAATTTTAAGACACATTTTAGTACAGCATTGTAGGAATCGCTGCATTTACAACGACACCGCTGGTGTTAGCGTCTTTTGTAGGACTGATTCTCTGTATCTGTACGGTATTGGCAGTTCTTTTTATTATTGTCCGAAGAATCGTATTCGGCGCTCCGGTAGACGGATGGGCATCGTTGGCATGTTTGATTACCTTTATGGGAGGATGCCAGATGTTCTTTTTTTGTATAATGGGCCAATATATTGCAAAAATGTATCTGGAGAACAAGCGTCGGCCTATTTATATTGTGGAAGAAAAAACAGATGAGACAGATCATAGCGCTGAGAGGAGATTTTGATGAAAAAGCCAGCAAATAACGGTGTTTTTTTATGTATGATACCAGGAATCACGACTTTTGGAATTTTGAGCATGCTTTTTATCATATATGGGTATGCACCATTTGGAAATAAGACGTTAGCAACAATGGATGCTTATATTCAGTATCTGGATTTTTTTATGTATTTAAAAAATGTTTTAAATGGCAATGACCGGATTACATATACGTTTGGTCAGACATTGGGAGGATGTAATATAGCTGTTTTCAGTTATTATTTATCATCACCGCTGAATTTACTCATCGTATTTTTCAGTAAGGAAAATTTACATGTATTTTTTCATTTGCTTATTTTATGCAAACTTAGTTTGTCAGCTGTCACATTTCATATTTTTTTAAAGGGACGATTTGGAGCGGAATTGCAGGAAGCCTTTCAGATCCTGTTGTCCGTGTGCTATGCATTGTGTCAGTATAATATTGCGCAGAGCAGCAACGTTATGTGGCTGGATGGAGTATATTTGCTTCCATTGCTGCTTTTGGGTGTTTATCATATCGTAAAAGGATCCCGAAGCAGAATATTTATTTTGGCAGGCAGTATGTCCGTTTTATTTAACTGGTATACGGGAGCAGTTAACTGTCTGTTTTCCGCAGTTTGGTTTTGTGTGGAATGCGGATATCGGTATTTTGTCGGTGAAGAACAGACAGATGCTGCAGCAAAGAAAATACGAAGTTTTTTGGTTGCGGCCATGCGATATGTTGGGTCATCGGTAATGATCGTCCTGTTAAGTATGGTTCTTTTACTTCCAACAATGGCTTCTTTGCAAAGCGGCAGAGGGAAGATGGATTGGGAAGAACTGACATTTGGAATAACCGGCGAAATACCTGGCATGCTTCAGTCTTATGTAATAGGTGGTACTAGTTCATTTGGCAGCGTATCTTTGTTTTGTGGGAGCATGGCCGTAATTGCCTGTATCGGATGCTTTTTAACAAAATATGTCAAAAGAAAGGAAAAGGCTTTGGCAGCAGGCATATTGCTTACGGTTATTGCATTGTTTTGCTGGAAACCGTGCTTTTTTTTATTTTCTTTGTTAAAACGTGCGGAAAGTTATTACTATCGCTATTCTTATCTTGGAATATTTTTATTGCTTTTTATCGCGGCATTATTCTTTCGGTCCTGTTTTGGAAAAGAACTGTCTTATACGGCAATAAAATCTGCAGGTTTGTTTTGCTTTGGTTTGATTTTTTTGCATTATGTAAAACCGGTTCAGGATACCAGGCGCGTTTATCTTACGGCATTATGCGCGGCACTAACAGCATTGGTAATCGCTTTATACGGACTGTACTATAAAAAAGCAAAGTGTTTGATGTCTTTGGCGGTAGCAGCCGCAGTTTGCGGAGAAATGGCCATGCACGCAAAAATTTTAATGGAAATATTTCATGCGGAAGATGTGGCGGATTATCGTGCATATGTGGAACAGGAACAACAGCAGATAAATGAAATTCATAAGCTGGATGTCGGAACCTATCGGATTTCTCAGACGGCAACTAAAAATATGAAAGACAATCATCTGACAGCCAATTATAATGAAGCTCTGGCATTTGGATATTGGTCGCTGTCAGGTTACACGTCGGATCCGGATGACAGGCAGAGAAGCTTTCTGGACCATTTGGGATATCCAATGAACGGAGTAAACATGTGTATTACGAACACTTCAATATTGGCGGCGGATTCACTTTTGAGTGTGAAATACTTGTTGTCTCCGTATCGGATTAATGGAACAGAAGAAATAAAGGAACTGCAGATGAAAAATGGAAAATATGTGTATGAAAACCCGTTTTGCCTTCCGTTTGCTTTCAGATATAAGAAAGCAGAGTCGATGGAAGGTGAAGCTTTGAATCCTTTTGAATATCAAAATGATCTTTATGCACGGTTACTGGGAAAAGAAAATCTGCAGCTTTATGTTCCGGTTTCCTATCAGACAGATTATCGTTCCAAATCGGAAGTCATTTATGAATTGGATATACCGGAGGGAAACTATGCGGTATATGGTAATCTTCCATGGGAGTACTATATGGAAGCTGTATTAAATGTAAACGACATTTATAAGACCGGGTATTCCATGTGGTTATCACCTGCCGTATTTTATATTCCCGTATCGGATCGACGGATGCCGACAAAAATACAACTGACAACAGCCGGACAGCTGTGTGTGAAAGAAGAACAATTTTATATGCTGGATTTGGATAAAATGAAAGCGGTAACACAAGAGCTTTCACAGACAACGGCGGAAGAGATACGTGTGGCAAATGGAGATGTACGCATAATGGTCGAAAATGCGGAAAATGGGGAGTATTTATATACATCTGTTCCATATGACAGTGGATGGAAGATCAGAGTCAATGGCAAAGAGACAGAGGCGGAACCGATTGACGGATGTCTGATTACGATTCCATTACAGAGTGGAAAAAACAGAATTGAAATGAATTATGAGATACCTTATTTAAAAACAGGTATGTGCATGACACTTTTTGGCATCGGTTTACTTCTGGTATTTGATTATATGAAAAACAGAATTGAAAAACAGGAGAAAAACAGGAGTGTATCAGAATGAAAGCAAATAAAAGATTCTATTTCCTGCTGCTTTTCCAGGCAGCAGTGTGTCTGGGATGGCTGTGTGTGTTTTCAGACATATATAAGAAAAAATAAGAATTTGATCCTGGTGTTCGGACTCATAACACTGTTATCATCGCTTCCGTTATTTATGCGGGAAATACTAAATGGGCATGATTTAATGTTTCATTTGTTGAGAATTGAGAGAATTGCAGAAGAAATGCGCAATCATAATCTTCCGGTTAGAATTTCCTCGTTGTGGATGGACGGGTATAGATATCCGGTTTCCGTCTTTTATGGAGATATTTTATTGTATCTTCCCGCATTTTTCAGAGTTATTGGGTTTCGGTGATATGAACTCCAGCGGCTTTTTGCTATATTCATAATTCCTCCAGTCAAAAGCCCTGGCGTAATGAGTTTCGCTTCCGACATCAATACCAACTATCAAAGTTTTTTCAGTAATAGATGCAATTTTTGCGTTCTGTGTGTTATAATTCATTTCAGATACCTCTCTGTTCAATAAGATTTTTACTAACCGTCCAAAGTCAGTAATCTTATTTTACTCTGAGGTATTTTTTTCTCAACCTTCTTTCTTGGAATTCCCTATACTTAAATTATACAGGAAGCTCCTACTACTAAGTAAAACTATGATTTCTACAGTCAGCAAACCCAACAGCACAGGCAGCAGCGCCGGACAGGAAGAGACTGCCCCCGCGAGCAGGAGCATTACCACTGGAACCACATATTTCCGTGGATGGTGCCACAGGTCGCTTTCAATCTTCCAGCCCCGGATGGGATAAAACCACTCCAACAGCACAGACAGCACAGCACTTTGCAGAGCAAAGAAAACAGCCCCGGCAATCATCAGGACAGTGATGCCGCCATTTTGTATCTGCCAGCTACAGAGGAATATCGCATCTGCAGCCATATTACAGGAAAAAATAAACAGGCAGTATGGGATGCAAAAGCGCCGTTTCTGTCCAGGCAGGAAACGGACTGCCTGCTCCAGGTCACGGTCGCAGGACAGCAGGATACAGATGGGCGTATTTAAGGATAGAATCGCAAAACCCACCGGAATCACGGACAGACCAGCCATTTCGCTAAAAAAATAGGGCAGTACCAGGGCTACGCACCACATCAGAGCGGTATTGAGCAGATAATTCTTATGGCAGCTCAGATACCGGAAAAAATACCGCCATAAGGACCCCCTCTTCCGTTGCTTAATAACATGGCTTTTCTCACTCTCCTTCTGATAAAAAACGTATCCATCTGCCTTCCACAAAATCAGAATAGCAACGAAACTATTCGCAAGCAGCAACAATCCAAACCATGATCTGCTTCCTAAAAACAGAATGG
>CANDJR010000141.1 GCA_947385105.1 uncultured Eubacterium sp.
AGAAAACAAGCAGAAAATAGAAAACAAGCAGAAAATAGAAAACAAGCAGAAAATAGAAAACAAGCAGAAAATAAACAACATGAAGTAGCTAAAAAAACAAGCAGAAAATAAAGAAGCAAATAAAAAATCGAGCGGCAGGAAAAAACGGAGATGGAAAGGTTATGGGACAAATAACAAGAGAACGAAAAAAGCATAGAATAGACGGTATTGTACCGGGCAGTATTGCAGACCAGCTAGAGGTAGAGCCGGGGGATCTTTTGATATCGGTCAATGGCGAGGAATTGGAGGACGTCTTTGATTACCAGTACCAGATCAACGAGGAGTATCTTACCATGCTGATTGAAAAGCCAGATGGTGAAGAATGGGAGTTAGAAATTGAAAAAGAATATGAAGATGACTTGGGCATTGTGTTTGAAAATGGGCTGATGGATGATTACCGCTCTTGCTCAAACAAATGTATTTTTTGTTTTATAGACCAGATGCCGCCAGGTATGCGAAAGACACTTTATTTCAAAGACGATGACTCCAGGCTTTCTTTTTTGCAGGGCAATTATGTGACGCTGACGAATATGAAGGAAAAAGATATAGACCGGATTATCAAGTATAAGCTGGCGCCGATTAATATATCCGTACAGACAATGAACCCTAAGCTGCGCAATATGATGCTGCATAACCGATTTGCAGGAGAGGCACTGGAAAAAATGCGGCGCCTGTATGAAGCAGGCATTACGATGAACGGCCAGATTGTACTCTGCAAAGGAGTAAATGATAAAGAAGAATTAACATATACGATTCAGGAACTGACAGCATATCTCCCGCATATGGCAAGTGTCTCTGTCGTACCGGCAGGGTTGACCAAGTATCGGGACGGGCTGTACCCGCTGGAGCCTTTTACCAAAAAAGAAGCAGAAGAAGTACTGCAGACAATCCATGACTGGCAGGCGATATGCATGGAACGCTGGCAGACACATTTTATCCACGCGTCCGATGAGTGGTATTTGCTGGCACAAAAAGATCTGCCGCCTGCTGCCCAGTACGATGGCTATTTGCAGCTGGAAAATGGAGTGGGTATGCTGCGGCTTTTGATTGATGAATTTCATGAAGCTTTGCAAATGGACAGACAGTCAGGTGTATTAGAAGCAGGTGCAGCGCAGACACAGAAGTGCAGGCAGACCTGTCTGTCTGTAGCAACTGGTATGCTGGCGGCGCCTTTTATCCAAATGCTGGCAAGAGAATTTATGGA
This sequence comes from uncultured Eubacterium sp., assembly GCA_947385105.1. GTDB lineage: Bacteria > Bacillota > Clostridia > Lachnospirales > Lachnospiraceae > Eubacterium_J. Next base: position 1,244 of record CANDJR010000141.1, read on the forward strand.
ATTGCATCCGCATACCCACATTATGATATATCCGATACGTAATGATTTCTTTGGAGAGCAAATTACAGTGTCCGGACTTTTGACGGGACAGGACTTGCAAGCACAGCTAAAAGGCAAAGAATTAGGTACCCGGTTATTGCTGCCATGCAATTTACTGCGCAGCGGCGAAGATGTATTTTTAGATGATATGACAGTGGCGGAGCTGAAAAATACTTTACAAGTGGAAATAGTTATTGTAAACTCTAACGGGCAGGAGTTATATCATGCTTTTTACGGAAAGCCGTCTTTGGAAGTTTAAAGAAGGGTTTTTTACGCACGATGGTACGTTTTCCGGCAGCGGAGAATGTGGAGTTGTAAGAATAGGAGATAAAATATGAGTAAACCAATCGTAGCAATTGTGGGGCGGCCAAATGTAGGCAAGTCTACCTTGTTTAATGCATTGGCTGGGGCACGTATTTCCATTGTACAGGATACACCGGGTGTAACCAGGGATCGGATTTATGCAGATGTATCTTGGGTAGGGAAAGAATTTACAATGATTGATACCGGAGGTATTGAGCCAGACAGCCAGGAGCTAATCTTATCACAGATGCGGGAACAGGCACAGATAGCAATTGATACGGCGGATGTTATTTTGATGCTGACAGATGTACGCCAAGGGCTTGTAGATGCAGATGCAAAAGTAGCAGATATGCTGCGCCGTGCAAATAAGCCAGTCATATTGGCTGTAAATAAAGTAGATGATTTTCAAAAATATATGATAGATGTCTATGAATTTTACAATTTAGGGCTGGGTGAGCCGATTCCGATTTCCGCAGGATCAAAGTTGGGGCTGGGCGATATGTTAGATGAAATCGTCAAATATTTCCCAGAAGCCGGAGCAGGAGATATCGAGGATGAACGGCCAAAAATCGCAATTGTAGGCAAGCCAAATGTAGGGAAATCTTCCCTGGCAAATAAGCTTTGCGGCAAAGACCGGGCAATTGTATCAGATGTTGCAGGTACGACAAGAGATGCGATAGATACGGATGTAACATTTGAAGGAAGGGAATATGTATTTATTGACACAGCAGGTATTCGCCGCAAAAATAAGATCAAAGGTGAAATCGAACGTTATAGTATTATCCGTGCAGTGACAGCGATCGAACGAGCAGATGTCGTGCTGCTTATGATTGACGGTACAGAGGGTGTGACAGAGCAGGATGCAAAAATTGCAGGCATTGCGCATGAACGCGGAAAAGGGATTATCATTGCTGTCAACAAATGGGATGCAGTGGAAAAGGATGACAAGACAATCTACCGGCAAACAGAACGGATTCGGCAAGTATTAAGCTTTATGCTTTATGCAGAGATTGTTTTTATCTCAGCAAAGACGGGGCAGCGCCTGCATAAAATTTTCGATACGATAGATGTCGTGCTGCAAAATAACGCAATGCGTGTCGCAACCGGAGTGCTGAATGAAATTTTAGCAGAAGCAGTAGCAATGCAGCAGCCGCCGTCTGATAAGGGCAAACGCTTAAAGCTGTTTTACATTACACAGGTTGCAGTAAAGCCGCCGACATTTGTTATTTTTGTCAATGACAAAGCATTGATGCATTTTTCCTATACAAGGTATATTGAGAACCGGATTCGGGAATCATTTGGATTTCGCGGGACAGCATTAAAATTTATGATCCGAGAAAGAAAGGAAGATAAAAAATGACAGCTGCACGCATCATTTCGATAGTAATCGGGTATCTGTTTGGATTGTTCACAACAGGATATTTTTATTCCAGGCATGCAAATGTGGACATCCGAAAGATGGGGAGTGGAAATATCGGCACGACAAATACGTTCCGTACGCTTGGGAAAAAGGCAGGCGTGATTGTATTTTTAGGCGATGGCTTTAAAGGCGTGTTTGCAGTCTTACTCGTATGGGTAATTTTTAAAGATCGATACCCCGATGGAATTAAAATCTTAGAAGCTTATGCAGGATTTGGAGCTGTCTTAGGACATAATTTTCCAATTCATTTAAATTTTAAGGGCGGAAAAGGGATTGCCACGACAGCCGGCATGATGCTGGCGTTTTGTCCATGGGCAGTACCGGTATGCCTTTTACTGTTTGTACTTAGTATTTTTGTCAAGCGGTATGTATCCGTGGGATCACTGCTTGTCTGTCTGGGATTTTTTGTACAAACAATTGTATTTGGACAGATGGGCACATTAGGAGCGCCGCCACAGGCAAAGCCAGAGGTTTATACAGTAGTGGGGCTTGTATGCCTGCTTGGCGTCATTCGGCATTCTTCGAATATCAAACGCTTATTAACAGGCACAGAGAATAAAGTATAACAAAGCTGCACATAAATGAAAAGATAATGACAGAAAAAAGCAATGGTCGTTTGTATAGGAAAGAGCAAAGGCCCGGATATGGTTATTGTTTACACAGGACTTTGCATTGACTGCAAAGTCCGTAAGAAAATGATTCAGGAGTGCAAAAATTCCATCGCCGAAGGCGATTTTAGATGAATTTTTGCATGTTACTGAGAACAGAGTGAACAGTAAATCCCGGATATGGAAGGAAGTAAGAGTATATGGCAAAAATTGGAATCATTGGAGCTGGGAGCTGGGGCACGGCGTTAGCTGTTGTGTTAGAAAAAAACGGGCATGAGGTGACCGTATGGTCTGCACTGGAAACAGAAATCGAAATGCTCAAACAGGAGAAAGAGCATTTGGAAAAACTGCCAGGCGTAAAGCTTGCAGATACGATCTGCTATACAGCCGATATGGAACAGGCAGTCAAAGGTATGGAGGCGCTTGTGTTAGCTGTTCCTTCTATGTATACGAGAAATACCGCACATCAGATGGCGCCTTTTGTAACCCAGGGGCAGCTTGTGATTAGTGTGGCAAAGGGTGTGGAGGAAGGCACTTTTATGACGCTTTCACAAATTATCAGCCAGGAAATCCCGCAGTCTCTTGTTGCAGTATTATGCGGGCCGTCTCATGCAGAGGAAGTAGGGCGCGGCATGCCTTCTGCTTTGGTAGCAGGCGCAAAAAGCAGGCAGATTGCAGAGCGTGTACAGCGTTATTTTATGAATGAGGCATTCCGTGTATATACGAGTCCGGATGTCATTGGCATGGAAATTGGCGCGTCATTGAAAAATGTCATTGCGTTGGCAGCCGGGATGGCAGACGGACTTGGATATGGGGATAATACAAAGGCAGCATTGATTACAAGAGGGATCAATGAAATCGGCAGGCTTGCCCTTGCGATGGGGGCAAAATTTGAAACGCTGTGCGGTTTGACCGGGATCGGTGATTTGATCGTAACTTGCGCCAGCGTACACAGCCGCAACCGGAAAGCAGGAATGCTGATGGGCAAGGGCTACACGATGCAGGAGGCAATGGACGAAGTCAAAATGGTCGTCGAAGGCGTCTATTGTGCAAAAGCAGCGATGGGGCTTGCTGAAAAATATAAGGTAGATTTACCTATTATCGCGCAGGTGAATGAAGCGCTCTTTCAAAATAAGCCAGTGAAGGATGCAGTATACGAGTTAATGACCAGGGATAAGAAGGCAGAGCATGACGAATTACAATGGGATATGTGCGAATGAGTATTTAGAAGAAATTAGTAAATCAGGAATTTATTATGACCTTTCCAATATACGGCATCTGATGCAGTATTTGGGGAATTTTCAGGATACGCTGCGCATCGTACATGTGGCAGGGACGAATGGAAAAGGATCTGTATGCGCATATTTGGAATCTATGTTACAGGCACAGGGTTATCGGGTGGGCGTGTATAGTTCTCCTGCTGTGTTTGAACCAAGAGAGATTTGGAGAATTAACGGCAGGCAGATGCCACAGGAGGACTTTGTCAGGCTGACTGAAAAAGTGTCTCAGGCGTGCATGCAGATGAAAGCGGATGGATTTGGACAGCCGTCTGTGTTTGAAGTACAAACAGCGGTTGCATTTTGTTATTTTAAGCAGGAGCAGTGCGATTTTGTACTGCTGGAGGCAGGATTAGGCGGTGCGAAAGATGCGACGAATCTGATTCAGCGTCCGTTATGCAGTGTATTGACTTCTATCAGCAAAGATCATATGGAATTTTTAGGAAATACATTGGAAGAGATCGCACAAGCAAAGGCTGGGATTATCAAACCAGGCTGTCCGTGCATATGTGCGGCACAAAGTCCGCAAGTCTATGAGGTGATCCGTGCAGCTGCAGGTAAGGCAGGCAGTGAGTTTTATTTGGCGCAGGATAACGACTGTATTTTAGACTATGCGTATGATGCGTCTGGCAGCAAGGTTTTGCTATCCTGGGATGGACAAGAGACACTCGTGCATACAACAATGACAGGGCTATGGCAAAAAGAAAATATGGCATGTGCATTGGAAACGATACGTCTTTTCATAAAAAAAGGCATCCAAGTAACAAGACAAGCAGTTTTGTACGGACTGGCGCATGCATCGGTTCCAGGCCGCTTTGAACAACTATGCAAAAAACCTGCATTTTATATGGATGGCGGGCATAATGAAGGTGCGGCACAGCTTTTGAAAAAAACGGTGCAAAACTGTTTTACAAATCAGGAAATTGTATATATAATAGGAGTACTTGCAGATAAAGATTATAAAAAGGTACTGCAATTGATGCTGCCCTATGCGAAAGCGGTATTTACTGTGACACCGGATAATCAAAGGGCATTGGACGGGCAAAAACTGGCGCAAGAAGCATTGCGTTACCATCCGGCAGTTACTTATGTGCCGGACATGGGTGAAGCTGTCAAACAGGCAGTAAAGGCAGCGGGTGAGACAGGTGCGGTATTGGCATTTGGCTCTTTTTCCTTTTTAGGAGCGCTAAGACAGGCAGTGAGGGACGAAATATGTTAGATAGGATAGATGATGCAATGAATAAGGCAACAAAACCGGAAGAAGAGCTCTCAAAGCGGCAGTTCAATGACGAGCAGATTAAGCAGGGAGTTCGTTTGCTGCTGGAAGGAATCGGGGAAGATCCACAGAGGGAAGGGCTGCTTGAGACTCCGGATCGAATCGCCAGAATGTGCAGGGAAATTTTTTGCGGCATGTCGCAGGATGCAGCTGTACCGCTGGCAAAGACGTTTACGGCTGAAAATACGGATATTGTGCTTGAAAAAGACATTACGTTTTATTCCGTTTGCGAGCACCATTTGCTGCCATTTTATGGAAAAGTGCATGTGGCGTATCTGCCGGATGGAAAAGTGGTTGGTTTAAGCAAGCTGGCACGTGTCGTACAGGTGTATGCGCGCAGGCCTCAGATGCAGGAGCGAATGACGGTGCAGATTGCAGATGCAGTGATGGAGCATTTACAGCCGCAGGGCGTGATGGTTATGATTGAAGCAGAGCATCTGTGCATGACAATGCGCGGAGTTCGCCAGCCGGGAAGTAAGACAGTGACTTATGCGGCAAGAGGGATTTGGAAAGATAATACGGCTTTGCAGCAGCAGTTTTTCCAATTAGTAGAGGCAAAGTAAGGAACATAATAAGGAATTTAGAATGAAAATTGGAACGCACGAATTTGATTGTAAAAATAAGACTTATGTGATGGGGATTTTGAATGTCACACCAGACTCTTTTTCAGATGGCGGAAAATGGGGAACTGTAGATTTGGCATTAAAGCATGCAGAGCAGATGATTTCTGAGGGCGCAGCAATTGTGGATATCGGTGGAGAATCTACCAGACCAGGGTATACAAGAATTACAGAAGATGAGGAAATCGCACGTATCGAACCTGTGGTAGAACAAGTAAAAAAGCATTTTGATATCCCTGTGTCGATTGATACATACAAAAGCAGGGTTGCAAAAGCGGCAATTGATGCAGGTGCGGATATGGTGAATGATATTTGGGGGCTGCAATTTGATCCAAAACTGGCTGATGTGATTGCAGCAGCAGGCGTCTCTTGCTGTCTGATGCACAACAGAGATTTGGAGAGCAGGCCGTACCGCCATTTTCTGACAGATGTAGCAGCTGACTTGTGCGAATCTGTGCGTATTGCAAAACAAGCGGGTATCGCGGAGGAAACTATTATCTTAGATCCAGGCGTGGGATTTGCCAAGACATATGAACAGAATCTGCAAATGATTCGCAGCCTTGGTACATTGCAGGAGCTTGGATATCCACTGCTTTTAGGGGCATCCCGCAAATCGGTGATAGGCATTACACTTGACACACCTGTAGAGGAACGACTGGAAGGCTCTTTAGTCACAACGGTATTTGCCGTCTTGCAGCGCTGTGCGTTTGTAAGGGTACATGATGTCAAGGAGCATGTGCGGGCGATACAGATGACACAAGCGCTTTGTTGATATTGTTCATTCCGTTCTCAATTAGGCATTTGTTAGGAAAAGTTGTAAAGCAGTTAAGATACTAAGAGGAGGAGTCATGGATCGGATTATTATTCAGGATTTGACCGTATATGCGAAGCATGGTGTATACGCAGAGGAAAATATTTTGGGGCAGCAATTTTTAGTATCTGTTACCATTGAGACAGATTTGTCAGGGGCTGGAAACTCAGACGCGCTGCAAGATTCGATTGACTATGGAAAAATCTGCCATTTTGTTACCAAATATATGCAGCAGCATACCTTCCATTTAATCGAGGCAGTGGCAGAGCATCTTGCGCAGGAGCTGCTCATGCAATACAAACAAATTAAAAAAGTAAAAGTAAAAGTAAAAAAACCATGGGCACCAATTGGCCTTCCGATAAAAAATGTATCGGTAGAGATAGAACGGGCGCGGCATACTGCTTATATTGCTTTTGGATCCAATATGGGAGATAAGCAGGCATATATTGATCAGGGGATTCAAGCGCTGGATGCATTAGAAACTTGTAAGGTATGCAAGGTATCAAGCATCTTTGAGACAGCTCCTTATGGCGGCGTACCACAGGATCATTTTAAAAATGGTGTCTTGTGTCTGGAGACAATTTTAGATCCGCATCAGCTGTTGGAAAAGCTGCATGAAATTGAAAAACAGGCGGATCGTGTCAGGGATGTTCGCTGGGGGCCGCGGACATTAGATCTGGATATTATATTTTATGATGATAAAGTAATGCATTCGAAGGATCTGACGATCCCGCATATTGATATGCAAAATCGTACGTTTGTGCTGCAGCCGCTATGTGAGCTTGCACCATGGTACTGCCATCCCCTTCTGCATCAGACAGTTCAGCAGCTTTACGAAGGACTGTTGGATAAGCAGCAGCACGATGGAGGAAACTAACATGAAGCTGGAAATGAAAGATAAGTTAGAAATGAAAGATAAGTTAGAAATGAAAAACAAGTTGAATTGGCAAGATGCCGGGTATGCAGCAGCACCGGCATTTTTATATATTGTATTGATAAATATCGTCGGCGGTTTTTTACCGATTATTTTTGGCAGGCGCGGGATATCCGATATGCAGATACAGATGGCGGCTTTTATCGTGTGTATCGCTGTATTTGGGTATTTGGCAGTCAAAGAGCACGTACTGTATCAACCGTCAAAAGGAACAGCCTACCGCTATCCTGCTGCATTTTGCTATGTAGTGGCAGCTGTCATGTGCGGCGTGGCATGTAATCATATGATTTACTTGCTGGGACTCATGGAGCAGTCTGCAGGATACCAGCATATTTCGGAAATTTTCTATGGAAATGGACTGTTTATTGAGATCATTACACTCGGTATTTTAGGACCGGCTGTAGAGGAGCTCGTTTACAGAGGCTTTGTTT
>CANDJR010000142.1 GCA_947385105.1 uncultured Eubacterium sp.
CTCTGCAGCGCTGCAAGTTTGATACCCCGTTGCTTGCAGCGGGGTCTTTGATTTCATGAGGATTATATATCATAGTATTTTATGTATGTCAAATATATTTAATAGATATCTAAAACATGTAGATTTTGATATGCAAGCGGCAAGGCTAAAGACGTTATGGACATTTAGCGATTAACTATGAAAATCTAAGATACAATGTTTTGAGGAAAATTTCCGAATCGTATTATTTATTGTATAGAAGATACCATGATAAAGATTGTCCAATGTGATGAGCTTCTTGTACTTCTTCCAACAGGAATAGTTGTTTGTAATAAAGGTACACTTACTGCAAACTTTTTCAAGAATTTAGACAATTAGGAGGTGATTTTAAAATGATCAAAGCTGCCGCACAACGACAGAATAAAAAGCCGTCGTACAGCAGAGATGATATCATCAAAGATATAGGAGAGATGATACAATCAAAGATATAGGAGAGATGATACAATCAGAGATGATACTATCAAAGATATAAAGGAAAATATAATGATACAAGAGTAGATTTGTAATATTCAATAAGTGAAATGTTAGGAGTATTTCTCATATTATTCCTTATTGACTCTTTGGTTTTTCGGAAGTGTTTTTGTAAGGATTAAGGTGTAGGCAGCAGTTAGGAGTATCATAATTAAAACATGAATGAGTTGCTTTTGCACTGTAAATCCCGTTTTATTTGCAAAAGTACTGAGCGTGTTGACAGCAGAATGGGTCATTATGCAGGGGAGCAGACTGTCGCTGCGATCAAATATAGTTACAAACAAAAATCCTACGGTAATTGCAAAGCAAATTTGACACATATTGCTTACCAAGTCCATGCCGCTGCTGTTAAATAAATTTATCAAATGCCCTATGCCAAAGGTTACGCTTGAGATAATAATTGCAGATTCTATATGATCTTTAGCTATTGCCTTAAACAGGAAACCTCTGAAAATTAATTCCTCAATAAATCCAACGCAAAGCATACAGGCAATGCGGCAAACTGTGTCTGAAAACGAATCGTTAACAGCAGCGCCGTTCCAAAGATTTCCTGTGGCTAAGATTATCAATGGTATATAGTAAAGAAATCTGCGGGCAGGTACAGTAGACTTACAAAGTCCATACCGTTTCTGTAAATCATTTTTCCAAATAAAAGCAAAAAGGATTATGGATTGCAAAATACAAAAAATAGCACTTGCAGAGTATTCTATCCCTATTTTTTTATTTAGAGGATTGGCTAAGGATTGCAGGACACAATAGGTAACAATCCAAACAATCGTAAAAGTGAGCTCGTTTTTTTCATATAACTTCTTCATTCGTTTCCTCCCTGCAGGGCTAGTACTGCACCTGTGTACACCCGCTTTAAATGTGTCGTTATCAGTGTTTCATCATACTCTAAAGAATTATTAGCAATGATACTGGCATATCCATGAACAAACAGTGCAAGTGTTACAAAAACTTCTTTCGTCTGATTGATGTCCAAATCCATTTCTTTTTGCATTGCAGAAATAATAGGTATCAGTTCCTTGGAATTTATCATTTCAAGCAGACTGTTTTCAACAGCAAAACCCGATTGAAACAGAAAGCGGAACAAATTAGGTTCTTTTATAGCAAATCGGATATAATTCAACCCAATTTCAAGCAGAATATCTTCCTTTGTTTCCGGAATACTCATCAGATATTGCGTATGATAGGTATCTGCTTTTTGATAAACAGCTTTTTTTAATTCTTCTATCGTCGCAAAATGGTACATAACGGGTTGTGTGGAACAATTCAGCTTTTTTGATACAGTCCTTGCATTGATATTTTCTGCACCTGTTTTACGGACAACCTCAAGTGCAGCGTCAATAACCATCTCTTTTGTGATTTTTGCTTTTGGCGGCATTGCTTTCCTCCCATGTTTTATATTATAATTACTGTTATATAACAATAGTTATAATATAAAACGAAGTATTGATTTTGTCAAGCTATCCGACAGAGTTTTTAAAATCTTATTTCTGACAGCAGCTTAAAAATAGAGAAATCATTTTCATACTGTCAGACGACGTCCCACGATCTTTTATACAAAAGCTGACAGTCGTTTGGGAAGAAAATTGTTACTTTTGAGGATAGGGTAGACTTTCATTATTTTTTTTGAAAAAATAACATCTGCTACAAGATGGCAGAGGAATGAAGCATACTGGAGGAACGCCGATTGACGTTAACGCCGCCAGCTGGAAAAGGAGACACTTGGGGCGTGTATCCCCTTGCCCACTGAGAGTATGTATAGAGAATTACTGAAATACTTTACAGAAGAATGTTTTTTATAGCCAGTTAGAGACTGCATTAGCGAAAAATTCGTTAATGCCTTTTATAGTGGTTATAGTCTCGCAATGAATAGAGAAATAGGGAGATATTTAATGTGTATTAGACATAAATTTACATATTTCGATATTAATATTTGATCTTTTTAAGCTTGTATGCTATGATATAAATGTACTACTTAATTAGGTTGATTTATATTTTAAATTTCTATGATTGCGAGGTATTCATTTTAATGAATATAGAAGATATTACCAAGGCAGCAAAGATAATTGTCAATCCTGTTGATCCATTAAATATTTATTATAATTTTTTTGATATATTTAAATTGCAAAGAATGAAAACAATTACAGGTGATAATTTTGTGGTTAGTAATGGAATATTACAATGTCAAAATTATTTTATACCACTAGATTCTATAAGTATAGTTGAGATGACAAGAATACAAATTTCTCCTATATTTCCTATTACTATTTTAGTGTTAGGGATGTTTTTATCTTTATTTAATATTTACTTATATAATGAATATTTTATAAAAATGCCATTTGCTATTCAAATGTTTATTTTCGGCTTTTTATTAACAGTCGCTGTAACTTTTATAAATACAAAGCTGCCGTATATGTTGACAATCCGTTTAAATAACAACATCTTTTGTACATATACCAATAGCAATAAAAAATTTATTCAAGATATTATGAAAAAAATGCAAGAATGTATTAATAATAGAAAGGGAGAATATAAGTTTATGTTAAATCAAGGAACAATACAATATAATGACAGCCATTCTATTCAGATAGAAAATGTGTCTAATTCACCTATCGAAATTTATAATGAAAATGCAAAAAAGGAAATTGGCGGTAATGAAATAAAAAATGTATGCAATTCTCAAAGTAGTAAGAGTTTAACATTACAAGACTGGATGACTTTAGAAAAATTTTTCATTATGCGTCAGAAAGAATTTTCAGTGAACGATAGAAATTATAAAATTTGTAGCAATCTTCTTACATATTCAAAAGAAAGAGAAATAGGAAAATTTAGAAAATATTTAGGAGTAATAGGGAAAGAGGCAATAAGAACTTTATTTACTACAAGTACAAATGTTGCGGCGATGGAAACAGTTAAACCTATTATACAAAAGATTTTATCTTTAAAGGGGTGATTGTATAACTTAATAAAATTCCCATTTGCTATTGGTGCTGCTTTCTTTTGATGGGGTATTAAGGTAGTGTAAATAGTTTGATTATAAATCAAAGACCGTGTAGAGTCACACAGATTATCTGACATTAACAAGGCGACAATATACATCCATTGAATTTCTTCGCATGAATCCGAGAATCGTTTTTAATAAAGACAAGATCTATGAGAAGATCTGCGGATATGATGCAGAGAGTAGCAGGGTAATTACAAGGCCTATCCTCAGAATCAGAAAAAGATTCAGCAATTTACAGAAAACAAATAGATGGAAACAGTATGTAGGGATCAAATTACATATAAAATTAATCAAATGACCGCTTCCCAAATAAAATACAGTCTTTGCTAGCACCAGTAATTAAAAAATGAAACAATGATCTGCCGCACGACGGCAAAAGAAATAAAACCGTCGTGTGGCAGATAAAAGAAAAAGCTATCGTGTGGCAGATAAAAGAAAAAGTCATCGTGAAGCAGACATATAGAATAGCTTAATAGAGCGGTTTTAAGAAGTTCGTACAGCTATTTTTAGCATACCCATCACATGTTATGTCCATTTCCAAAATCAAAAGAAATACTTCCATTTTCGTCAGTGATTATTTTTAAATCAAATTCCAGCGTCGGCATATAATCATACTGTGCCATTGCGCCGCCGTCTGTCTGATAGCCGGGTGTGACCTGATAGGTGATGGTTTCACCTAACTGAAACGATGAAATGAGTCCAAGTTCTATCCCAGTGATCGTTCCTTCCGGAAGTTCTGTGGATGCAAGTTCTTTTTCTGTTTTCCGGTCAATCAGTGTCAAGATCCTGCTTTCTTCAGAAAAGGTATAACCAATTCTTTTTTCCAATTGCGCACGGTAATCGTCAAAGCCAAAATGATAAGGAACAAGGGCGCCCGCATCATTACGCTGCAGGATATATAAGCTGTCTGCAGAAACGCCAGTCCCAGTATAAATATGGAAAGCAATCTGAAGCTGGCTGTGCTCTTCCTCCCAATACAATGTTGGAAGTATTCCATGGGTGCTGGAATAAGTCCAGTCATAATAGCTGACATCCCCTTTTAGATACACAGCTACCCCTTGGAGGCTAATATCGTCATCGTTGTAGCCATATATTTTAATGTCGTCTTCTGGCAGTTCACCAATGCATAGAATATTTTTTGTGTCCGTGATAGCAGGTTCTGTTAAAGGAAGGTTCTTAATATCTTCCCAATTTACATCCATAAACCGCTGAATTACATCGATTTTATTATCTGCAGGTACCCAGATGCCAGTATCGCCATAAGGGCGTATCATGCTGATGGCTATCGTAGCTTCATCTGATGGAAAGGTTAGGTTTAATCCGATCATTCTGGACGTATTTTCTCCGGCGCGTGTAATCTTAACATCCTCTGGCGACAAATTAAGCAGATGGATAGCCGCTGTTTCTGGTGAGAATAAATCACGGTAAATATAGCTGCTTGAGAGGAGTGCCAGATCCTGCAAGGTCTTTCCAAGATCATTTTGAGTATAGTCCATCATGCTGCCATCAATCGCAAATTGGTATGCATCTTCAAATTCTGCTCCGGATGAAATGCTGTCATAGCAGGACAGCATTTCTCCGGTTACTACATACTGCGTGCCGTCCCATTCATAATCCAGCGTTTCTTTCCATACGGTAATATGCGGTTCGGATGTGCGCGCGTAATAATAGATTTTTGCCTGACTGCTGTTATAATCCTCAATCCTGCAGTCTGTACTATCATTTAGCGGCCAGGGACTGGTAAAACCAAAACTGTAATTTCCTTCATGTCCTGTTAAGAGTTCAGCATTTTTTAGCTCAGATTTTAGTTTTGCAGACGCCAAGGCAGCGATGGTTTTTCCGTCCTTTTTTACAAAAGCCTGTGTCCATGTCTCTAGCATGTCCTGCAAAAGGGTTTTTTTACTGTCTTTTACTTGTTGTCTATGTTTCATATGATCCGAAAACTCAGGCTGGGCATCTGCCATTCGGTCAGCGCTGCTTGTATCCGCCATGGTTCTGCTGGCAGGATCTGTCAGAAAGCAGGCTGCGGTAATCATGCAGATAACCAGAGAGACAAAGATAATCCATAGAGCTGGCTTTTTATAATGTAAGACAGCGCGGATTCTTTCTGCTGCCCCAATTTCTCCAAATGACAGCGGGTAAGCTGTGACAGTTTTCGGTTTGATGCTGTACGTTAACAGAGCTTTGGCATAGTTCTTTTTATCATCAAAACTGAATGTTTTCACTACATGTTCATCGCAGGCTGTTTCGATGTCTCTGCTGAATAATATGTACGAAATCCAACAGAGTGGATGAAACCAGTAAATAGAAAGTATGAAAAAACCAGCTGTTTTCCACCAATGATCAAGCCTTGTAATATGCGCTTTTTCATGCGCAATGACATATTTTGCCTGGGTATCCTCCAAGCTGGACGGCAGGTAAATGCGCGGTCTTATCATTCCGAAAACGAACGGCACATCAATTCCGTCGCATATCATGACATTCTCATATAAGGGCATAGAAGCACGCGTATGCTGATACAGCTTTCGATAGCTGACAAGGCTGTAAATGGCCATAATAGCAGTTCCGGCTGCCCAAATAATGCTTAAAAAGGACAAAATATCTGTTTCCTTATCTGGCTGTGCAGCAGTTCCAGACTGAAAACTTTTGTCGGCAATATTTTCTCGCGCCAAAGAATTTTCAGCAGTTTTCTCAATCGCAGTTTTCTCAATCACTTTTTTCTCAATCGCAGTTTTTTCAATCACTTTTTTCTCAATCGCTGTTGTATCCTGTATCTGTCGCATGGCATTTGCTGGAGAGGACGAGTCAGCTGTGCTTGTTTCAAAAAGGAGTGGATTGCGCGGTATCAGGCTTAGTGCACTTTTTAAGGTGAACGGGCAGATAAGCCGGACAGCCACAAGTGCCCACAGCATGCACAGAATCCATTTTGGTGTTCTAAAAAGTACGAAACGCAGGATGAATACAGCAATCATCAGCCAACTGGCTGTTATACCCATGTTTAATATCGTAAGAAAAACAGATGTCATGCTTACTCCTCCTTTGCATTGTCAATCATATGATGTATTTTGGAAATTTCATCAGCGGTCAGTGTCCTGCGTTTTGTAAACGCAGCAATAAAGGTCGGGAGAGAACCTGCAAAGTTATCTTCTACAAACTGCTCACTTTGCAGTGCATAGTAATCATCCCGTGAAATAAGCGATGTTACTACTTTGTCCCGCAGTTGAAATATTCCATGTTCGCTAAGTTTTTTCAAAACAGTATAGGTTGTTGTTCTTTTCCACTGAAGCTCCCTGCTGCATAATTTGATTAGCTCATTGGTTGTTAAAGGTTCTTGCGCCCAAATGATATCTGCAAAGCGGGATTCTACAATGCCAAGTTTATAGTTTGTCATAAGCGGCCTCCTTTGTCTATTATTAATAGTCACTTTAGTCTATCATTAACAGACAGAAATGTCAATTATAATATCACAAATATGAGGTGAAAACGTTACTATTCACAGCCAGAAATGCGCATAAACTGCGCATTTCGTAAGAAAATGATTCAGGAGTGAGGGGCGATTTTGCGAAGCAAATTTTAAATATCGCCTCGAATTGTTGCTATGAGCAGCCTTTAGGCTGTGAATAGTAACGTAAAAACAGCATTCGAATGTTTGTAAGCCTGATTTGATTGCTATGAGGATATCGTACGAAGTGAATGACATACAATTATGAAGCAGTCCAAAATGGAAAGCGCCCTGTATATTACATACTTTTGCTTCATGCAACAGCTTCATGTATGAAAAATGATGAAAATAAGATTGCGTTTTATTAGGAAAACACACTGTCAAAAGGATTTTATGCTTTGGCGGGTATCAGCCCGCCTCGGCGGTATCGGTGGTGTTGATTTCAATGTACTCGGCAATCCGGCGGAACACTGTTTGCGTGTTATCGGCTCTGCATCTATGGGGATACAGCAATCAGTCTACTCTGAGCAAAGAAAACCTCGACTTTCCTCCAAAACGAAATGGAGACCAGTATTGCTAATCAATAAAAGGTAAGACATTTCCAGTCGTGGAATTATCTTTGAAATCATCGTATGCGTTTTCTAAGCGCCAAAACTCCCTGCATTGGTAGTCGGGAAAAACTGCTGATAAATCTACCTTTCCAAAATATGGTGCAGTATACTCTTTCTCATTAATTTTGATAGTATCAGTCTGAAATGCCTCATTATTGAGCGCCACTGAAGTCAAATCTTCTGTATGTAACGCGTTACCATATTTTTTGTAAAGCTGATTTGCCATGCAGGGAACCGAATTTGTTGCATAAGCCATTGCTTCTATGTAGGTGTGGGCTGAACCGTATATTCCCATCACAGTAGCACCATTCAAACTGTCAAATTCCCGGATAAAGTTTTCGACCATTGTATTTTCACGATATGCGTTATCAGAATGTTGATAGTAATTCTGCCCTTGCCTGATGTTTTCCTGTGACAGCCGGTACGGCTTGGACTGTTGATGTCATCCCCATCGGACTTGATCCACAAATTCATATACGCTGCTGTATAATACGGAAGTTCTACAAAGAGATCTCGCACACCGTCATTTTGATAATATGATGACCACAATTCACATTCTTTTTCTAAAATATTTTCGACAGAGTGTTCTTCCCCGTATAAGAATATTTCTCCCAGTGGCTGTCCGCGTTTTGCGAGAAATCGCATAGCAAAAAAATCCCAAAATGATAAGCGCGACAACAGCGATTGTTATTGCAATCATCATTTTCTTGCTCTGCTTGGCATTCATATTTACCACTCCTTTGTTTTTGCTTGTTTGTCCAGCCGGAATAATTCGATTTGACACATAAGTAATACGACTACAGAAATAGCACCGAAAACACCCCATACCCATGTACGCATCAGGATACCCAATACCACAGACACAAGAAATAGATAGAGCCATGGACGACGCATCTGCCTGCAATAGTTGGCCTTATCCTCATAGGTGGTGTGCAATTCAAACGGCTTTCCGTCAGCCTCCTTTTCAACAATCAGCAACTCCCGGTTGAACGTGGTGCTGTTTGTGGCAAGCCGTCCGCTCTGCTCAGCCCAAGGACGCACTACGACTTTTCCCACATTCCAGTTGAGGTTGATATTTTTGAAGAACACACGATAGCCGAAATTTTCCAAGAAGTGGGCATAGTCTGTGGCACTTTCCTTTGACTTCTGCCCAATAAATTCAACGCAATACTGATATTGCCCAGGAGTACATTTCTCAAATTCATAAAGTATTTTTCCAGTGCGGATCAGTCTGTAGCCCTTTTCCGCCATCTTGTTAAGCCAGTTTGCCTGCGATACAAGCAGGCCGCCAT
>CANDJR010000143.1 GCA_947385105.1 uncultured Eubacterium sp.
GGTAACTACGGCGGATTTTATGTGAGTTTATACTGCCGTGAATAATTCAGGTTTAATTCTGCAAATGGATCTTTGTCTGTCCCGCACAAGCCTTCCCAGGCAATTTCACGGTAACGGTCTGGATCTGTGTCGCCTTCTGAGGAAACGAGCAGTACAACAGAATTTTCATCCAGCTTTAAAGCTTCTTTTAATTCATGGTAGTCTGGATTTGTCATTAACGCATGAACAAGTCCTAATGTAACAGAGCCGGATTCGCCAGAAATGACTCTTTCGTCGCCTTTTAATGGAGCGCCGTAAATACGTGTTCCGTTTGCGCTTACCCAGTCAGGGCAGGATGCAAATGCTGTGACATGATTTCTTAAAATATCCCAGGATACTGTATTTGCTTCTCCGCAGGCAAGCCCTGCCATAATCGTAAACATATCGCCTGTTACATCGATGCGGCTGCCGTCAGCCTGCATAGCAGAACGGTAAAGGCAGTCTGCAGCGCCAGCTTCTGCCACAACCATAGTCGGAGGGTTTTCTTTGAAACGGTTTGCAAAGTATCCAACCACTGCGCCAGCCAGGGAACCTACCCCTGCCTGAATAAAAACATGTGTTGGACGGCATCCGTCATCTTCTAACTGTTTGTCTGCCTCCATAGCAAGCGTGCCGTAACCTTGCATGATCCAGGTAGGAATTTCTTCATAGCCGTCCCATGCAGTATCTTGGATAATAATGCCGTTTTTCGTTCCTTCTGCTTCTTTTGCAGCCATACGGACACATTCATCGTAGTTGAGGTCTTCGATTGTAACAGTTGCATTTTCTTTTGCAATATTTTGAAGTCTGGTTTGCGTAGAACCCTTTGGCATACGGACAACACACTTTTGGCCGAGTTTATTTGCTGCCCAGGCAACACCGCGTCCATGGTTGCCGTCTGTAGCAGTAAAGAAAGTAGCCTGGCCAAATTCTTCTCTTAACTTTTCAGAAGTAAGAACATGATAAGGCACTTCACTGACATCTTTGCCGAGCTGTTTTGCAATATATCTGGCAATTGCATAAGAACCGCCAAGTACTTTAAAAGCATTTAAGCCAAAACGATAAGACTCGTCTTTGACATACAGGCGTTTCAAACCAAGATATTCTGCTAGACTGGATAGTCTGGTTAAAGGCGTTACTGCATATTGTGGAAAGCTTTTATGGAAATTGCTGGCCTTTTCCATTTCGGAAACAGACATATTTGCCACTTGCGTATCATCACTTTTAGCAATATGATTTAGCGTCCATTTAATTTTGGTATCTTTGTTGCTCATGCTTGATTCCTCCATCACGTTGTATGCTGTATTTGCTATTTGTTAATATCTACATAACTGTAGAGTGTATATTTGGAGATTCCGAAATAGTTTGCTACTTTGTCTCCGGATTTTGTGATTAAGAATGCGCCCGCATCATTTAAGAAGTTTATCGCTTTGATTTTGTCTTCTTTTGTCATAAGGGGCGCTGGCACACCGACCAGTGTTACAGACTGCTCAATTAATTCATCTAATAGATCGTTTACATCCCGTGTAATGACTTTTTGAGAATCAGAGCTGCTGGTGGTATCCGCCGTATTACATGAAGTCAGCGTATGGATAGCTTGTTCCGCTGCAAGTAAAGTAGTTATGTCATAGTTAATAGAAAGCATATAACGCGGCCTGCCGTTTTCGTCGTGTATGTAAATCGTACTGGATTTTAGAATCCTGCCGTTTTTTGTCTTTGTAAGATAAGCAAGCTTATCTTCAAACGGCTGATCTTGACGGTGAAGTACATCTAATACGACTTGAGACGGGCCGTCCCCAATGCCGCGCCCTGTGACTTCCCCATTTTCAATATGGAGAATAGAACCGTCGGCCGGTGTTCCGGCAAGGCTGTGTATGACAACCTCACAATTAGGACCGAACTGTACTGAGAGCGCTTTTGCAATTTGCTTTAACATCTCCAAGCTGACATTTACCATGTTTTCATTTCACTCCTTCCAAATTATTACAGGCATACTAACATAATTTTTCCTTTTCCTTTTTCCTTATTTTTGGTCTCTCTATTCCCATAATAACAGATTATTGGAAAAAAGCAACAACATTTTAAAAAAATTTTGGATAACAAAAAAATTTTTTTAAAAGAAGTTGCTTTTTATCTATATTGATGTTATCATACTTTTATCTAAAAGCAATATTTGTTAAATGTGCACGATTCATGTTGCAGGTTCTGCAAATATTTATTGTCGGATTGCATGGATTTCCAGATATAGATATTATTTAGGAGTAGTATCGTTTTGGTAATAAGGCGACAATAGTAGTCTGGATGATGCCTCAGGTCTATGGTCTCTCTCTGCAGGCAGAATACCTTACTAATGCTTTTTGCTTCAGCTTATCGTAGCTGTTAAATAAAAACCATGTGGATGATTTTTAATTAGTAGCTTACCCTCCATAATATTTGCAGGCAAAAGACGCCGGCATACAGGAGGGAGAAGGAGGGAAAGAAAGGAAATGAGTAACGCAACAGGCAGTATAGGCTCATCAGAATTGTTTCGGATTGACGGGAAACCAACAGTAGGGCAAGCGCTTCCTCTGGCTTTGCAGCACGTAGTGGCTATGATTGTAGGGTGCGTTACACCTGCTATTATAGTAGCAGGAGTTGCGGGTTTGTCGGAAAAAGACTCTGTAATACTAATTCAGGCGGCATTAGTCATGTCTGCAATTACGACATTGGTGCAGTTATATCCTCTTGTACGGACAGGTAAATTTGCGATTGGTTCGGGATTGCCGGTAATTATGGGGATTAGCTTTGCTTATGTTCCGTCAATGCAGGCAATTGCCGGTGATTTTGATATTGCAACAATTTTAGGTGCGCAAATTGTTGGCGGCATCATAGCGATACTGGTTGGTATTTTTATTAAACAGATACATAAATTTTTTCCGCCGCTCATTACAGGTACTGTAGTATTTGCGATTGGACTGTCGCTATATCCGACGGCGATTAATTACATGGCCGGAGGCGTAGGACAGGAACAATATGGCTCTTGGCAAAACTGGCTTGTGGCAATCATTACACTCATTGTTGTGACAGTATTAAACCATTATGCCAAAGGATTTTTAAAGTTAGCATCTATATTAATAGGTATTATTGTCGGATATATTGTATCGCTTTTCTTTGGAATGGTTGATTTTTCAGCAATTGCAAATGCATCCGTGTTTCAGCTCCCAATCCCAATGCATTTTGGGATTAAATTTGAGCCATCAGCTTGCGTAGCAATTGGAGTTTTATTTGCAATTAATGCGATACAGGCAATTGGAGATTTATCCGCTACGACAACAGGCGGATTAGATCGTATGCCAACAGATGAAGAATTAAACGGCGGAATTGTTGCAAGCGGTATGTGCAATATTTTTTCTGCATTTTTTGGCGGCCTTCCAACAGCTACCTACAGCCAAAATGTAGGAATTGTTGGTTCTACGAAAGTAGTGGCAAGGCGTGTGTTTAGCATGGCAGCAGGTATCTTGCTGATAGCGGGATTAATTCCGAAGTTTTCTTCTGTTTTGACAACAATTCCATATTGTGTGCTTGGCGGGGCTACTGTTTCTGTATTTGCCTCAATTGCCATGACAGGTGTAAAACTGATTGTTACAGCGCCAATGGATTTTCGCAATACAACTATCGTAGGGCTTGCCATTGCACTGGGCATGGGCGTGACACAGGCAAGTGCAGCGCTGGCTTCATTTCCAGCTTGGGTAACAACTATTTTCGGGAAGTCTCCGGTTGTCATTGCAACAATTGTATCCGTAGCTTTGAATTTAGTACTGCCAAAAAATAAGGATATGGAAAAAGCAGAAGGCATCAAAAAATAATCTGATCTGTATACATAGGAGCTAGAAAAAACAGCAAATTGAGAAAACTTCTATGACTAAAATAATAAAGAATAAAGCTTTGTAATAAAAAAGCTTTAGAAAAAAAATTCTTTTATGATAGAAAAAATTTTACTGACAGAGAAAATTTTTAATTTAGAGAATGCTTTAAATAAATAACATTTATGAAATAGAGTAAAACGGAAAACTTATTTAGATAAAAATCAGTAAAGATTACAAACAAAAAAGGAGGAAATATGTTAATTATAGGAAATGGAAAGACATTTACAAGAGACAGCAGTATGCCGTTTATTGAAAATGGAGCGGTAGCTATTGATGGGACAAAAATTCTGGAAGTTGGCACAAACGAAGATATCAAGGCAAAATATAAAGATGCAGAGTATATCGATGCCAAAGGCGGTGTCATTATGCCGGCATTTATTAATACGCATGAGCATATTTACAGTGCAATGGCACGCGGCCTTAGTATCAATGGGTATAACCCAAAAGGCTTTTTGGATATCTTAGATGGGCAGTGGTGGACAATAGACCGCAAACTGACGATGGAGCAGATTCGCTACAGTGCGTATGATACGATGATTTCTTGTATTAAAAACGGTGTGACAACGATTTTTGATCATCATGCCAGCTTTGGTACTATCGAAGGCAGCTTATTTACGATTGCAGAAGCAGCAAAAGATACTGGAATCCGTTCCTGCCTGTGTTATGAAGTGTCTGACAGAGATGGTATGGATAAGGCAAGGGCAGCAGTAAAAGAGAATGCAGATTTTATTCAATACGCCTTAAAAGATGATTCTGATATGATTGCTGGTATGATGGGTATGCATGCACAGTTTACGATTTCAGACGAAACAATGGAGCTTGCAGCAGCAAGCAAGCCGGATGGAGTTGGTTATCATATCCATGTGGCAGAAGGCATCGAAGATTTACATGACTGCTTGAAAAAATACGGAAAACGAATCGTAGATCGCCTGATGGACTGTGGGATTTTAGGAGAAAAGACGCTGCTTGGTCATTGTATTTATATCAATCCGCATGAAATGGATTTGATCAAAGATACCAATACAATGGTTGTGCATAACCCTGAGTCTAATATGGGGAATGCATGCGGATGCCCTCCAACGATGGAGCTGGTACATAGGGGAATATTAACAGGACTTGGTACAGACGGGTATACCCATGACATGACTGAATCTTTTAAGGTTGCAAATGTACTCCACAAGCATCATCTGTGTGATGCAAATGCAGCTTGGGGTGAAGTGCCAAAGATGCTGTTTGAAAATAATGCTAAGATTGCTAACCGCTATTTCCAATCACCGCTTGGTGTTTTGCAAAAGGGAGCAGCAGCAGACGTGATTGTTGTAGATTATAACCCGCCGACACAGATGCATGCAGACAATATCAATGGACATATTTTATTTGGTATGACTGGAAGAGATGTTGTAACTACGGTTGCAAACGGAAGAGTCTTGATGAAGGATCGGGAAATAATCGCTGTAGATGCAGAAGCAATTATGGCTAAATGCAGAGAAGAATCAGCAAAGCTTTGGAAAAGTATTAACGGCTAAATGCAATAAGATGAAATAAGGAGGATATTTTCAATGAGTGATAAAATGACATGTATGCCATTTGAACAGCTGCTTCAGTGGATTATGGAGGAGCATAAAGAAAAAGGAACTGTATTTGGGGTACACAAGCCGTATGTTGCAGATCCGAACAAAGCACATACTATTTTTTCCCGTAATTTGGAAACGCCAATTGGGCCGGCAGCCGGGCCAAACAGCCAGCTGGCGCAAAACATTGTAGCTGCTTATTACGCAGGAAGCCGATTCTTTGAATTAAAGACTGTACAGATTATGGATGGGGAAGAACTGGCAAAATGTATTAATAAGCCATGTATCAAAGCAGATGATGAAGCATATAACTGTGAGTGGTCAACAGAGCTGTATGTACCGCAGGCACAGGATGAATATATTAAAGCATGGTTTTTACTGGCAGTAGTAGCAAAAGAATACGGACTGGGAGCAATCGACGGGTACCAGTTTAATATGAGCGTTGGCTATGATCTGGCAGGTATTAAGCATTCAAAGATCAATACGTTTATCGACAATTTACAGGATGCAGGGAATACGGAAATGTTTAAAAAATGTAAAGAAGTATTGCTTGCACACGCAGATCAATTTACACATTTGACAAAAGAAGATATTGAAAGCATTTCGCCAAATATCTGCAATTCTGCAACTATTTCGACACTGCATGGCTGCCCGCCGCAGGAGATTGAAAGTATTGCTACCTATTTATTGACAGAAAAGAAACTGCATACGTTTATCAAATGTAATCCAACGCTGTTAGGATATGAATTTGCCCGCAGCACCTTAGACCGCATGGGATATGACTATGTAGCATTCGGCAGATTCCATTTTGATGACGATCTCCAATACAAAGACGCAGTGCCAATGCTGCAAAGACTGATGAAGCTGTCTGATGATATGGGCCTTCAGTTTGGCGTGAAAATTACAAATACGTTCCCAGTAGATGTAAAAGCAAATGAACTGCCAAGCGAAGAAATGTATATGTCTGGAAAAGCGTTGTATCCTCTGTCAATTTCTTTGGCAGCAAAATTGTCTAAAGAATTTGCAGGAAAGCTGCGCATCTCCTATTCCGGCGGCGCGGATGCATTTAATATGAACCGGATCGTAGGATGCGGCGTATGGCCAGTGACAGTTGCTACAACGATTTTAAAACCAGGCGGCTACCAGCGTTTAAAACAGCTGGCGGATAATCTGGATGCCATAAGCCCGAAGCCGTTTGACGGCATTGATGTAGCAGCATTAGAAAAACTGGCTGTAGATGCAGTGACAGACGTTCATCATATAAAACCAGCAAAGATGCCTGTTTCACGCAAAACAGAAGAACCAGTGCCGTTACTTGACTGCTTTACAGCTCCTTGCGAGGATGCCTGCCCAATCCACCAGGAGATTTCTACTTATATGAAATTGTCTGGAGAAGAAAAATATGAAGATGCTCTGCGCGTTATTTTGAATCGGAATGCACTTCCGTTTATGACAGGGACAATTTGTGCCCATGGATGCCAGAGTCATTGTACGCGTAATTTCTATGAATCTCCGGTTGAAATCCGTGATACAAAGCTGCTTTGTGCACAAAAGGCATTTGACGCTGTCCTTCCTTGTGTAAAACCAGACGCAGACTGCGGGAAAAAGGCTGCAATAGTCGGTGGCGGACCTTCTGGTATGGCGGCAGCGTTCTATTTGGCAAGACTGGGCGTACAAGTGACAATTTACGAAAAAAATGCAAAATTAGGCGGTATTGTAAGCACCGTAATTCCGGATTTCCGTATTGATGATAGTGTGATTGCAAAAGATGTGGCATTATTAGAACAGCTGGGCGTACATATACTGACAAATACACCAGCACCGTCTGTCAAGGAACTGCAGGCACAATACGATGCAGTTGTCTTAGCAGTAGGCGCATATAAGCGCGGACAGCTTACAATCGATGGAAAAGAAACACGCAATGCATTGGAATTTTTGGAAGAATTTAATGAAACAAAAGGTGCAGTAGCGCTTGGAAAACAGGTAGTCGTAATTGGCGGCGGAAATACAGCGATGGATACTGCACGGGCAGCAAAACGCTGTGCAGGAGTAGAGCATGTATATCTGGTATACCGCAGAACAAAACGCTATATGCCTGCAGATGAGCATGAGCTGATGCTTGCTTTGGAAGACGGCGTAGAATTTAAAGAACTGCTTGCACCGACTAAGTATGCAGATGGCAAGCTCGTTTGTGAAGAAATGGTACTTGGTGCACCGGATGAATCCGGACGCGCAGGTGTGACCGGAACAGGCAAGATGCAGGAAGTTCCAGCAGACACGATCATAGCAGCTGTAGGCGAGAAAGTTCCAACAGATTATTATGAAGAAAATGGCATCCATGTAGATGCAAAAGGACGTCCGCAGGTAAGCCAGACATTAGAAACAAACTTACCAGGCGTCTATGTCATCGGCGATGGCTTGTTTGGGCCTTCTCTTGTTGTAAAAGGCATGGCTAATGCCATAACAGCAGCAGAAGCAATTGCAGGAAAACCGATTTCCAGCAGCATGGCAGAGGATGTCCAGGCAGATGTCGTATACAACAAAAAGGGAATTCTTAGCCAAACGGGTGAAGAAAAAGAGGCACAGCGCTGCTTAAGCTGCTCGTCTGTATGTGAAAACTGCGTGGACGTATGTCCAAACCGTGCGAACATTTCCGTGAAAGTATCTGGTATGGAAAAAGCACAGATTATCCATGTGGATTATATGTGTAATGAATGCGGAAACTGCCGCAGCTTCTGCCCATATGTAAGTTCACCGTATTTGGATAAGTTTACGCTGTTTGCAAACGAAACAGATATGAAAAACAGCAAAAACCAGGGCTTTACAGTGCTTGATAAAGAAAATGTAAAATGTAAAGTCAGATTCCTTGGCAATGAATTTGAATGGCAAAAAGGACAGGACGAAAAACTTCCATTTGCAATGGGTAATTTGATAGAAGCTGTTTGCAAAGATTACAGCTATTTGCTTGGCTAATAGATAGCTTTTGCCTGCGCGGTGAAACCCGCGCAGGCTGTAAACATAAGGACAGCAAAGGAATAGACGATGAGAGGTGTTTTACTATGAAAAAACTATTTCGTGGCGGTACAGTTGTCAGTGGCAGCGGACAGTACCAGGCGGACGTATTAATTCATGATGAAACGATTGCAGCAGTAGGCAGGCAGCTGTCAGCAGAAGATGCTGAGGTTATCGATGTATCTGGAAAATATCTGTTTCCAGGATTTATCGACGGACATACACATATGGATTTGGATGTGTCGGATACAGTGACTATCGATGGATTTGATACAGGGACAAAGGCTGAACTGGCAGGGGGAACAACTAGATCGGAAGAGCACACGTCTGAACTCCAGTCACCGTTAGAAAT
>CANDJR010000144.1 GCA_947385105.1 uncultured Eubacterium sp.
CTCTGCAGCGCTGCAAGTTTGATACCCCGTTGCTTGCAGCGGGGTCTTTGATTTTTTATATAGTAAGGTAATTTCAGGCAGTTTTGCGCTGGGCTTTTATTTTTGAATGCGCAGGGAGCATCTGGGAAAGGGAGTTTAGGATGAAATATCAGATTGGTGTAATTTCCGGTGATGGGATAGGGCCGGAGATTGTTGCAGAAGCAAAAAAAGTGTTAGATAAAATTGGTGAAGTATATGGGCATACGTTCCAATATGAAGCAATTTTAATGGGCGGCTGTTCGATTGACGCAACTGGCGTTCCATTGACAGACGAAGCAATAGAAAAAGCAAAGGCTGCAGATGCAGTGCTTATGGGATCGATTGGCGGAAATACAGCAACTTCCCCATGGTATCAGCTGGAGCCGTCATTACGGCCAGAAGCTGGGCTGTTAAAATTGCGCAAAGCTTTAAATTTATTTGCGAACTTACGGCCAGCATACTTATATGAAGAATTAAAACAAGCGTGCCCATTAAGAGAGGATATCATTGCCGGCGGCTTTGATATGATGATTATGCGTGAGCTGACAGGCGGCCTGTATTTTGGCGCACGTTCGACAGAGGAACGGGACGGACTGCTGACCGCAGTCGATACGCTGACTTATAATGAACTGGAAATTAGCAGAATTGCAAAGCGCGGCTTTGATATTGCAATGAAACGGCGTAAGAAACTGACGAGTGTAGACAAAGCTAATGTACTGGATTCTTCGCGGCTATGGCGCAAAATTGTTGATGAGACAGCAAAAGCTTATCCGCAGGTAGAATATGAACATATGTTAGTCGATAATTGTGCGATGCAGCTGGTCAAAGATCCAAAGCAGTTTGATGTCATTTTAACAGAAAATATGTTTGGAGATATTTTATCTGACGAAGCGTCAATGATTACAGGCTCTATTGGGATGCTGCCGTCTGCAAGCTTAAACGATACGAAATTTGGCCTTTATGAGCCAAGCGGCGGTTCAGCGCCGGATATTGCAGGCAAAGGCATTGCGAACCCAATCGCCACAATTTTATCTGCTGCAATGATGCTGCGCTATAGCTTTGATTTAGATCAAGAAGCAGATGCAGTAGAAGCGGCAGTTGTACAAGTGCTCAAAAACGGCTATCGTACGATTGACATTATGCCGCAGGAAGAAAGCAGGCGGGATGCTGTCATACAGGTAGGTACCGCGCAAATGGGTGATTTAATTTGTAAGTCCATATAAAGGATAAAAATCAGGCATATGCCTGTATGTATAGAAATATTTGAATGAACTGGAAGGGGTAACAAGATGAAAAGTGACAATGTAAAAGCGGGTATGCAGCAGGCACCGCACCGCTCTTTATTTAACGCATTAGGTTTTACCGCAGAAGAAATGAAAAAACCAATGGTTGGTATTGTAAGCTCTTACAATGAGATTGTACCAGGCCATATGAATTTGGATAAAATTGTAGAAGCAGTCAAATTAGGAGTCGCGCAGGCAGGCGGCGTTCCGGTTGTATTTCCGGCGATCGCAGTATGCGACGGAATTGCCATGGGGCATATTGGCATGAAATATTCGCTCGTAACAAGAGATTTGATTGCAGATTCCACAGAATGTATGGCACTCGCACATCAATTTGATGCGCTTGTTATGGTGCCAAATTGTGATAAAAATGTACCTGGCCTTTTGATGGCAGCTGCACGCATCAATGTACCGACCGTATTTGTATCAGGCGGGCCGATGTTAGCGGGTCGTGTGAAGGGACAAAAAAGAAGTCTCTCCTCTATGTTTGAAGCAGTTGGTTCTTATGCAGCAGGGACAATGACAGAGGATGATGTACGTGAGTATGAAGAAAATGTGTGCCCGACCTGCGGTTCTTGTTCTGGCATGTATACTGCAAATTCCATGAACTGCTTAACAGAAGCACTTGGTATGGGACTGGGCGGAAACGGAACTATACCTGCGGTATATTCAGAACGTATTAAGCTGGCAAAGCATGCGGGTATGGCAGTGATGGAGATGTTTCAAAAGAATATCCGGCCACGGGATATTATGACAAAAGAGGCAGTTTTAAATGCGCTGACAGTAGATATGGCATTGGGATGCTCGACCAATAGTATGCTGCACCTGCCAGCCATTGCACATGAGATTGGCTTTGATTTTGATATTTCTTTTGCAAATCCAATTAGTGAAAAGACGCCAAACTTATGTCACCTTGCGCCAGCCGGCCCTACTTATATGGAAGATTTGAATGAAGCAGGCGGCGTGTATGCAGTGATGAAGGAATTGGCAGATATCGGGTTATTACATACAGACTGTATGACAGTGACAGGCAAGACAGTTGGAGAAAATATTGCAGGCGCAGTAAATAAAAATCCACAAGTCATCCGTCCGGTTGATCAGCCGTACAGCAAATCCGGCGGGCTTGCAGTTTTAAAGGGCAATCTTGCACCAGACGGCTCTGTTGTAAAACGCTCTGCAGTCGTAGAAGAAATGATGGTACACGAAGGCCCGGCAAGAGTTTTTGACTGTGAAGAAGATGCAATTGCAGCAATCAAAGGCGGCAAGATTGTCAAAGGGGATGTGGTTGTCATCCGTTATGAAGGGCCAAAAGGCGGCCCAGGTATGCGCGAAATGTTAAATCCGACTTCTGCCATTGCTGGCATGGGCTTGGGATCTTCAGTAGCATTAATTACAGACGGCCGTTTTTCCGGTGCAAGCCGCGGCGCGTCTATTGGGCATGTATCTCCAGAAGCAGCTGTTGGCGGCCCGATTGCGCTTGTAGAAGAAGGCGATATCATAAAGATCAATATACCGGAAATGAAGTTGGAATTAGACGTTTCAGATGACGTGCTTGCAGCACGTAAGGCAAGCTGGCAGCCAAGAGAGCCAAAGGTAACAAGCGGCTATCTGTCACGCTATGCTGCTATGGTGACGTCTGGAAACCGCGGTGCAGTACTGCAGATTCCAGGAAAAGAAAATTAACAGCACAGTTCAGCTTATCTGGACTGCGCCAGATAAACAGATAAGGAAAGAAGGACGGAAAAGATGCAATTGACCGGAGCACAAATTATTATAGAATGCTTAAAAGAGCAAGGTGTAGATACCGTGTTTGGATATCCGGGTGGAGCAATTTTAAACGTTTACGATGAATTATACCTGCATAAAGATGAGATTCGGCATGTGCTGACTTCTCATGAGCAGGGTGCGTCTCATGCAGCGGACGGTTATGCGCGCAGCACAGGCAAGGTCGGTGTCTGCCTGGCAACAAGCGGCCCTGGGGCAACCAATCTGGTTACAGGGATTGCAACAGCGTATATGGATTCCATTCCGCTCGTTGCTTTGACATGTAATGTAACAGTTCCGCTGCTTGGAAAAGACAGTTTTCAGGAAATTGATATAGCAGGAATCACAACGCCGATTACGAAGCATAATTTTATTGTAAAAGATGTTAATGATCTTGCAAAAACGATTCGCCGGGCATTTAGTATTGCCAGAAAGGGCAGGCCCGGCCCAGTACTTGTCGACATTCCAAAAGATGTGACAGCAAATAAAGCAGAATATGAACAAAAAGAACTGGAGCTGCCGGCACGTGTTACAGAAAAGCTTTGCCAAGAAGATATTGATCGTGCAATTGCGTATATTAAAAACGCGAAACGGCCATATATCTTTGTAGGCGGCGGCGTTGTATTGGCAGGGGCGGAAAAAGAGTTGCGTACGTTTGCAGAAAAAGTACACGCACCAGTATGCGATACATTAATGGGAAAAGGCGCTTTTAACGGCACTGATGAAAAATACACAGGAATGCTTGGCATGCACGGCACAAAAACGTCCAATTATGGCGTCAGTGAGTGCGATCTGCTGCTTGCCATTGGCGTCCGTTTCAGTGACCGTGTGATTGGAAATGCTGAAAAATTTGCAAAGCAGGCAGCGATTGTACAGTTTGATGTCGATCCAGCGGAAATTAATAAAAATATTCTTGTGACATCCAGTGTGATTGGCGATATGAAAGAAATCCTTTCCAGGATCAATGCGCAGCTTGATCAGCAGGATCACAGCGAATGGATGGAAAAAATAAAAAGCTATCAGCAGAAATACCCAATGACGTATCATCCAAAGGGCCTTTCAGGACCTTATATGATTGAAAAAATATATGAAAAAACAGGCGGGGATGCAGTAATAGTAACTGAGGTCGGCCAGCATCAGATGTGGGCTGCACAGTATTATAAATATGCAAAGCCTAGACAGCTGTTAACGTCTGGCGGACTTGGTACAATGGGCTATGGATTAGGGGCAGCGATTGGCGCGCAGATTGCAAACCCGGATAAACGGGTCATTAACATTGCAGGCGACGGCTGTTTTCGTATGAATATGAATGAACTGGCAACAGCTGTGCGCGAAAAGCTCCCATTAATCGAAATCATTGTCAACAACCATGTGCTTGGCATGGTCAGACAATGGCAGAGCTTGTTCTACGAGAAACACTATTCTGCCACTGTACTGGACGACGGCGTAGATTATGTCAAGCTGGCACAGGCAATGGGCGCGGTTGGCCTGCGGGCAACAGACAGGGAAAGCTTTGACGCAGCGCTTGCGCAAGCTTTTACATGCGATAAACCGGTCGTCCTTGATTGTGTGATTGACTGTGACGATAAGGTGTGGCCTATGGTAGCGCCTGGAAAGCCAATTAGCGAGGCGTTTTCAGAAGAAGATTTGACGAAAAACGAATAGTTAAGATGTGAATAGAATATTACTAGGTAACTAGCAGGAGGATAGAAAGATGAGCAGAGTCTATAATTTTTCCGCAGGGCCAGCAGTCCTGCCAGAAGAAGTACTTCGCGAAGCAGCAGAGGAAATGTTAGATTACAAAGGCAGCGGGATGTCTGTTATGGAGATGTCACACCGTTCCAAGGTATATGACACAATTATCAAAGAAGCAGAACAAGATATCCGGGATTTGATGCACATACCGGACAATTATAAAGTCTTGTTTTTACAAGGAGGCGCATCACAGCAGTTTGCAATGATTCCAATGAACCTGATGAAACAAAAAAAAGCAGGTTATATTGTAACTGGACAGTGGGCAAAAAAAGCATACCAAGAAGCGCAAATCTACGGTGAGGCAGTGAAGCTGGCTTCTTCGGAAGATAAGACATTTTCTTATATTCCGGATTGTTCTGACTTAGAGATCCCGCAGGATTTGGATTATGTGTATATTTGTGAAAATAATACGATTTATGGTACAAAATATAAAGAACTGCCAAATACAAAAGGGCATACGTTAGTAGCTGATGTATCTTCCTGCTTTTTATCAGAGCCAGTTGACGTAAGCAAATATGGAGTCATTTTTGGCGGGGTGCAAAAGAATGTAGGGCCTGCAGGCGTAGTGATTGCGATTATCCGTGAAGACTTAATTACAGAAGACACACTGCCAGGCACGCCTACGATGTTAAAATATAAGACGCATGCAGATGCAGAATCCT
This sequence comes from uncultured Eubacterium sp., assembly GCA_947385105.1. Taxonomy (GTDB): domain Bacteria; phylum Bacillota; class Clostridia; order Lachnospirales; family Lachnospiraceae; genus Eubacterium_J. The sequence goes on from CANDJR010000144.1 coordinate 5,483, forward strand.
TATATAATACGCCGCCTTGCTATGGCATTTATATTTGCGGCAAAGTATTTAAATGGTTAAAAAAGATGGGCGGCTTAGAAGAAATTCAAAAACGCAATATGGAAAAAGCAAACATATTGTATGATTTCTTAGACCAGAGCAAACTGTTTCATGGAACAGTTGTGCCAAAAGACCGTTCTTTGATGAATGTACCGTTTGTAACCGGAAATGAGGAGTTGGATGCAAAATTTGTCGCAGAAGCTGCACAGGCAGGGTTTGTAAATTTAAAAGGCCATCGGACTGTTGGCGGCATGCGGGCTTCGATTTATAATGCAATGCCAAAGGAAGGCGTAGAAAAGCTGGTTGCATTTATGAAAGATTTTGAAGCAAAAAATAGCTAAACACAGCAAATACTGTATCACAAAAGCCTGTGCATCCTATACTTTAAGATGCAACAGGCAGGCGTAAACGGTAAAGGCTAAAAATGGGAGCGTTAAGGAGGAAAATATGTACAATTATGTATGTTTAAACCCGATTGCTGAAGTGGGCTTAGAAGTATTGACAGAGGATTATAAGAAAGTAGATGATATAAAGGATGCACAGGCTGTGCTTGTCCGTTCTGCGTCCATGCATGAAATGGAGCTGCCGGAGAAATTGGATGTCGTAGCACGAGCAGGTGCAGGTGTCAATAATATTCCGCTGGAAAAATGCGCAGAGCAGGGGATTGTAGTTTTTAATACGCCTGGAGCAAATGCAAATGGAGTAAAAGAGCTTGTATTAGCAGGTATGTTAATGGCAAGCCGCGACATTTCAGGCGGTGTAAACTGGGTAGATGAACAAAAAGACAACCCGGATCTGGCAAAACAGACAGAAAAACAAAAAAAGGCATTTGCTGGCTGTGAACTGGCAGGAAAGAAGCTCGGTGTAATTGGCCTTGGCGCGATTGGAATCCGTGTAGCGAATGCAGCAACACATCTGGATATGGATGTCTATGGATATGATCCATATATTTCGATTAAAGCAGCATGGAATTTGTCACGAAATGTAAAATATATTAAAAATGTAGAAGATATTTACCGCGAATGTGATTATATTACCATCCATGTACCGCTTCTGGATTCCACAAAAAAGATGATCGATGCAAATGCAATTGCGATCATGAAGCCTACAGCAGTGATTCTCAATTATGCAAGAGATCTGCTCGTAGATGAAGAAGCAGTAGTAGCTGCACTTGCAGAAGGCAAGCTGAAAAAATATGTATCAGATTTCCCGAACCATACAACCGCAGGAAAAGAAGGCTGCATTGTAACACCGCATCTTGGCGCTTCAACGGAAGAATCCGAAGATAATTGTGCGGTAATGGCAGCGCAAGAAATTTGTGATTACCTGGAAAATGGAAATGTAAAAAATTCTGTTAATTATCCAAACTGTGATATGGGTGAATGCACGACAGTAGGACGTGTCGCAGTACTCCATAAAAACAGCAAAGGGATGATTGGTCATTTTTCATCCATTTTTAGCCAATTTGACATCAATATTGCGAATATGACAAATAAGTCAAAAGGAAATTATGCGTATTCCATGTTTGATATTGATATGCCGATGGTAGACGAAGCGGTTGCAAAGATGAAAGAAATGAACGGCGTGATCAAAGTACGTATTGTGAAATAGCCGGCTGGCAGGCACAAAAAGTAGAAAGAAGCGGCGGGTCTTGCATACGTTGTCATAGGCAATCGGTGTTAGGCCTGCCGCTTTTTATGCGCAGTCTTATATGTATAGGGCGCGCATCAAGTAAGGAAAAAAGTTTCCCTACTTGTATATATTGGAGAGACTCTCTGCGTACGACATGTAGAGCACATGAAGGAGGAAAAATGAATGCAGTTTTAACAATTGCTGGGAGCGATTGCAGTGGTGGAGCGGGTATCCAGGCGGATATCAAAACAATGATGGCACATGGAGCTTATGCGATGAGTGCAATCACAGCGCTTACCGCACAAAATACAACAGGTGTATTTGAGATCATGCCAATATCACCGGAAATGGTTGGAGCACAGCTGGATGCAATATTTTCTGATATTACTCCACAAGCAGTCAAGATTGGCATGATTCCGACAGAGGAAATGATTCCGGTGATCTGTGAAAAGCTGCAGACCTATCAGGCACAGCACATCATTGTGGATCCAGTGATGTGTGCAACAAGCGGAGACGGGCTGATGCAAATGGATGCATTAGACACAGCAAAACAATTGCTGTATCCGCTGGCAGCACTATTGACGCCGAATCTTCCAGAAGCAGAAGCTTTAACGGGGATTCGGATTACAGACAAGGAATCCATGCAAGAGGCAGCACAGATTTTATATGCTGCTTTTGGCTGTGCAGTACTATGCAAGGGCGGACATTGGACTGAGGCAGCAGATGATTTATTATATGACGGCAGCCAGTTTTACTGGCTGTTAGGAAAACATGTAAACAACCCGAATACGCATGGAACGGGTTGTACGCTGTCTTCTGCTATTGCATGCAACCTTGCAGCAGGGATGCCGATGCAGGATGCTGTACGTCGTGCAAAAGAGTATGTAACAGGCGCGATTTTATCCGGGCTTGTGATGGGGCATGGCAATGGGCCGTTAAACCATGGCTATTTGCTTCAGGGGGATCAAACAGGCATTAAAAATTGAAAAAAGGAGAAAGAATATGACGAAAACAAAGATTATTTGTACGTTAGGACCTTCTACAGATCAGCCGGGGATTTTAGAGCAGTTGGTACAAGAAGGCATGAGTGTTGCCCGCTTTAATTTTTCCCACGGTACGTATGATGAACATGCAAAACGGCTTGACATGTTAAAAAAGGCACGAGAAAAATACCATCAGCCAGTAGCTGCACTCCTGGATACGAAAGGACCGGAAATCAGGGTCAAGAAATTTGTATCTGGAAAAGTCAACTTAGTGTCTGGTCAGCTGTTCCGTCTTTGCATTGAAGATGTGCCAGGAGATGAAAACCAGGTTTCGATTACCTGCAAGGAGCTGTACGATGATCTTTCTGTAGGCGATCGGGTGTTAATTGACGATGGCTTAATCGAGATGAAGGTAGAAGCATTGGAGGGGCAGCATATTGACTGCCGCGTGATCAATGGCGGCGCAGTATCGGACAATAAGGGCGTCAATGTACCTGGCGTACATTTGTCTTTGCCATATTTAAGCGAAAGAGATCGCAACGATATTTTATTTGGAATTAAAAATGACTTTGATTTTGTGGCAGCTTCTTTTGTAAGACGTGCTGATGATGTACTGCAAATCCGTAAACTGCTGCAGGAAAACGGCGGAGAGCATATTGAAATTATATCTAGATCGGAAGAGCGTCGTGTAGGGAAAGAGTGTGACCTGAAGTGG
>CANDJR010000145.1 GCA_947385105.1 uncultured Eubacterium sp.
GACGCGCTTTCGTACCGTTTCTTCGTCCATTTCAAGCTCTTTGGAAAGAACTTTGATAATCTTTTCCCCATCTTTGATTTGGCTGTGGATGACTGAAATCGTACAAACACTGCGGTTAGCAGCAAGCACTTTGCCATTTCTGTCTAAAATCTTGCCCCGTGCCGCTTTGATATCACGCTCCCTTTCATGCAAGTCCTGGGCCATGGCGCTGTAATGCTCAGACTGCAGCACCATGAGATAAAACAACCTGCCTGATAATACAAGCATTCCACAAAAGATAGAAAAAAAGACGATGACAATTTTTTTCCGGTTGATTGTTTTTGTGCCGTTCATGAAACAAAACCTCATAATAGCAGTTAATATAGCTTATTCTGCAATTATGAGGTTATGTATATTTTGTCCGGTTAATCGTAAGTTACTGCTTCACCCAATTCGGCTTTATGCTCATAACCTTCAATCGCGGTGTACATATTTGTCTCTTTTTTCTTAAGTGCATCTTTTTTCACTTCTTCGTCTTTGTAAATATTCATATAAGGAAGAATTTCTTCCAAAATCTCCCTTGCCAGATTTTGCGCAAAGGTACTGTGCGCCTGCTTTTCCCCTTCCGTACTCTGGTTTGGCGTATCGATCAGTGTATAGATCACAAGCTGTGGCTTTTCCTGCGGCGCATATCCAATGTAAGACACGAGATAATTTTTATCATCCCTTGGCATTTTTTCTGCTGTACCTGTCTTACCGCCCATAGAATAGCCTGGAACCTTTGCAACGTTTCCTGTTCCTTCTGAAACGACTGCATATAAGTATTCCTTCATCGTATCGCTTGTTTTTTTAGAAACCGTCTGCTTTAGCAGCTGCGGCTTAATCTCTTTTACCGTATTGCCGTTTTCATCCGTAATTTTTGACACAATATGCGGCCGATAATAATTGCCGCCATTAATCAGCGAACTAAAAGCGCTGATCATTTGTATCATTGTGCAGTTGAAATTTTGTCCAAACGACTCTGTTGCAAGATCCACTGCAGTCGTATTCTCTGCTGTACGCACAAGGGTATCTGTACGTGCTTCACCCGGCAAATCAATATTTGTTTTAAATCCCATGCCAAAGTGATCCTGATAGGTACAAAAGATGTCTTTTCCCATCCGCCTTGCAACCTGCATCAGCACGTCGTTACAAGAATCCATCAAAGATCCCTGCAGCGTTTCTGTACCATGGCCGCTTCGGACAACGCAATGGATTTTCGTATCTTCTGCAATTTGCTCTACCCCATCGCAGTAAAACGCTTCATTGCCGTTTAGCTCGCCGCAGTCTAATCCAGCTGCAATTGTCAGCGGTTTCTGTGTAGATCCTGGTTCGAATGTATCGCTAATACAATAATTTCGCCATAGCCTGTTTAAAAAATCGAGCTGTTCTTCATCAGTCATTTTCTCGATTTCTTCTTTTGTAAAATAGTTCGTTAGCGAACGCGGATTGGAGAGGTCGTAGTTTGGATAATCCGCCATTGCTAAGATACCTCCTGTATTTGGGTTTTGAATAATTACCCCAATATTTTCAGCGCCAGGCCCTGGCCTTGCTTCATTTGCATATGCTTTACTAAACTCCAGGATTTTTGCTTCTACGGCTGTTTGGATATTAATATCAATCGTTGTAACAATATTATTCCCATTAACTGCATCTTTAATCGTTTTTGCCACTGAATTGTCAGAATTCAAATACCCATACTGCCTGCCATTTGTTCCGTTTAATGTACTGTCATAATAGTTTTCCAACCCTGCCATGCCGACATTGCCTGATGTCGTAAAACCTACGACCGTACTTGCCAGCGATTTATATGGATAGCTGCGGATATATTCCTTTTCAAACCATATGCCTTTAATGTATTTTGCAGTTTTGGAATCTTCATCATTTTGTTTATTTAAAAACACCTGTACTTCTTCATATGGTAACTGCTTTTTAAGCACCCAGTACTGACTTTTCGGATTTTCTTTAATATAAGTGCGCAGCAGTGTTTCTTCTATTTCGCCCGGAAAGCTTTCCATTAATGCCTGTATGGTAGGCTCTAAATATTCCTCCTTTGAAGTCAGTACACTGCAGTCTAAAATCACATTATACACATCCATACTGGTCGCTAATACGATACCTTTCGCATCAACAATATCACCCCTGCGGTAAGGAACGATCACACTATCATAATTGCTGTTTGCAAGTACAATTTTTTGGTATTTCTCTCCTTCCGTATATTCAATATACATCAGCCTTCCTGCTAAACCGCCTAATAAAACCACAACTACAAAAAATACAATAAATGTATTTGTATGTATCTTTCTGCTTAATTTCAGCCAGTTTTTCTTCTTTGGCCTGGAAACAGGCCGCCTGTTTTTCCGGTTTGTTCTGCTGGTTGTCCGCTTTTGGGAAACCGGTCTCCTAGAGGGTGCGTTTCCTTTTGTGTTCCGGTTCTGCTGCCTTACGGGAGTATGATGCCTGGCTTTGCTTCTGCTGCTTGCTGTGCTTTTTCTTGTATTTGTGCGCGTTTGCGCTGACGGATGTCTGCTGCCAGCAGTATTTCGATGTTGTTGACTTCTGCCTGCTGTACTTCGGTTTTGTTGATTTCTGCCTGCTGTAGTTCTATGTTGCTGGCTTCTGCCTGCTGTACTTCGGTTTTGTTGATTTCTGCCTGCTGTAGTTCTACGTTGTTGATTTCTACTTGCTGTATTCCTGCCGTTTTGCCTGCTTGATGCAGTCCGGCTGGGCGGATTGTTACGGTTTGCAGTACTCCTACTGCCTGCTGCCCTTTGGTTTGTTGGTTTCCTGTTTCTTGCCATAATCTCCTTATCCTGTAACGATAAACCGCTGTATCATATCATAAAATATTGCCCATTAATTGGTATATTGTGTCATATAGTCAGCGCTGTCTACGGAATAGTATATAATCTGGTCTGACGACGGATACCGCATACCTAGTTTTTTTGCCTTCTTTTTCAGTTCCTTTACATCCATAGATGTCATAATTCGCTTATACCTTGCATCATTATCCAGTTTCAAATCAGAAATGCTGCTTTCTAACGCTTCGATCCTATCTTGGCGGATAATCAAATCAGACTGTAAATTCACATAAGCAGAACATATAAATCCTACTCCTACGACACAGGCGGATAAAAATGTTACATAACTAGCACTCATTTTCATTGCCCGTTCGCGGTTTCTCCTCGCAGCACGCCTATGCCGGCGTTTTTGTTCTGAAATTCTGCGATCTTCTTTTCTTTTTCTGCGTTCCTCCTGATAACCTGGATAGTCTGGTACAGCATCAAACCGTCTGACCGTATTTCCATCTTCATACATCGTATAAGTCTTTTTTGGCCTTCTGTCTGTTTGTCTGCTCATTTACTGCTCCTTTCGTTCAAATACTCGAAGCTTTGCACTTTTTGAACGTTTATTATGATTCATTTCGTCATCGGATGGTACAATCGGCTTGCATATCACTTTTCCTTTTGGTTTTTTGTTGCATATGCAAACCGGAAAATCCGGCGGGCAAGTGCATGGATGCTCGTTTCTCTTAAAAACAGTTTTTACAATGCGGTCTTCCAAAGAATGGAATGTAATCACGCAAATCCTGCCGCCGTCGTTTAGTAAGTCAATCATTTCATCCAAATGATCCTGCAGTACTTCCAGTTCATGGTTAAGTTCTATGCGGATCGCCTGAAAGGTACGTTTTGCTGGATGTCCGCCCTTTTTTTGCATCTTCATAGGGATAGCAGCACGGATGGCTGCACATAACTCCCCAGCTGTATGGATCTCTTTCTCCTTTCTTGCCTGTACAATATGCTTTGCAATATTTTTTGCAAATTTATCTTCCCCATAATCACGAATGACCCGAAATAATTCCGTTTCGCTATATTCGTTTACAATGTCCTTTGCCGTTAATTCCTGACGGATGTCCATTCGCATGTCTAACGGCGCCTGCGCATCCTTGTAAGTAAATCCCCGCTGCGGCGTGTCCAGCTGATAGGAAGATACCCCTAAATCTAATAAAATCCCATCTACTTTTTCAATACCAAGCTTAAAAAGCTGCAAACGCATATCCGCATAATTGCTGTGGATCATAGTAAGCTGGCTCTCAAATTGTATCAGCCGTTTCTTTGCAGCGCAAAGTGCGTCTGCATCCTGGTCCATCCCAATGAGCCGCCCTTGATTCGACAAGCGCTTAAGCACCTCATAAGCATGTCCGCCTCCGCCTAATGTGCCGTCTACATAGATCCCGTCTGGCTTGATATTTAGATTTTCTACTGTCTCATGCAACAGTACTGAAGTATGTGCAAATCCCATAGATTTCCTTTCTCATATCAGATGCTGACGCCAAGCTCAGCCATATAATCTGCGATCTCATCCATATCGCCAATCTCATTGCTGCGCTCCCATTTTTCTTTGTCCCAGATTTCCACACGGTTTAGCACACCTGCAGATACAATTTCTTTTTCTAATCCTGCATAATTGCGCAAAGATGTCGGCAGCAGGATACGTCCTTGCTTATCTACTTCACAGCTGGCTGCCCCGGCAAAGAAAAAACGTACAAAGTCTCTTGCTTTTTTATTGGTTAATGGTACTTTACGGAAAGCTTCTTCGATATTCGCCCATTCATCTAATGGGTATACAAATAGACAATCGTCCAATCCCTTTGTCACAACAAACTGATCTCCAAGCTTTTCCCGAAACTTGGAAGGAACGATCATCCTGCCTTTCGCATCAATTGTATGACTATATTCACCCATGAACATTGCGCATACCCTCTACAATGGAAGATTCCACCACTTTCATCCACTTTCCTCCACATATATGTATAATATAACCTTCTTTCCCCATTTTGACAAGCATTTTTTTGCACAAAAAAGGGGAACACCTATTCGGTGTTCCCCTTTTTTTCTGTGTGCTTTTTTTGCAGTCAACTCAGAGTACTACTTCAAATGTTTACAGCGGAAGTACCCCCTTTGCGTTATAATAACGCTCTAAGAGTGCATCCAATTTTAAACTTAAACGAAAACATTCCTCTGACGTCAGGTCACGGACAGCTGCTTCATTTAATTTTTTTCTGAGTTGCTCAATTTCCATCTGTAATGTACTTTCTCCATCCATTTTATCACCCTATCACCACTATTTCTATATATTATTGATACAGCTATTGTACTATTATTCTACAAAAGTTGTCAAATATTTCACGTTGACAGCATTCGACAAACTTCTACAGCCGGTACTGTTCGCACTTTGGTTGCTCACAGTGACACCCAAAATTCATTTATGTAAATGCGCGATGCTTTTCATAACCTGGCTGTTAATCGGAATAATGTGGGCAATGTCTTCTTCCACAGAATGATTTCTGGAAATATAATTTTGATGTGATTTTTCCACAAAATCAAACAATTCCTCAGGTGCTGGAAAGTCAATATACTTTTTCTTGCGGCTTGCTGCCTTCCCGCTTGTAATATGCTGGCGCAGCTTCTTTTTCAGTTCTTCTTCATAAGAACAATGCTCACGAAATCCGCCGGAAAACTTACGGTTATGCGGATACGTAAAGTAATCAGCCAGGTAATGGGATACTTCACCCAGGTTACGGTAATATTTTGTACTATGCTGTTCTTTTTTGTCCATTTCTATCGAAACAAGCTGCTTAATGCGCTCTTGCACTTCTGGGAACGTATCGGTAATTTCATGCCTGCGATAAATAAATGAAGGCTTAATGTCTGGCAGGATACTTCCTAAATAGAAAGCATATTTATGTCTTTTTAATTCTTTGTCTCTGGATTCCTGAACCAGGTATTTTGCTAATGTAATATGTGATTTCTTTCTCATACATCTTCCCTCCTACCCTATATTGTAAGTGTCAGCATGAAAAAAAACAACCCTTTTCCATGTTCTTTTCACAATCTTTGCCCAGCAAAAATAACTGTTCACACCAAGGTTTTGCATGGACTGCATTCCGTTACTGTGAACACCGAATGTGTGAACAGTGCGCAGCAAAAATCCGGCACACCGCTGCAGCGGTTGTGATGTGCCGGATGACACTGCCAACTGCATCGGCAGTTAGGCAATACTTTTGCGAAATTTTGCTTTTATTTTTCACAGAATGTTCCGCAAACGGTCTGATCGCATTTACATGCATTAGCACCGGATACGTCTATTTTATCTGCTTGGCAGTTACAGTTATCATTATGCACGCATTTTTTTGCTTCACAGCGGATATCGACTTTCAAAGACGGTTCTCTGAAACTGTTTGTAAACGATTCGCCCTTTCTTTCCTCAAAACTATCGCAGCACGTCTGCGCCGAAGTATTTGCACCAGCGCCGCCTACGCTGATCGAATCTCTAACACATCCGTGGTCTTCGTTATACTTACAGTTTACTACACTACAATCTAAACTAGGCATAATTTTCCTCCTGCTTCTTAAATTTATGATAGTAATATATCAGTCAGAGCTTTTCTATAGCTCTTTTATTTAGTTCAGATATAGTATTTGTATTATGACCGTTCCTATGCAAAGAAAAATACTTACCAATTTAGGTGCAATTTTCCAGGAATATTTTTCTTTTCCGCCTGCTTTTCACATCGTAAAAGTAATTGAATTCATTCTGTTGTATCTTAAAAACAGTATACAAAATTTGCATACAAAAAAGCTCTGCAACCTGTTTTAGAAACGAAAGTTACAGAGCTAATGCTTTATTTCATGAAATATTTTTTTTAGAAAATCACGAATCATACAAAGATTTCATAATCAAATGAAAAAATTCAAAATTCATTGAAAAATCTAAAAATTAAATGAAAAAATCAAAATTAAATTAGAAATTTCAAAATCTATTCAGAAATTTCAAAATCTACTTAGAAATTTCGAAATCTATTCAGAAATTCCAAAATCTACTTAGAAATTTCGAAATCTATTCAGAAATTCCAAAATCTATTCAGAAATTCCAAAATCTATTCAGAAATTTCAAAATTTATTCAGAAAATAAATTTTGATTAAAATACTGAGTGCTTATAGGAACTTACTTGTTATCTTCTGGCACGATCTCTGTACGGATTTCTTTCGTACGAATCTCTTTGCAAATTTGGTCGATAAATGCAGTGAGTGGTTTTACGCCTTCATCGCCAGCAAAGCGGCTTCGCACAGATACGGTACCATCTGCCTCCTCCTGTTGTCCAACAACAAGCATATATGGCAGCTTGTCCAGTCTGGCTGCACGGATTTTAAAACCAATCTTTTCTGAACGTCCGTCTACGGTTACGTCAATGCCGTTTTTCTTACATTCTGCAGCTACCTGCTGCGCATATGCGTTATATTTATCAGAAATTGGCAGGATTCGTACTTGTTCCGGACAAAGCCATGTTGGAAATTTTCCAGCGTATTTTTCAATCAGCCATGCCAGTGTACGCTCATAGCACCCTAAGGAAGTCCGATGGATAATGTATGGGCGGATCTTATCGCCTTTTTCGTCAATATAATACATATCAAAGTTTTCAGCAATTGCACAGTCAAGCTGGATCGTAATCATTGTATCTTCTTTTCCGTATACATTTTTGGCCTGTATATCGATTTTTGGCCCATAAAATGCAGCCTCTCCGTCTGCCTCTGTAAACGGCAGTTTTTCCTCCAGCAGGATTTGACGCAGCGCATCCTGTGTGGATTCCCAATAATGTGCATCACCTAAATATTTTTCGTGGTTATTCGGGTCCCATTTTGACAAGCGGTATGTCACATCCTCCTGCAAACCAAGTGTAGCAAGTACATAGTTTGCAAGTTTTAGACATCCTTTTAGTTCATCTTCTGCCTGATCTGGACGGATCACTAAATGGCCTTCGGAAATGGTAAACTGGCGTACGCGTGTCAGTCCGTGCATCTCCCCAGATTCTTCTGAACGAAACAGGGTTGATGTCTCTGCCATACGATACGGCAGATCCCGGTAAGATTTTTGTGTGTTTTTATATACATAATATTGGTATGGGCATGTCATTGGGCGCAGTGCAAATACTTCCTTATCTGTTTCTTCCTCTCCCAGCACAAACATGCCGTCCTTATAGTGATCCCAATGCCCGGATATTTTGTACAAATCACTCTTTGCCATGAGTGGTGTCCGTGTACGTACATAGCCCCATTCATTGTCTTCTAAATCTTCAATCCAGCGCTGGAGTTTTTGGATCATCTTTGTCCCTTTAGGCGCAAACAAAGGAAGTCCCTGCCCAACTACATCTACAGTTGTAAACAGCTCCATTTCACGTCCCAGTTTATTGTGATCACGCTTTTTTATTTCTTCCAAATGTGCAAGGTATGCTGCCAGATCTTCCTTTTTATTGAAAGCAGTTGCATAAATACGCTGCAATTGCGCCTTATGCTCATCCCCTCTCCAGTATGCCATGGAAGAAGATATCAGCTTATAAGCTTTGATCCCTTTTGTAGACATTAAGTGCGGGCCTGCGCATAAATCGACAAATCCGCCTTGATCGTAGAAAGAAATCTCAGATCCTTCTGGCAAATCATGAATTAATTCTACTTTATAAGGCTCATTCTTTTCCTGCATCAATTGAACTGCTTCTTCCCTTGGCAAGGTAAAACATTCAATGGCATGACCTTCTTTCATGATTTTTTTCATCTCCGCTTCAATTTTATCCAAATCCTCTCTGGAAAATGGCGCATGATCAAAATCATAATAAAATCCATCCTCGATTGCAGG